>JAFXTB010000157.1 GCA_017525225.1 Kiritimatiellia bacterium
ATAGCAGTATTCGTTGATGCCTGGCCCGAGCTCGTCGTGAACGGAATGCAGTGCGCCTACAATGTCATAGACGTGGTTTTTCAATTCCGCTGCATCTTTCATGGAGTCTCCTTCACGGCTGTGGTGGCGCAATCATATCAGAAATCCATCGAAGACGATATGCAGAAGGCAGAAAAAGCGCGGGCGAGTTAGCCCGCGCACCTCTCTCAAAGTTGTTTTTACCAGTTGTTCTGGTTGTTTCCAAAACTCAATACGCATGGGTGAATTACGCAGATGCGCCCAGAAATCCCGCGGAAGAATCTTCAGACTTGCTTTTACGCGGAAAAAACGCTATACTGTAGCGAAATTTCCCACCGGGAAGAAATGGCACGATGAGACGCTTTTTCAACAAGGTCGCACAGCATCTGGACAAACTGGATGTCGATGGCGTACGCGGGCAGTACAAAGGGCTCGCGGACGAGTTCGCGTTTCTTGAAGCCGTGCTACGGGCAATCGGCGAAGGTGTGATAGTGACCTCTGGACGCGGCTCGATCGTGTACGCCAACCCGGCTGCGGAGAGACTCGCGCATTTCAAGTTCTCCGATGTCAAGGGCAAGCCGCTCGCGAAGGCGCTGCCTGGCTGGGACTGGCAGGATCTCGTGGCGCCGCCCGCCACTGCGGACTGGACGCGTACCGCCTCGCGGGAAATCGAGCTTACATACCCGGAGAGGCGCATCCTCGAGATACAGTCCATGCCAAGCGACACCGCCACCGTGATAATGCTGCGCGACGTGACGCTCGCACATGCCCGGGAGAAGGACGCCCTTGAATCCGGCCGGATCGAGGCGATCCAGCAGCTGGCGTCAGGCGTGGCGCACGAGATAGGCAATCCTCTAAACGCCCTTTCGCTCAATCTCGATCTGCTTGCCCGCGACCTGCGCCGGGAGCCGGACGACGCCCGGCGCAAGCGCCTTCTTGACGATGTGGAGACCGCCAAGCGCGAGGTAAGGCGCATCGACGCCATAAACCGCAGCTTCCTCACGGCGATCCGCCCCATCGCGCCCGTGCTGGCGCCCGGCTCGCTATCCGACCCGCTCAAGGCCACCCTGGCGGAGCTTGAACGGTCCTTCGAGGACCGCAGCATACACGTGACGCTCGACCTTCCTAACGCGCTGCCGACCGTCCTGTTCGACTCGGGTCAGATGCAGCAGGTGTTCTTCAATCTGATAAAGAACGCGATGGAGGCGATGAAGGACGGCGGGGCGCTCGCCATCGGGTTCGAGGTCACCGACGCAAGCGTGGGCGTTTCGTTCTGCGACACCGGCGGCGGCATTCCGACCGCCGACCTCGCACGCATATTCGAGCCGTACCGCACCACGAAGGGAAGTTCGGGCAACGGCCTGGGGCTCATGATATGCCGCCGCATCGTGCGCGCCCATGGCGGCGAGATGGACGTCGAATCCAAGGAAGGCGAAGGCACTCGCTTCACGGTATGGATGCCGCGCATGGAAAAGAGAGTGAGACGACTGGCATGAAACCATCCATACTTGTCGTGGACGATGAAAAGAACACGCGCGAGCTGATGAGCCGCGCCCTTTCGGACGACTATGCCGTGACGACCGCCGCCGACGCGGAGCTTGCGCTGGAGGCCCTCAAGGCCGATCCATCCATCGTGCTGTTGCTTTCCGACATCCGCATGCCCGGGGCCAGCGGCATGGAGCTGCTGAAGGCCGCCAAGGCGATGCGGCCACAGCTGGCCTGCATACTCCTTACCGCGTATGGAACGGTCGACCAGGCCGTTGAGGCCATGAAGGACGGCGCCGACGACTTCATAATGAAGCCCGTCAACCTCGATCAGCTCGAGGCCCGTGTAGCCAAGGCGATGGAGACCTCCGCGCTGAAAAGCGAAGTCGCCGCCCTTCGCAGCCAGCTAAACGAAAAGTACGGTCTGGAGAACATAACGGGCGAATCGGACGCGATGAAGCGCGTGTTCCACCTCGTGCGACAGGCCGCCCCAACGGACGCCACCGTGCTCATCCAGGGTCCCAGCGGCACCGGCAAGGAGCTGGTGGCGCACGCCATCCACAGCCTCTCGCCACGTGCCAGCGGACCCTTCATAGCCGTGCAGTGCGGCGCCCTGCCCGACACGCTCCTGGAATCCGAGCTCTTCGGGCACGAGAAAGGCGCATTCACCGGTGCCATCGCGCGCCAGATCGGCCGCTTCGAGGCGGCAGACCACGGTACCATCTTCCTCGACGAGATCTCCGAGATAAGTCCCGCCACGCAGGTGAAGCTGCTGCGCGCGCTGGAGACGCGCACCTTCACCCGCCTCGGCGGCACCGAGGCGATCAAGACCGACATCCGCATCGTGGCCGCCACAAACCGCGATCTGCGCGCCTATGTGGACGAAGGCAAGTTCCGCGAGGACCTGTTCTACAGGCTGAACGTGGTGGACATCACGCTACCGCCGCTACGCGAACGCCCTGGCGACATACCACTTCTGGTCTCGCGCTTCCTAGACGAATTCTCGGCGAAAAAGGGCGGACTTGTCACCGGCATCACGCCGGCGGCCATGAAGTACCTTGAAGCCTGGCGCTGGCCTGGGAACGTTCGCGAGCTGCGCAACACCATCGAGAAGATGGTCGTGCTGTCATCGGGCGGCAAGCTGGATGTGGAGGATGTGCCGGAGCAGCTGCGCGCCGCAGGCAATCCGTCCGGTTTCTCGTCGGCCGGAACGCTTGGCGAGACTGAGAAGGCCAAGATACTGGCCACCCTCAAGGAGACCGGCGGCAACCGTACCCAGGCCGCCAAGCTGCTGGGGATATCGCGCCGTACCATCTATCGCAAGCTGGATGAGTATGCCGCAGAAGGAGAAAAGATATGAGTTCCACCACACCTGGCATTAAAGGCTTTAAGGGCCTTATGGGCCTTGTAGGCCTCATTGCCCTGCTGGCTACTGGCGCGGAGAACGCGCCGCGGCCCGAGAACGGCATCCGCAAGATTGTGGTTCCCTGCACTCTGTGCGCAAGAAGCCCGGAAGGCAGAGGGCGGCTGAAGCTGCATCCTCCAGACCACGGCCAGCACAAGGGCTCCATCAACGCCAAGGACCATTGGGATGTGCGCATGGTTTGCCCGCTCTGCGCCGGCAAGGGCCGCCGCACCGTATACCGCCTAGAGCTGCAGCATACCCTGGACGATGTGCCGCCATGCCGCGTCTGCGGATGGTCCGGCGTGGAGAAGTGCCGCAAATGCAAGGCCACCGGGCTGGTGGCCTGCAACGCGCGCGAATGCAAGAACGGATGGGTGGTCAGGAAGAACGAGGTTGGAAGCGGACGGACAAACCGCCACTATAACATGTCGGTGGAACCATGCCCCACATGCCAGGGCGTCGGTCGCGTGGTCTGCCCGGACTGCCGGGGCCTTGAAGGCACCCCCTGCCGCGCATGCAGCGGAATGGGAAGGAAGGTACGCTGATGGTCATAAAGATCAAACCGAAGGAAGCGCCGCCGAAGTATCTATTCGGCAAGGCCGCGCGCCAAGCCGCCAAGGCACACAGCGACAAGGCCGATACCGACACTCCCCTTCCCCCGCCGCATCCGCCGACGGCGCCGGGCTCGGCGGCCGCTATGCAGGCGGTGGATGGCGAGAATCTCACCCAGCGCATCACGCGCAAGCTCCAGGTGGCGCAGCCGCCCAACCTACCGTTCCTGCGCTTCGACGCGATCGCCGGCAAGGGCGGCATGGCGGTGGTGTGGCGCGCATGGCACAAGGAGCTGAAGCGCAACGTGGCGGTAAAGGTGATGAACAAGGAATTCGCGTCGTCCGGACAGGATATCCGCCAGTTCATGATGGAGGTGCGCACGATGACCGACCTCCACCACCCCGGCATCGTGCAGGGGTATGGCGCCGACTGCGTGGACGGACGCTACTACTTCATCATGGACTACGTCGACGGCTACACCTTCGGTTCGCTCCTGCACCGCAAGGCGCGCCTGCCGGAGATCGATGCGCTCATAATCGGCGAATCGGTGGCGGACGCCATGAGCTACGCATGGAACATGTTCAAGATCGTGCATTGCGACATCAAGCCCGAGAACATCATGGTGGACCGCGACGGCACCGTGAAGGTGACCGACCTCGGCCTCTGCCAGTCCACGGCCGCGATCAAGTCCGGCAGCCCCACCGACGAGGTCGTGGGCACGCCCGCATACATCTCGCCCGAGCAGATATACGGCGACTCGCAGTTTGACTGCCGGGCCGACATCTATTCGCTCGGTGCGACCCTGTACCACCTGACCACCGGCCGGATGCTCTTCCCTGGCCTTTCCAACGACGACGTGCTGCGGTCCCACGTGAATCCCGAATGCCAGGCTCCAGACCCCCGCCTGATAGCGCCGAATCTCACGGAAGGCTTCTGCAACCTCCTATCGGGCATGCTCGTCAAGGACCGCAACTACCGCTACCAGACATGGGAAGACGTGTTCGCGACAGTGCAGGTGATCGAGAACGGCGGCACCGTGCCGCCGCTCGCCCCGAACATCGTGGCATCGGTCAGGATAGGAAGATAGCCATGTACAGAAACGGCCGTCCTGTCCGCCAGACATTCCCCCTCAACCTCATCATCGACGACCGTCCCGTGCTCGTCGTGGGTGGCGGGCAGGTGGGGCTGCGCAAGGTCCGTTCCCTGCTGGACGCCGGCGCCAGGGTGGAGCTGGTCTCACCCGATGCCGTGGCGGAGCTTGCGGAACTCGCCGCCAAATCCGAAGGACGCCTCGCATGGACGAAGCGCCCGTACGCCCCAGGCGACGCCGCCTGCCATTTGCTGGCCTTCGCCTGCACCGACGACAAGCATGTGAACAGGGCCGTCCTGGACGACGCGCGCAAGGCCCATGTGCCATGCTGCTGCTCCGACATGAACTGGCCGGACGGCGACTTCACCACGCCCGCCATCGCGCGGATGGGCGACACCCTCATCGCGGTGTCTACGTCCGGACAGTCCTGCCGGTCCGCGCGAGATGTAAAGGACGAGATCGTGGCCTGTCTCGGCGAGCGGCGCAACCTCCAGCTTACCGTACTCGGCACCTCCGACGCCCTGCTCTCCTCGCGCCGGCGTGCCCCCTTCCATCTGCCTGCCGCCGAACGCGACGCCGTAGGCCGTCTCGTGACGCGCGTCAAGGGCGTGCGCGAATTCTTCATCCTCAACACCTGCAACCGCGTGGAGCTGGCGGTCGTCTCCACGCCCGACGCCGACGTGATCGCCCTCCTGAAGCGCATCACCGGATTCGACCGCCTGGCCGATGGCGAATACTTCGCGCTCGGCGGATTCGAGGCGTTCAGGCATCTCGTGCGCGTCTGCGCCGGGCTGGAATCGTCGCTCCTCGGCGAGTTCCACGTCGTAAGCCAGATGAAGGACGCCTTCGCCGAGGCAGAGGAAAAGCATTGGAGCGGGCCGGCGATCCGCTTCACCGCCGCCGAGACGCTACGCGTCGCGAAGCTTGTCCGCCATGCCGTCGAAGGCCAACTGCGCGTGGCGGAGATCGACCAGGTCGCCGTACGATACCTTTCAGTGCACGGCGGACTCGACGCCCACACCCGCGTCGTGGTTGTCGGCACGGGACGCGTCGGCACCGACGTAGTACGTGCGCTGTCGGCCCAGGGGCTGAACATCACGTGGATCTACCACAACCGCATCCCCACGCTTCTCGACGCCACCGATGGCCATAAGGCCACCATAGTCCTTAAAGCACTCGACGAGCTTCAAGACGCGCTCAAGGACGCCGACATCGTCCTGAGCGCCGTGGATTCCGCAAAGCCGGTCGTCACCGTGGAGATGATGGACGCCCTTTCCGACCGCAACGTGCTGATGGTGGATCTAGGCATCCCACGCAACATCGATCCCCATTTCGATGATTGCGGGCACGGGATAACGGTGGCCGATCTCGATGATCTCAAGCTATGGCATCGGGTGAAGACCGGTACCCTCAACGAGATCCTTGCGCGCGCGGACGAGGTGATCCGCAATGAATACAAGGCCATGCTGTAGGCCGTAGAAGATGAGGACCAGGGTCGCCAGAAGCTTCTGGGAGCGCACAAAGGGGCTCATAGGGGTCAAGTCGCTGGCACCGGACGAAGGCCTCCTGATCGAGCGCTGCAACTGCATCCACACGATGTTCATGCGCTTCGCGATCGACGCCACTTTCATGGACGCCGAAGGCAGGATCGTCAAGACCGTGCGCAACATCCGCCCATGGCGTCTGTTCGTATGGGGAGGATGGCGGGCACGCAAGGTGCTGGAGACCGCGGCCGGTCAGGCGCCTTCCTGAAGATCGTCGAAAGATGTCGGCGCGCCAGTCGGACGATCGAGCAGATCCTCGTAGAACGCCGCGTTTGCGACATTCATGTAGGGCGAGATGAATACGAACCCTGCCCCGAACGTGGCCAGGCACAGCAGGATCCAGCCGATGAAGGAGGCGTCAAGGCAGGCAAGCCGCCACTTGTGTCCCTTCATCATCCGCTTGGATTCCGAGAGTAACTTGCAAGCCGACCAGTCGGGATGATCCGCCTTGAGGAAGAACGACAGGCGGTAGGAATAGAACGCCACGATCCCTGGGATGACCAGGAGCAGCGACCACAGCGCCACGAAGAACGACTGCAGCAGCATGAGCCAGCCGGTGGAGAGAAAACGTCCGAACCCGCTGAACACCTGCATCACGTGCGCGCCGTTGCGCATCATGGCCACGGCGAACAGCGCCCATCCAGCCTGGAGCACGCCGGCCATGAAGTTGGAGACGATGGCGCTGCATACCCTGAACCCTGGCGTCGTTATGTTCATCGGCATGTCCCGCAGCATGGCCGGCAGCTCAGGCGGGATGTCGATCCCATGCTTCGCCATGATGTACTTGCCGAGTGTGGTTGCCTCTATGCCGCCGGTCCTAACGCCGATCTGTGTCAACAGCGACGATATGACCATGCCTGCCAGCCAGAACAGCAGGTAGGCCAGGACCGCCCGCAACCAGTTGCCCTCGCCAAGCTTGTTCCAGGCCCTCTCGCGTATTGTACGTGCGTTCATCCGAATCTCCCTTCTATGCACCGAAACACATTATCTGCTTCTCGAAACCGAACGTCATCGCGATGAGCGCGGAGCGTATCCACATGCCGTTGCGCATCTGCCGCCAGTACATCGCGCGCGGATCGTGGTCGCAGCATGTTGCGATCTCGTCGCGCCGCGGAAGCGGATGCATGATGACGCCGTCCTTTGGCAGCAGTTTCAGCTCCTCCGCGCCGAACTTGAAGTGCGAGGTGTCGATGCGCGCCGATTCGCCCTTGGACTGGTCCCATTCGTCCTGTATGCGCGTCATATACACAGCGTCGGAGAGCGACACCGCCTCGCGCAGGTTGCCGGAAAGCGCATAGGATACACCCTTCGCCTTCAGTATCGCAAGAACGTCATCGGGCACCTGCAGTTCGTCCGGGGCCACGAATATCTGCCGGATGTTGTCGAAGTTGGTGAGCAGGTACGAGAGCGACCGCACCGTGCGGCCGCGCAGCAGGTCGCCGCAGAACGTCACCGTGCGGTTGCAAAGCCCGCCCTTCTCCTCGAACGAGCGCAGAAGCGTGTAGATGTCCAGCAGGGCCTGCGTAGGGTGCTGGTCCTTGCCGGACCCGGCGTTGAGGATGGGTATCGGTCGCGAAGAGTTGGAAAGCTCCCATGCCATCTGCTCGGCGAGCCCCTTCTCGGGCGTACGCATGATAATCATGTCGAAGTAGCTGGAGAAGGTGCGGATGGAATCCTCGCGCGACTCGCCCTTGAATTCAGACGATGTCGACGAATCGCGCACACTCCCCGTGGTGAGGCCAAGTATCTGGCACGCCGCGAGATGCGAGAGGAAGGTACGCGAGCTTGGCTGCGAGAAGTAGAGCATGGCGCGCTTGTGCGGTAGCAGCGACTTCAGGTAGAGCGCGCCCTCCTTGGATTTCGCCATGAATCGGATGCGGTTCGCAAGCGCGGCCAGGCGCTCCAGGAGCCCCCTGTCGAACTGCTGCGCGAAAAGCGTGTGGTAGGGCGTGTCCGGAATGTTGTAGTTCTCCAGATACGGCTTTTTCTCCTCAAGCGGCAGCCGTTCGTAGTCCTCCCACGCAATCTCAGTCAACCTTGCCATCTTGGCATCTCCTTTGTAAGTTTACTTCGCTGTCGAAAATCGCCTCTCGCTTCCCGTACTTCCACGTCACCTTGGCGGACGGCGGTCGCGCGAGGCGACCGCCCTACCGGCGCAGCAATGGCGCCGGCATGATGCGCCCGGCTGGCCTATTTCCAGCCGTTGGCGGCGCAGATGGCGTTGAGCGCAGCGGCAAGCGTGCAGGTGGGTGGCAGGACGCCCCCCTGCTGCAGCGTGTCCACCATGCGCTTCATGTCGATGATCTCCGACTTGCGCGCCTTCTGCGCGGCGCCGTCCAGACCCTTCAGGAAATCGCGATAGGCGTAGGCATGGCGGAGCATCTCCTCCTTGTATACGCCCTCCTTCGCATACGACACCACCTCGAGAAGCGCCGCGAGTGTCGGCGCGTCCATCTTCGAGACGTCGATCTTCGCATAGAGCCGGGCGGCCGTCTGGCGGCGAAGCGCCATCACGTCCGCTTCGTTCGCCGCCGGGCCGCCATGCGTGGTGTTGGTGTAGCGCGAGGGGATCTCGCGCAACCACACGTTGCGGAACCTGACGGGATTTCCGTGATCCTGGAACTCCAGCGGCAGGCGAGTCGCATGCGGCGCGAGCGGACGCCTCTTGCGGTGCGTCGTGAGACCCTCCATCTCCCAGTGGTCCTGTGTCAGGACGCCATTGTGGAACACCGTCACCGAGCCCGGATGCACGAGCTGTTCCCCTTTCCAGATCGGCTGGTGGAAGACGATGTCGTACGTCTGCCACTCGCCCGGCGCGCGCGAGGCGTTGACGAGCGGCGGATTCTCCGCATACACGGCGGATGCCTGGCCGTCGGCATAATTCGGATTGGGATTCGGATCCTTGGAGGGATCGGTCTCGTACGAATCGAGAACCTGTATCTCGTAGCTGCCCATAAGGAACACGCCAGAATTGCCGCGTCCCTGGCCTACGCCCTCCACCTTCACAGGGCTAGCCCATTCCACATGCAGCTGGCAGTCGCCGAAAGAGTCCTTCGTCTGGATGTAGCCCGCGCCCTTGACGGACTCCATTGCGCCGTCAACGACGCGCCAGTCGGTCTTGTGGTCTACCTTCTTGTGGCGCCAGTTCCTGCGGAAGCTCTCCTCCGTGCCGTCGAAGAGCACCACGGCGTCGCTAGGCGGACGCCCCGGCTCCGCCGAAACCTTCACAGGGTTGGGACGGTTCCTGTCGTGCACGGCCCATGCGTGGCGCGCGTCGGGCACGTCGCCATATACCCCAGCCATCACCGATTCGGCCGCCAGGAGCGCGCCTGCGGCAATCAACAGCTTCTTCATTTCAATCATTCCTTTCCTTGATTTTTCCCAAAGATTCCGGCGGGGTCTACTTGGTGTTCCCCGCTATCGAACGCGCAATGCGGCTTTTAACGAGCTTGCGCATCTTGAGCGCGCCCAACGCCATCAGCACGACCGCCAGGCAGAAGAGCGTGATGGAGCCGATGGCCGTAACGCCACCCGCCGCAAAGCCCTGCTTCATCCACTTGTCCAGGTTCTGCAGGAACAGCTGGAACACCGCCGTTCCCGAAGTCACGACCATGAAGCACATGGGTAAGGCCGTGATCCAGAACTTGAGCTTGTTCTTGAAGAGCCAAAGCGTTGCCGTAAGCAGCGTGAGCGACGCAAGCATCTGGTTGGCGCTCGCGAACATCGTCCAGAGGTTGTTCGCCATCGACGGGTTCAACACGAGCAGATAGACGCCTATCGCAACCACGACGCCCGTAGCGAAGTACATGTTGCGGTTGAGACGGACGATGGCGGACGGCGGCTTCTCCGCAACGGCGGCTTCGGCCGGCTGGGCGGCAGAGGCGGTGGACCACAGCTCCTGCCATACGAAGCGCGCAAGGCGCGTGCAGGCGTCGACGGACGTCATCAGGAACGCCGCCACGGCGAGCAGCATGAAGCTTTCGGAAGTCTTCTCCGGCAGCCCAAGCTTGCCGCAGAAGGACGCCAGCCCCTGCGCGAACAGGACGACCGGCTTGCCCTCCGACAGCCCGGCCACGAGATCCGCCTGCGTGTGCCATGCCACGGCGATGAGCGCCAGCAGCGCCACAACGCCCTCAAGAAGCATGCACCCGTAGCCCACGGGGCGTATATGGCGCTCGTTGTCGAGCTGCTTGGACGTGGTGCCGGACGCGACCAGCGCATGGAAGCCCGAGCATGCACCGCAGGCGACCGTCACGAACAGGAGCGGGAAGAGGTACATCGTACCCCCTCCACGCGCGGCCTTTACCGTGAACCCCGAGAAGGCATCGATGTTGATCGTGGGGCAGACCACGAACACGGCGGTGAGGCCGATGGCCAGCATCGCGTAGAGCAGGTAGCTGTTGAGATAGTCGCGCGGCTGCAGCAGCAGCCATACGGGCAGCGTGGACGCCACGAAGCAGTACAGGAAGAGCACCCCCACCCAGATCATGCGGGCATTGGCCGCCGTGACGCCGAACAGCGCCGTGAGGTCGCACGGGAACACTACGCCGATCCACACGAGGAAGAACAGCAGCGGCACGAACACGAAGCTAGCCACGAACACGCTCCAGCGGAAACGATAGACGCATATTCCGAATAGCGCCGCCTCGAATATGCCGAGCAGCGACGATGTGGCCACTTCTGGGTTGGAGACGAACGCATCCGCCACCTGCCCCGTGAACACCGACAGCACCAGCACCAGCGCAGAGAAGCTGAACATCAGGAAGATCATCTTGCCTGGCCGGCCTAGTACGTCCTCGATGACGGTTCCGATAGACTTGCCCTGGTGGCGCACCGAGAGGAAGAGCGTGACCATGTCGTGCATGGAGCCTATGAACATGCATCCCAGCACGATCCAGAGCGCCACCGACACCCAGCCGAACTGCGCGGCAAGCACTGGACCGATGATTGGCCCTGCGCCCGCGATGGCGGCGAAGTGGTGCCCGTAGAGCACCATCGGATGCGCGGGCACGTAGTCCACCCCGTCGCCCATCGTATGGGCCGGCGTGGGCCGCTCGGGATCTACGCCTATGGCCTTGGCGATGAAGCGCGAATACAGCAGGTATGCGAGCGTGAAGCAGGCCACGCCAGCCAGCAGTAGAATTGCACCGTTCATTTACTTCCTCCCTTTTTGAGGCGTTCGTGCGGATCGGGCGCGTCAGACGGTCTTGAACCTGAATTCCGTCGTGGAGTACAGCACCTGTCCCGGATGGAGTATCGTGTTCGGGAACATGGGCTTGTTGGGCGAATCGGGGAAGTGCTGCGTTTCCAGCGCGATACCGGAATTGCGAACGGGCAGGTAGTAGCCATCGTATATCTGCAGGCCGGGCTCGGTGGTCCATACCTCCAGCTGCCTGCCGGTGGCCGGCGAGGTGAGGATGGCCGCTAGAGACAGCTCGTCGCCGGCATCGCGCCGCAGCGCCCAGTTGATGTCGTAGCCCATGCCGTACTTCAACTCGGCGCAGTCGTCGCCATGATGCTCGCCCACGGCATGCGTGGTGCGGAAGTCGAACGGGGTCCCGGCGACATCGCGAAGTTCGCCAGTCGGGATCATGTCGGGCCCGTACGGTGTGAACTGGTCGGCGTTGACATACAGGAGGTGGCCCATCACCGTGCTTCCGGCATCGATGCCGTCAAGGTTCCAGTAGGCATGGTCCGTGAAGGAAAGCGGCGTCGCCCGGTCCGTCTCGGCGCGCCAGCCGACATGCCATGCGTTGCGGTTGTCGAGAATCAGCGTGGCGCGGACGGTCACGTTCCCGGGGTATCCGCCTTCGCCGTCGGGCGAATCGATCTCGAGCACGATGCCGACCATGTCGTCGGTATGTATCTCCTCCACGCAGCGCCACATCCTGAGCGAGAACCCCCGGAGCCCACCATGCAGGGCACAAGGGATGCCGTTGGGTTCGTTGTTCAGCTCAAGCACGTGCTCAACGCCGTCCAGCGTGAAACGTCCCTTGCCGATGCGGTTGCCATAGCGCCCGACAAGCGCGCCATAGTATGTGCCGCCATGCTCGCCCACGTATTCGTCAAGCGTCTCCCAGCCGAGGGTCACGTTGTCGAAGTGCCCCTCGCGGTCAGGCACGAGCGCCCTGACGAGACGTCCGCCGAAGTCGGTGATGTCCAGTTCCATCCCGTTGGCGTTGACGAGCCGCCAAAGATGCGCCTCCTCGCCTTCGAAACTTCCCCATGCGACCTTCTCGATTGAGTTCTTCATTTCATCTTTCCTTTCACGTTAGACATTGTTGGCAAGACTGCCTGCGGAAGCGGTCTAGAACAGCTCCTCCTCCAGCATGGCGCAAAGCGCGTGGTACACTGGAACATGCAGCTCCTGCACGAGATACGTCTCGGCGGCCGGCACCCGTATGGCCGCATCCGCAGTGGCAGCGAGCCGCCCGCCCTGTTCGCCAGTCAGGGCGACGACGTTCACGCCGAGCTCGTGCGCCAGCGTGGCGGCCAGCACGCAGTCGCGCGCGTTGCCAGATGTGGACAGCGCGATCAGCGAGTCGCCATCGCGTGCAAGGCCCAGCAGCTGCTGCGCGAAGCCCAGCTCCCAGGCGATGTCGTTCGCCACGGCCGTGAGGGCCGCCGTCTGCGAGCATAGCGAGATGGCGGGCAGCGACCCTTCCAGACGTTCGGCCAGCAGCATGCCGTCGTCGTCGCCCTCCAGGAGATGCAGCTTCAGGTCCGGCGGTATGTCGCGTTCGCGGCGGAAGTTCTTGAGAAGTTCACCTGCAATATGGTCGGCATCCGCCGCGCTTCCACCGTTGCCGCAGGTGAACACGCTCCCGCCTCCCTGGTAGGTGCCGAGAACAAGTTCAAACGCCTGAAGAATGTCTTCACGGCAGCATTCAAGCGCCGGATGTCGGCGCATGAGACCGTCCAGTATCTCGGAGGTGGAAACTTTCATGGACACTATTATACCATAAACCGAACACCCAAGTGGCGGAATTTATGGTATAATTGTCGCCGCAGATGAAGACAGAACGGCAATCCGAAGAACTGAACCGGCGCAATGCCGCGTTCGACAACAAGCTCCGTCCCGTGCAGTTCGGGGAATTCGTGGGCCAGCAGAAGATCCGCGACAGGCTCGAACTCGCCGTCAAGGCGGCGAAGGAGCGTGGGGAATCCCTGGACCACGTGCTGTTCTCCGGGCCGCCCGGACTCGGCAAGACCACCCTTTCCTACATACTTGGCGACGCGATGGGCGTGCATGTCAAGACCACGTCGGGCCCGGTGCTGACCAAGCCAGGCGACCTCGCAGGCCTTCTCACGTCGCTGGAGCCGGGCGACATCGTGTTCATCGACGAGATCCACCGCATGGCGAAGACGGTGGAGGAATACCTCTATTCCGCGATGGAGGATTTCGCGATCGACATCATGATCGACCAGGGGCCGAACGCGCGCAGCGTGCGCCTGGAGCTGCCTCGCTTCACGCTCGTGGGCGCCACCACCCGCATCGGTCTCATCGCCGCCCCCCTGAGGGCGCGCTTCGGGCTTGTAAACAGGCTCGACTACTACTTCCCTGCGGAGCTTGCAGAGATTGTCACGCGCTCGGCCGCGAAGCTGGGCGTGGACGTGGAGCCGGACGGCGCGCTCGAGATCGCCACGCGCGCGCGCGGCACGCCGCGCATCGCGAACAACCTGCTGAGACGGGTGCGCGACTACGCGCAGGTGAAGGCAGGAAACCTCATCACGAAGCAGGTGGCGGTGGACGCCCTGGCGCTCCTGGAGATCGATCCCAACGGCCTGGACGAGATGGACATCAAGATCCTCGAGACCATCTGCGGCAAGTTCGGCGGCGGTCCGGTGGGGCTTTCCACCATCGCCGTCTCCGTCGGCGAGGAGTCCGACACGATCGAGGAGGCCTACGAGCCGTTCCTGATCATGGAAGGCTACCTGGAGCGCACTCCGAAGGGGCGCGTAGCCACCTCGCTCGCATGGAACCGGCTCGGTCTCAAGCCGGTCGGCGGCGTGCAGCCTTCGCTGTTCTAGCGCCGCCTGCCTTCATCGCCATCATCGCGTGACGCGCCAGCGCGTCGCCATCAGGCACGGCATGCCCTTGGGCACCATCGGCTGGTAGTATACGGTGAGTATGTCGCCGTTGGGGAGCACGGTTGAAGCGGGATATCCAAGGTCGCCGTCGGTATGCGGGGCGAGGCTGATCTCGTTGGCGACGTCCCAAGTCCTGCCGCCATCGTCCGAGATGCATGCGAACTCGCCACAACCCGGATCCTTCCGGCGGCGACCGTATACGCACACTACCTTTCCGTCCTTGAGCTGGATGAGATGCGGCGGCAGACCGAGAAGAGGCGTCTTGACCATCGGCGACCAGGTCTTGCCGCCATCCTTCGATTCGCACTGGCGCATGCATCCGTCCTTGCCATGGTAGCGTACGAGACCTAGCAGGGTGCCGTCCGCCAGCTCCACGACATGCGGCTCATGGAACATGTGATGGATGGAGTTCTCGCCGTTTGTATCGGGGATGTCCGGGCACATGCATTTCCACGTGCGCCCGGCATCGAACGACTTCCATGTCGATACGATGGTGCGCCCTCTTTCGCCGGACCCCTGCACCGACCCTTCGAAGCTGCGGCCTAGCTGGAAGAGCGTGCCGTCCCTGAGCAGGATCGGGCCGTGGGGCGTCTGGCTGACATCCGCCATCTTCTCGGGCTTCGACCATGTGAGGCCGTTGTCGCGCGAGCTTACGCGCCAGTTGCCCAGGGTGTTCCTGCGGACCTCCTCTGAGATCTTCTCGTCATGCCGCTTCCACCAGTACCTGGGGTCTTCCGGCTTGTAGTCCACCTTGAAGTTCTTGTTGTATGTACGGTATGCGATCGAGGTGAAATAGGTCACCACGATCTCGCCGTCGGGCATCTGCACTATGCCCGCGTCGCGGTCGTCGATCGGACCGTTCGCAATCGTCACGGGCGCGCCCCACGTTTCGCCGCCATCCGTGGATCTTACATACTGCACCTTGCCGAACGGGCACACGTGCCGGTCGCGGTCGCCCGAGAACACCGCCATCAGATCCCCGCTTTTCAGCAGGCATACGGAAGGCCAGCCGATGTAGCGGTTCGTCTCCACGCATATCGGGCGCACCCACAGTATCTCTGCCCTGGCCTGCACCTTCGGTGCGTCGTTGTAGAGCGCCGCCGAGGCGGACCCCGTCGCCGCAAAGGCGGCTGCCATCGCCGCCACGATCATCTTGTCGATACGGTTCATTCCTTCATTCTCCTTTGTTCGTTTCCACCTTGAAAGCCGATATCACGGCGCAGACATCCTTGGAGTAGTTGCCGCCGTCGACCACCTCCATCGTGATGCCGTCGCCGCCGGCGTCGCGCGCGATCTCAAGAAGCCTCTGCACCGCGTTGGCCGGCGAGATGCCGAGCCGCTTAGCGTACTCGGGGTATCCCGGCCGCCCCGTGAAGTTGTACGACATGATGGGGAAGTACACCTTCCCCCGGCCTATGGCCCGCACCTCGCGTACCACGTCGCCGTAGATCTTCGCCGTGGAACCCCATGGATCCTTCCAGTCGGGGTCGACGCTGGAGACCACCACCGCGTCCACCACGCCCGCGCGGAGAAGCTTCCGCCAGTCCACGGCGCGTTCGGTCCAGTTCCAGTCGCTGTCGCGTCCGGCGTGCTCTATCGCGATCAGCAGCTCCACGGGCCGTCCCGTGCGCGTGATGCGCGCGCGCATCTCCGTATAGTAGCGTTCGACGTATTTCGCCACGAGCGCGAGCCAGCGCGGGTCACGCGACTTATCAGGGGGATCGCAGCCGAAGAGCCGCCTCCACTCGTCCTCCATCGGCTTCACATATTCCAGCGAGGGCGTCCAGCCGCCGGAACGGCAGAGATCGAGATAGATCATCTGCGGCCTCATCGCCAGCAGCTCGTCGAACAGCCGCAGCTTGTGCTCGCGCACCTCGTCGTACGCGAGCGAACAGCGGCCTGGCCACGGCGTGCCGCCGTTCCTGCAGCACCAGTACTGCGGATGCTCCAGGTTCCACGGCGAGAGGGTCCAGCTCTCAAAGTGGTTCTCCTCCGTGGTGAGATGTATCCCGAAGCGCACGCCGCGCCGGGCGCATTCGTCCGCCGCCGCCTGGATGAGGTTCACCCCGCAATCGTCGAACCGCACCCACCCGCGCACCGTCTCGCTCAGCGGGATGCGCCGCTTGTCGAGCGGCGGCTCCTTGAGCGGCAGCGCCTCCTCGGCGCTCGGATAGCGCGGGATCGCTCCGGACTGGTTGCGCCATAGGATCGTCGTGGCGCCGGTCTTGAGCACGTTCTCCAGTATGCGTATCGATCCTTCCGCCGTCTCCGTCTCATGGAGGTGGGGATAGTCGAAGCTGTCGATGTAGGCGATCTTCTCGAACTTCGCCCAGGCCGACGCGCACGCAAGCGCGATCGCCGCCGAAACAACAGACTGCAGCCTCATTCGGCACCTCCCTTGCTGAAGAGCGTCGCGCGCATGAGTGGAACCTGCACGTTCGCCGGCCACCCCGTTCCCACCTCCACCTTCTCGATGCCGCTGTCGGCGCCCATGGTCATCCCTACGCCAAGGCTCTTGGGAACGTCGAGCGGGAAGGTTGAATCGATGTCTATCGCATGCATCGGGTATCTTGCCCCTTTGATGTGGATCATGAGCCGGTGCGCCGTGCGGATGCCGGTTAGCTCGTACTCGATGCCGGCGACCAGGTTCGTGGACAGGCAGCAGGGCAGATACATGCCGTCGCCGTCGCGTATCGCGAACTTCGGCTGGCTGCCGTCGAGGAACAGCTGGAAGCCACGTTCCGCGCCTTCGTACCTGCCCTCCAGCAGATGTCGGAAACGCGGCGCCCCGGCCGGGGTCGAATGGCGGAACCTTGCACGGACGAATATAGTCCTGTCCCTGCCGAATATGAAGTCCTTTCCTATGGGAACCTCCATCGGCGTGCGCGGATTGTCGGCTTTCCACAGGACGCGCTCCGGCTCGCTGTAGATACGTCTTTCCTTCTCCACTTCCACCATGTAGCCTTTCGGCAGATCGTCCGGGCCGATCGGACGCTCCCACAGCCGCGCGCCGTCGTCGTACAGGAGCAGGCGGCCGGACGGATGGACGTCGGGGTTGCGGCCTTCGCATATCCTCCTTGTGGAGCCTGTGCGGAGGTCGAGTATGTACACGCACCATCCAGGGTCGCCCTTCGAGAATCCCGTGTATACGATGTGCCGCCCGTCGGGCATCCACCGCGGCGCATACGCGCTGTCCTTCGCAGGTGAAAGAGGAATGTATTCCTCAGGCCTGGAGAGCTTCGCGCATACTATGCGCCAGGGTGAATAGAAGTTGGCGATATGGGCGAACGCAAGCAGCGTGCCGTCCGGCGAGACGACCGGCTGGCCCACGCCCATGTTGTTGTCTGGGCAGTATACCAGGCACGAAAGCCCCTTGCCGTCGGGCGACACGGAATAGACGCCCGTGCGGGAGGCATCGAACACCTTCGGCGTGGCACAACGCGACGAGGCGAAGTATATCCTTCCCCCGTCCGGCGAGAACGACGCCATGCTGTCGCGGAAGCGTCCAGCGGTGATCTCGCGCACCGCCCCCTTCTCCCAGATGCGCAGATGGTAGCCGGTCTGGCCGTCTTTCGCCATCCAGGCCGTGTTCGTCTCATTGCCGTATGTATAGACGAGCGCTTCACCGGATGGATGCCAGGCGGGGAAGGCGGCGTTACCCGGCCCGGGTTCCACCCTCTCGCACCTACCGCCCGCGCGTTCAAGCACATAGAGGCGGCTCTTGCCGGACTCCGTACGCTGCAAGGCGATCTTCGTGCCGTCCGGGGAATACGTACCACATGTACCGTCCCCAAGCAACGCGGCCGCAGCTGCGGCCAGCATCATTATCGATGCAACCATTGTCCCCCCCTATTTAAACATCATCACCGTGCCTGACACTCCACGTACTATCAGGGACTTGCCAACGCTGTCATAGTCCACCGTCCAGCGGCCAGCACCAAGATCGACGCCGTCAAGCAGCACCGTGGCCGATGCGAAATTCTCCGCACCCGTCACCGTGCCCTGCGCCGTGAACACTGGAACCTTTACCCGTCCGGCAGGCAACAAACCGGGATTGTCGATCATGATCACCGGGTTCGCGCCGATGGAGAGGTTGCCGGCTATCGTCATCGTGGCGCTGCCGCCACGGCAGGTCTGGCGGAATCCGCCGCCCGCCGCGAGCGTGACGTTGCCCACCGTGCCAGTGCCGGAGAGGTACGCGCCGGCCGAGACGACCACGGTTGATTTCAAATGGAACTTTCCATCGACCTGCATGGTTCCTTCCTGCACCCTAACCTCGTTCGTCTGGCCGTTGCTGCCGGAACAGTCGGCCAGTACGTTCATCGTTCCGCCGCCGGTCTTGATAAAACCGTATTCGTATGCTACACCAAGGTTGTTCGTCCTGTAGGATGCGCCTGGGATCGTTATGCAGAGATCCGACACAAAGTCGGGCAACGAGTCATGGGTGACGTCATCCACGTCGAACGTGGTCGCATAGCCCGGATAGAGTATCTGGTCGCATGTGGTACCGGCCTTTTTCAAGACAAGCGGCTTCGTGCCTCGTATCTTCATCGTGCCGCGCACGCCGAATGCGGCCCAGCTGTAGTTGATGGCCCCGAACGTCATGTTGCCGTCATGCAGCGTCAGGGGTCCGAAGCAGTTGTAGCCTTGTTCGCCAGTTCCGAAGGCGATCGTGCCGCCGTTCGTCACGACCACCTCGGATTTGATCCTGTTGTTGCCGTCGGCTCCATACGAATAGCTGCTGAACATGTTGCGCTGGAGGAACGCCAGCTGCCCGCTGTCGGCAATGGTGATCGTGCGCCCTTCGACCGTCAGATCGCCGAGCAGGGTTTTGCTGCTCTCGCCAAATACCGTTCCAGAAGGCGGATAGTCCAGCTGCAGGGTCCCGTCCTTGACGAGCACGTCGGCCTTGAACGTGCTGCCCACCTTCGTACACGCCAGACGGAACGTACCGGCGCCCTGCTTCACAAGGAGCGGCTGCCTGACGGTGCCGGGGTTCGAGAACGGCAGGTTCATGTACAGATCCATGTCCGGGCCGGGCACGGTGTCGGCGACGTCTATCGTCGTTGTCTCGTTGGAGCAGATGCCGAGATCCTGGTAGGTGTATGCGGCGCCCGTGTAGGGCGAGAATCCCTGCGTGATGCATACGGCCCCCGACCCCGCCACATACAGGCCGTGGAGGACTCGCAGCAGCGGTGCGCCCTGGGTGTTCATGCCCTTGGCCAGGAAATCCAGGTGCGAACCTCCGTCCAGGTGCAGGTCCCACACCGAGTTGTTGTCGGGGGCGACACCATCAGGAATGTACATTGACATCCGACCACCGCTCTTGACCTTCACGACGGCGCCGCCGGACGCCTGCAACGTGAACTGGTCGGCCTTACCGATGGAATTGCGATTAGTGACGCGCAGCTCCGCGCCCGCATCCACGATGTACTCGCGGGTGTTGCCGTTCCTGGGTGCATAGTTGTTTGAATTGGGCGCGGAAAGGATCAGTATTCCCGCCGTGATCTGCACGGGGGTCGTGGAGTTGCTGCCATTGCCGCCCCAAAGACACCAGTCAACCGAACCGCTGCCCGTCTTGACGATGTTCGTGGCCCCGAAGAACAGGGCTCCGGTGCCATTGTTGATGACACGCAGCGTATTCGTTATGTCGAACACCAGGTTACCGGGCGTCATGTTGCGGCTCATCTCCACGGTTGTGCCGCATATTGCCGGGATGAGCGTATCGCTGAAAAGGACGTCGTCGTTCTGGTAGTAGCGTACAGGATTGCCGTCAGGCGTTGGCGGCGTGTTCCAGTTCTTGATGGTTGAATCGTTATCGCTCCAGAGTGACGACCCGTTGCCGGTGTAGAGCAATTCGCTGGCATGGACGCCAGCCGCCGCCGCGAGCACGATAAACACCATCATTTTGGTTGAACGCATGAACGTTGCCTCCTTTTCTGCTGAACTTGTGTTGGTATTATATCATAATCCTAAATGGTAGGATATATGTTTTCGGGGAGTGAAAAGATTGCGGTGGTGCTTCTATTTCGCCGCCGCACAGTTCGCCAGCTGCGCCCTTGAAAAGCCCATGGCGACATCGCCGATGGCGCGCGCGGCGAGATTAAGCCACTCGAAGCGGGCCTTGCCGTAGTTTTCACGCGGGGCATTTGCCTGGCGCGGCGCAAAGGGCGAGAGAAGCAGCAGTCGTCCATCGGAGCAGAAGTCGAAATCGCGGCCACCCGGCTTGTAGTAGCGCCCCATGCCTTCTGCAAGCAGATGCACTACGCGGCCGCCATGCGCAAGAGCCGCGGCTTTAACGGCCTTTTCGCCTGGAGAAATCCAAGGGCTCGCCAGGACAACTCCGCGCTCGGCCTTCGAGCCAAGCTTCGAGACAAGCTCTTCAATCTTGCCGGCAGGAGTCGCCGTGGAGATTCTCACGCTCGCAAGAAGCGGAGCATCGAGGAGAAACGGGTTGCCCATGGCAGTCCAAGCGAGGGGGCGAGGGGCGACAGCAAGCGTACTACAACAAGTATTGCCGGAGCCACCTACCGCTTGCTCCTTGCTGCCGTGCGCTTGCCCCTTGCCGCCGTACGCTTGATGTTCCCCGAACGCCCGCTGCAGCCGATTCCCCTTCCGGGGCTTTGCTATCTCCTCGCCCGTTTCCAATTCCCACAATTCGCAATCTTCCCCAACCCCGCCGCCGTCATGCGAAAACGCCCTGAAATCCCAGCTGTCGGCGCCGGCAACACCAGCAAGCGTTTCATCTGCGCGATCAAGCCGCCAGTGCCTGAATCCCATCACTTTTCTGAAGAGTCCGGGGTTGTGCTCCTTTATCCAGCGCCGCTTCGCGTTCGAAAGCACATAGTCGATCTGGCGATGAAGCTGCCCTTTTGCAAGGCAAACAGAATCGCGCCAAAGGGGGCACCACACCCGGCGCCCGATGCGCCTTTCGACTTCTCCGGCGAAGAAATCCACCACCGTCTCAAGATCGACCATCCCTTCCGCCATTATGAAGACCACGCCATGGAAATGATCGGGCATGATCGCGTTGTATGTCGCCCGCACGCCTGGAAACTTCGCCTCGATCGCCTGCCAGGCATCATATACGGCACGCCCTTCCTCCGAACGTTCGACACCCCACTCGCGAATGGTGCCGAAAATCGAAGCGCGCGGTTCGGTGACAAGCGTTATCATGTAGTTACAGCGAGAATCGTAACGCCAGCCAAGAAGCCCCTTGTGGTGCATTCGGGTAACAGCAAGCGTACTACAGCAAGCCGATTCTCGGCAACTCTGCTTCATCATCTCGCTTCCTTGCCACATCATTTCTCCGCCTTGCTGTCGTACGCTATGGTCACTTTCGACCTGCGGCATTCGCATCCAACGGAATGAATCCAAGCGCGAGAGCCGGGGAATCGGGCGACAACCGGAAATCGTAGTTCTTCGCATCGACAAACCCCGGATCGGCGAAGACGCTGCCCGTCTCGTGCCGCCGACGTCGCCATTCCTTCCAGGAAAGACCGTCGAACACGGCCTCACCCTCGCCCTTCAGGTCATACCACACGTTGTTCGCCCATACCCCGTATATCTCGCACGCCCGCGGACTAGCCATGCGGCAACCGTCGCTCAGGACGATATTGTTCACGAAATGGAGCGAAGTCGGTACGCCATGCTTGTGGATGCGGTAGAAGCGGATCGCGCCAAACTCCCGGTTCCAGGCGAAGATGTTGTTGCGTACGATGTTCCCGGCTCCGAAGTGCTCGTAGAAGTTCGCGTCCGTTGTGTTCCAGACCATGTTCCTCTCGAGCACCACCCCTTCCGTACCCTCGTCGCAGTACAGTCCAGAACCTCCGTAGGCATAGGTCCTGACGTCGTGGATGACGTTGTCGTGGACGGTCGTGCCGAAGCTCGTGCCAAGCAGATAGATGCCTGCCATGTCGCTCATGAGGCCAAGGCCGATGTTCCAGATCCGGTTGAAGGCGATCTCGTTGCGCTGGGCTACCGACCCCTGGTAGCCCTGCGTCCAGCCCACGGAGATGCCCGTATAGAGCATGTCCGTGATGTCGCAGTGCACGACCCTGCTGTCCGAACAGTCGGCGATGGCGATGCCGCACCCTTCTGGATTGTACCGCCCGCCCGTGCGGATCGTGCAATTGGACACAAGATTGAACGCCGTGGAGGTCCGTGCCGTCGGAAAGACAAACCTGCGGCCCACGATCGGGCGCTCCACCGTGGATCGCGGCTCGCGCTCGCCCATCCATACCCCGCCCGCGCCGATGTCCTCCATCGTGCAATCGACGATGCGGTTCGAGATGCAGCCGTCGTCCAGGCGGAAGGCGTGATTCGCCGTGTGCGCAACACGGCATTTCTCGAACGTACAGTTGCGTGCGCCCAGCGCCTTGATCGTGCCGCCATCGGTCGATGCCGCCTGGAACTGGGCTATCTGATGCGGCCCACCTTCCTCGCCGGGGGAGACATCGAACGACGCATGCTCGAATGAGATGTTTCGAAAGACCACGTTCTCCACGTACCGGCCGTTTGCGGGATCGCCTCGAAGCTCTACGAGCGACGAGAGCCCGTATCGCGGCGCGTAGGCAACAAGGGCATCGGGCCTCTCGCCCGGCAGTGGACGATAGAGAACCTTTCCTCGCTTCACGTCCAGCAGCCACTGCCCTGGCACCTTGAAGGCAGTGCGCACGTTCTCGAACGCCACAAGCACAAGCTTCGGGTTCCACTCCAGGTGGTTGGTACCCTCCGCCACCCACGGCTCGTGGAAGAGCGTGGAGACGCGCCTCTTCGCCCTGTCGTAGCCGAAAAGCCTGCGGCGCGCGTAGCTCCACTTGACGATGACCCCCATCTGCACGTATTTGAGCTCGTCCTCATCAAGCTCTCCAAGGACGTCGATGACATCGTTCGTGAAGGTCAGCTCCTCCATGTAGCCGAGCCGCCTGCCGTCGACATCCCCGTATTCGCGCTGCTCGCCGCCGGCAACGGTGAGATAGCCCTCGGCCGGCAGGCGGGCGCACGGGGCGCGGCGACCGGCGACCCAGAGCTGGTCGAAGAAGAACCCCGGCGACGGCGCCTCCCAGACGCCGTCGCCGCGATCAACCCAGGGACCAAGCTTCACGCCGCCAGAGACGACCGCACCATCCTCGCCCACGAACTCCTTGCCGGAGTCATCCGGCGTAAGGACAATGGGCTTGTCGATGAACGTCATCCCCTTGAAGACGACCGCAGCAAGCGCAATCTGTACTGCAGGGATCATTACCGGGGAAGCGCCGCGAAGGCATTGTCAGACGCCTGAATAGCAGACGAATCCGCCGTCCACCGGAAGCGTCACGCCCGTGATGAACGAGGCTTCGTCGGACAGGAGGAAGCGTGCCGCGCCGTGCAGGTCGCTCGGCTGGCCGAACTTGCGCATGGGCGTCTTGGCGATGACCTTGTTGCCGCGCGCGGTGAGCGTCTTACCGTCCTTCTCCAGCATCAGGAAACGGTTCTGGTTCGTGATGAAGAATCCGGGCGCGAGCGCGTTGACGCGGATGCCCATCGGCGCAAGGTGCGTGGCGAGGAAGCGCGTAAAGTTCATGATGCCCGCCTTCGCCGCGCCGTACGCCGCCACCTTCGTGAGAGGCTGATACGCCGCCATCGAGCAGAAGTTCAGAACGGCTCCGCCCTTCTTCAGCATCTCCTTGCAGAACACCTGGCAGGGAAGGATCGTGCCCACGAGGTTGAGCTTGTTCACGAACTCGAAGCCCTCTGGCGTAAGGCCGAAGAACGTGTCCTCGAGCTTCGTGCCCTTCGTCATCTGCTCTGCGGGGGTAGTGCCCTTGGGATGGTTGCCGCCTGCGCCGTTGATGAGGATGTCAATCTTCTTCCACTTCTTGAGGATTGCCTTGCAGGCCACCTCCAGCGACGCCTTGTCGAGCACGTTCGCCTCGACCGCCATCGTCTGCGTCAAGCCCTTCTTCGCAAGCTTCTTGCAGAATTCCCTCGCCACGTCGCCGCGGAGGTCCAGCACTGCGACCTTTGCACCGTGCTTGAGCAGGTCCTCGGTCATGGACGAGCAGAGAACGCCCGCCGCGCCTGTACATACTATGACCTTTCCGGCCACGCTCTTGTCCTGAATCGCCTTCATTGCATTTTTCCTTTCGTTGTTTGGACAGAACCTCGTCTGCCTGGACGCTAGTATACCATAATTCCGCCGTTTTGGGGAGACTAGCCTGCAGGACGCAGCTCCTGGAACATCATCACTGCGTAGTATGCCAGGAATGCCAGAAGCCACAGTACGCCCTTTGCGCGCGTGATGCTGCCGCCCTGGCGCGGATGCCGCCAGTTGAACCCGAACAGCGCGATGCTGGCCGAAAGGGCCACCAGCACCGGCATGTCGCGATAGAGCACGTATGCGCTGGTGTCGCGAAACGGGGAGATCGTGCCGGCCAGCCCCACAACGGCAAGCGTGTTGAAAAGATTGCTTCCTACGATGTTGCCGAGGACGAATTCGTTCTGACCCTTCCTTGCCGACGCCACAGCAGACGCGAGCTCCGGCAGCGACGTACCCACCGCCACTACCGTGAGCCCGATGAGCAGCTCCGACACGCCGCACCTGCGCGCGACCACAACGCATCCCCACACAAGCACGTGCGACGAACCTACCAGAAGCGCCAGCCCCGCCGCCAGCGTCGCCCATGCGCGCGCCATCCCACCGCGAGGTCGCTCGACCTCCTCCACGCGATCCTCTCCAGCGGCCACGCCCTTTGAACGCTGGTCGAACCAGCAGTACAGCGGCATCAGGACAAGGAACAGCAGCAGTTCCACCATGCCGTCCAGGCGCGAGAAACCTCCGCCCATGCCGACCTGCAGGCAGGAGATAGCGGAGATGGCAACCAGCATCGGGGCGGCCGCATACACGATCGCAGGCTTTACCGCCAGAGGGCGTATCACCGCCGCCACGCCAAGTATGCAGGCGATGTTGAATATGCACGACCCGTACGCGTTGCCGAGGGAGAGGTTGCTGTGTCCCGTGATCCCTGAAAGGGCCGACACGCACAGCTCCGGCGCGGACGTGCCGAACCCTATGATGACCATCCCTATCACAAAGGGCGACACCCCAAGCGCCCGCGCGATCGTCGCGGCGGCATCGACAAACAGGTTCGCGCTCCAGGCAAGGACGGCAAGGCCGACGATTGCTAGCAGGATTGCGGGAATCAATGGAATCTCAGGATACATGGTATATCGCCGCCGTACTTCTCATACTTCCTATACCGTCTTCGTCTCGAGGGCGTGCCTGAGCGCATCGTCCAGCGCCGGCAGCTTGCCGTGCTGTACCAGGCGGAAAGGTATCTGCAGGCCCAGCGGACGCAGGAAACGCGCCATCCTTCCAGATCTCACGTTTACGGAGCCAGGGATGCGCCCATGCTTCACGATCGCAGCCAGCAGCCTCTGCGCCAGCCCCTCCCAAAGAGGCTTCAATCCCTGCGGCGCGCCGTGCGCCACGCTCATCCTGTCCCACACGCGCCTTTCGCCGCTCGTTGAATCCACGGCCGCGAAAAGGTACATGATGCGCGGATGCGCCTCCTCGGTACGGCAGGCCGCCACGCTGTAGAAGTCGACGTCCCACGACTCCTCGTTCACGAAGGGCATGGCGGCGGCCGATGCGCACATCTTCAGATCGAGCGAGATGCGCTCGTCGCGTTGCACAGGCGGCTCCTTGGGCGCGGGCTGCGGGCCATCGCGCCATTTGCCGTCCAGCCCCTCCTTTCGCGCGAAGAGTGCATTCTCGCCGGCATAGCACATGGGCAGATCGGGTGTCTCCTCGAAGCGGAACATCAACCCGAGACACTCGTGCACGAGCGGTGCAAGGAACCTGCGCTCCTCGTCGTCGGCCAGGCGCGGCAGATAGCCCGTCTTGAACGAATGCAGCTCGTAGCCGCCGTCGGCAAGCCCCACCAGCTCCCAGTGCGTGATGTCGATCGGCGACAGCGCAAGCCCGAGGTCAGGCGCCTGCCTCAGCAGCACGAAGTCGCGATAGGCGGCGAATCCCGCGAAGAACATAAGCCGGCCCGAGACCTTTGCGTCGGCATGCTGGTCCACATGCACGACGACAGGCTCGTCGCACGTCTGGGGCACAAGCACCCAGTTGTAGGCGGCAACCTTCTTCCAGACGTTCAGACCTACGATGGCCTTTGCGTCGCTGTCTAGCGAGATTTCGTCCATGGCTCCAAAAACGGAAAACGGAAAGTTCTGCATATTGTACCATAATCCGCGCCCGGAATGTGGTAAAATATCGGCGTGGACGCAATCAAGAGAAACATCCTCCTGGCGGTGACGCCTTTCGCCACATGGATCGCCATGCAATCCCTGTTGCCGGCGACGGCGTGGGCGTATGCCGCCAGGACCGTCGCCACCGCGATCGTGGGGATCATCTGCCTTGCCGCATTCAAGGGCTTTAGGAATTCCAAAGCCCTGAAGGACATCGCAGGCATCAAGGGTCTCATGGGCCTTGGATGGGGTCTGGCCGTGGCGGCGCTCTGGATATTCCCCGACTCCTTCGAATGGTACCGCACCTGGCTCTGCTGGCCGCTGGGCTCGCTCCCCGAGACCGCTGTGGCTTCCCCGTACGATCCTGCCGTCTGCGGCTGGACGCTCACCATCGTCAAACTCGCCGGAAGCGCATTCGTGATCGCGCCCGTAGAGGAGGTGTTCTTCCGCTCGTTCCTCTACAGGTGGCTGCAGAACGGGAACTATGCGTCCGTGCCGCTTTCGCGTTTCGACTTATCAGCCTTCCTCTGGACGGTCCTCCTTTTCACGCTCGAGCACGACCGTCCACTTGTCGCCGCACTGGCTGGCGCGATCTACGGCATGCTGGCCGTGCGGCACGGCCTTGGATGTGCCATCGTCGCGCATGTGGCAACGAATCTCGCACTCGGTCTCCATGTGGTGTACCACGGCGTCTGGGGGTTCTGGTGAAATGGAATTTTCCGACGACACAAGGCGCTTCGAGGTGCCGGCCGAGGGCATCGCAAGGCTGGACACCTGGCTCGTGCAGATGTGCGAGGGTTTCTCGCGTAACAGGATCCAGGGCCTCATCGACGCCGGATTCGTGAAGATCGATGGTGCCGTAGCAGAGAAGACCAGCGTCTCGCCGCCGCCCGGCGCGATGGTGGAGGTGTTCGTGCCGCCGCCCGTGCCGGCCGTACCTGAGCCGGAGGACATCCCGCTTTCCATCCTCTTCGAGGATGACGACGTCATCGTACTCGACAAGCAGCCCGGGCTGGTGGTGCACCCAGCGCCCGGACACAACGGCGGTACCCTCGTCAACGCCCTTCTCCACCATTGTCCTACGCTCTCCGGCATAGGCGGCGTCGCCAGGCCGGGCATCGTGCACCGGCTCGACCGCGACACCTCCGGCGTGATGGTCGTGGCCAAGAACGAGACGGCCATGCGCAATCTCGCCAGGGCGTTCGCCTCGCACGACAGGATCAGGAAGACCTACCTCGCGCTGGCGCATGGCATCCCTTCGCCGCCGGCGGGACGCATCGAGAACCTCATGGCCCGCAAGCCCAGCAACCGCAAGAAGATGGCGGTCGTTGAGGAAGGCGGCAAGGTGGCGATAACGGAGTACCGTATCGCCGAGGGGTGCGTGCGGGACGAATTCGCCGCGCGCCTCTCGCTAGTGGAGTGCAGGATCGAAACAGGCCGTACGCACCAGATACGCGTGCATCTCGCCTCGCTGGGCTGCCCGGTGGCAGGCGATGCGGCATACGGCAGACCATCCCTCGACAAGACCCTCAACCCTCCGCCAATGCGTCAGCTGCTCCACGCATGGCGGCTCGAGCTGCCACATCCTGCGACCGGCGAACCGCTCAAGTTCGTCGTTCCGCCACCCACGGACTTCTCGCCCTACCTCTGCAGATTCCCGGATTGACCACGCAATCCCTGTCCACACGGCGCGTTCAGGGCTTTGGACGGCTCCAGTAGAACCTGTTCTCGGTTCCGGACATGAGGCGCGAGATGTTGGAACGGTGCTTCCATATCGCGAAGACCGCCACGAAGGCTATCATGATGCACTGCGGCAGATTGTGGTAACCCTGCGGATTGGAGAGCGCCTCGCAAGGGATCCATACCGTAGCCAGCAGAAACGCCGCCGCGCAGATCGAGCCAAGCGAGATGTAGTGGAAGACCCGTACCACCACGATGAAGAGGGCGAAGGCCGCCAGCACCAGCAGAGGCACGAGCGCCACGAGCATGCCGAACCCGGTGGCGATGCCCTTGCCACCCCTGAACCCCATGAAGCACGTGAACATGTGCCCGACGACGCACATAACGCCCACGGCGAGCGGCAGATGGGCCATGAGCGACGCATCGTCGCATCCGGACACATAGAGCCTGGCGAGAAGCGTGGGCACGAAACCCTTGAGAAAATCGCATGCGAATGCGAGAAGCCCCCACTTCCTGCCGACGGTGCGGAACACGTTGGTGGCGCCGATGTTCCTGGAACCTACGGTGCGCACGTCCACGCCGCGCATCTTCCCCACAAGGAAGCCGAACGGAATCGAACCTACAAGGTATGCCGCCACCATCGCTACAGCGTAGACCATGCCAATCCCTCCTGGGTGCGGGTTCAACGGTACTCGATCTTCACCTTCTCGCGGAGCTCCGCCACATAGGCGTCCATCGCGCGGCCGCGCGCCTCGTGGCGCAGGAGGTCGCGGATCTGGTCGGCCACGTCCACAAGCGTCTGCGGCCCGCCGGCCTTCTCGTCGGTCTTGAGGATTATGTGGTAGCCGAACTGCGTCTCGATGACGTCGGAGACCTCGCCGCACTTCATCCCGAACGCGGCCTTGTCGAACTCGGGCACCATCATGCCGCGCCCGAACCAGCCGAGCGAACCGCCCTGCGCGCCGGATGGACAATCCGAATGCTCCTGTGCGGCCTTGGTGAACGCCTGGCCCACCTCGCCAGGTTCGCCTGCCGCCACGATCCTCGCGCGGATTTCCTTGATCTTGTCGAGCGCCTGCGCCTTGTCGGCGGCATCCATGCCCTCCGTCTTCACGAGGATGTGCTGCGCGAGGACCTGCGGATCCGAGACGAACTCCGCCGAATGCTCGCGGAAGTACGCCTCCACCTCCTGCTCGGTAGGTTCGGGCACACCGGAGCAGGCCTTCGCCACGAGCGCGTCCACGCGACACCCCTTGACGAGCTCCTTGCGGAATGCATCCTCGGTCAAGTTCTGCGCCGCAAGCGCCTTTACGAAGTTGTCGCGTCCGCCGACCTGTTCGACGACCTTCTCCACCTGCGCGTCGATGGCGGACTCCGGCACGGGCATGTCCAGCTGGGCGGCGCGGTCCAGCAGCAGCTTCGCGCCGATGGCCTGCTCCTGCGCCTTCTCCACGAGCTTGTCGAGATTCTTCTTGATCTCGTCTGGACGCATCCCGTGGCTGGCGTAGAACTTCACGAGCCTGTCCAGCTCGAACTGCACCGCTTCACGCGATATGGGTTGACCGTTGACGTATGCCTGCTTCATCTGCACATCTCCTTGTCCTGACCGTTCACAATTGCCTCTGCCGCCTCGCCGCGCATGCGCGAGACCGCCACCTCTGCCGACGAAAGCCCCGGCACGCTGCCGCATTTCCGCACCGACACCGTGGCGCGGACGACCCGGGCATCGGCCAGGCACTCGCCCACCGCCAGCTTCGCCGCGCGCTCCACAAGCCTGCACTTGGCGGAGCGGAGCGTCTCGCGTATCCTGCGCGACAGTGCCGCGTAGTCCACGGTGTCCGCAAGGGAGTCGCTCGCCGCGGCCGCCGAGAGATCCAGCTCCAGCGTGGCGTCCACGAGAAGCCTCTGCTCACGCAGGCGCTCTTCTGGCAGATCGCCGATGATGCATAGCACCTCAATGCCGTTGAGCCGCAGGCTATCCATCACTTTCCCTCCGACTAGCGCCACTGCATGCGCTGCCTCGGCTGGCTGTACTTCGGCTCCTCCAGTCTGAGGGCATACCACTGTTCGCCCAGCCCGGCGTTCGAGAAATGCGCGAGCCGGTTGTTGGCAAGCTGCTCGCGGTTTGCCTTGAGCACCTCGTTGTCGCTCTTGTCGAGAGCGTGCGTAAGCGCCTTGAAGGCGCCGTCCGCATCGCCGCGCCTGAGCAGTATCCACGAGTACGTCGCCGCCAGCAGAACGTTCTGGTTGTACCGCAGACGCCGCACGGCCTTGTTGTAGACCTTCGATATGGCGTCGATCGGCTCGTCCAGCATCTGCATGCGCGCCATCTTCATCGCGCCCATCGTGGGATCGAGGAACATCGCCCTAGGCATGAGGGCGTCCACCGCCTTGAAGTCGCCGATCATCCAGTGCAGCTGGAGCTGCACCGTGGCTATCTGGCGCTTCATCATCGGCACCCAGAGGTCGAAGCGGTGCAGCGTCTCCGTAGCCGCCAGGGCCTCCTTCACGAACACCTTCTGATCGCGTGCCATCTCGGCCTGCGCCGCCTGCATGGAGCCCGGCGGACGCATCTGCCAGCGGGCCACCTTCGCCTGCAGCTGCTTCTGCCCGGCGACCAGGATCGCCTGTATGGACGTCATGGCGGCCTTTACCTTGCGCTGCACCATGTACCCGCCCACGGCCTGCGCCACGCCGAACGCGAGGATCCCCCAGAAGAGGCTCCAGCCCCAGCCGCAGACATCGCCGAACCAGAGGCCAAGCCCCGTGGATGCACCTGCGAACAATGCTATCAAAATCATGAACATCTCTTGTCTTCCACCTTTCAACCTTCAACTTCGCCGTCGCCGAAGACGGCATCGACATCCATCTCGGACAGATCGTGCACCAGCCATTCGCATCCGGCCATGTTCTGCGGGCAGGCTGCGTTACGGTCCAGCCCAAGCACATGCATGCCGGCGGCACGGCCCGCCGCCACTCCGGCGGAGGAATCCTCCACCACCACGCATTCGGAGGCGTCCACATCGAGCATCTCCGCGGCCTTCAGGAACCCGTCCGGCGCAGGCTTGCCGCGGCCGTAGTCCTCGGCGCCCAGCACGAATTCCACCTGATGCGCGATGCCGCAGGCCTCGGCCGCGGCCTGCACGTCGGCATGCGGCGACCCGCTCACTATCACACAAGGGGCGAGACGCGCCGCCTTGCGGAAGAAATCCACCGAACTCGGTATGGCAAGCGAAGCAGTGTCCGACACCAGCTTGGCGTAGTATGGACGCAGCGCCGCCGCATCCTCCGCCGGGGCGGCCGGCGCCAGCTTCGGGAACATGCGGTGCATGTCGGCCTGGATGTCCAGCCAGCTTCGCCCGAACACCATCGCGTTGATCTGCTCGAGCGTGGCGCAGATGCCACGGTCGCCCAGGAACGCGACGATCGCCTGAACCCAGACCGTCTTGGTATCGACCAGCGTGCCGTCCAGATCGAACAGGAAGGCCGCCGGCCACCCCTTCCGCCGCCGCGGGAGGAGGCCCGACATTTTCACCGACCGCAGCATTTCTTGTATTTCTTGCCGCTGCCGCACGGGCAGGGATCGTTGCGTCCGATCTTCGGCTCCTCGCGCCTGTATGGTTCGCCGGTGTCGATCTTGCCGTCGATGAAGCGCCAATCGCCGTCGATGCGCTTGAAGTACGACTGCTCGCGGTGCTCGCAGGCGTTTCCCTTGGCCGTGTAGTGGGCGACGAACGACACGAAGCCCTCGTCGTCCTCGGCTCCGCCCTTCTCGGCGTAGAGGACGTCTATGCCTTCCCAGGTCGCCCCCTTGGACCACTCGAGCGTCGACTTCTCGTCAAATTCCGCCCTGACCTCCGGGCCAGAGGACTCGTAAAGGAACTTGGCGTCGCCCACGGCGTATGCCGAATAGCGCGCCCGCATCAGCTCAACGGCCGTGGCGGCCTTGCGTTCGCCCGAAATAACAGGGCCGCAGCATTCCCCGTAGGACTTGCCGCTTCGACATGGGCAGGGATCGGATGTGTTCATGGTCTTTGTCGATTGAGGGTTTCTAGTTTCGGGTTTCTAGTTTGCGGCGGACGATCACTTCGGCAATGTACCGAACCGGTACTCCGTGCGTGAAGTGAAGCGAGTCTCGGGCTTGAGAATGGTAGACGGGAAGTTCTCGTGGTTTGGACTATCCGGGAAATGCTGCGTCTCGAGGGCGATCGCCCCGCGCCAGGGCAGCGTGCCACCAGTCTTGTTCGGCACCGGACGCTTCATCTCGCGTCCGCCGCTCATGACGTTGCCGCCGTAGACCTGCAGACCCGGCTCGGTGGTCCAGGTCTCGACATACCTTCCGCTCGAGGGTTCGGAGAGGACTGCCGCCTTGGCAAGCTTGCCGCCCGGGGAATCCAGCACCCAGTTGTGGTCGTATCCCTTTCCAAGCACGATCTGCGGATGGTCGGAGTTGACGCGCTCACCGATGACATGCGGCGCAAGGAAGTCGAAGGGCGTGCCCTTCACGTCGAGGATCTCGCCGGTCGGTATCATCCCGGCGTCGACAGGCGTATAGCGCGATGCAAATATCTGCAGCACGTGGTCGTTGATGTCGCCACTGCCTATCCCCTTGAGGTTGAAATACGCGTGGTTGGTAAGGTTTATGGGGCACGGCTTGCCTTCCACGGACGCCTCGTAGTCGATGACCCATGCGTTGTCGGCCGTGATGAGGTGGGTCACCTTCACGGACATCTTGCCCGGGAATCCCTGGTCGCCATCCGGCGAAGTCGTGGTGAACTCCACGCCTACCGCGCGCGTGCGACGCACGGGACGCGCCGCCCATATCACGAAGTTCATCGAGTTGGTACCGCCGTGCAGGCAGCAGCGCTTGTCGTCAGGACCCCAGTTGAGGGGCAGCTGGTAGGTCTCGCCATCTAGGCTGAACCGCCCCGCGGCTATCCTGTTGGCGAACCGACCGACCGTAGCATTGAAATTGCGGTCGTACTTCTCGTAGCCGGACACGTCGTTGAACCCTACCGTCACGTCGGCCAGGTTACCATCGCGATCCGGCGCGTAGAGCCTTACCAGCCGCGCGCCATGGTCTGAGAAATCCGCCACCAGGCCGCCCTGACCCATGACCCTGAATAGCTTCGCCTTGCGCCCGTCGGCAGTGGTGCCGAAATCGCGCACCACCACGCCTGGGATGCCGCGGCTGTTCTTGGAACCGTAGATCGACCGCCCTGCCGGACCGCCGTGGCGACGCCCATCCGGTCCCATGCGCCCGCGTCCCTCGTAGCGCATCCGCCGCTGCTGGCGCTGGGGTTTTGCCGCAGCCCCTTCCGTAGACGCCGGCGCCACCGCCGGCGCGGGCGACGCGGGGGCGGCAGGCGCGGTCTTTTCCTGCGCCATACAGGATGCGGCCGCGATCGCGGCGATGAACATCAGAGGTCTTTTCATGGAACTTGCTCCTAGCCTTTGAATATGAAGAACTTCCTTATGAAGTAATTTACAAGGAACGACACGACAACCTCCACCACCACGGCGAGCGTCGTCATCATCCCCGCGTACCTTATGAGCGCGGATGACACTCCTAGCGCGATCACTGTCGCCAGTGTAGCCGAACCCACGAACATCCCGAACTCCACATACCACCTGAACCTGCCCGGCTTGAACACGAACCACCTGTTCATCAGCCAGCAGAATATGTTCGCCAGGATGAATCCCAGCGACGTCGCAACGGCAAAGCGGCACGCGCGCACGGAATCCGACACTTCCACCGACGGCAACCCCATGAACTTCACGGCCCAGTCGTCCGGGTTCAGGCACTTGAGCCATGTGGCCGCCAGCACGTAGAACACGCCGGTCTGCACGCAGGTGGCCATCACGCCCACGATGCCGTACTTCACCAGCTGCATGAACGGCCCTGCCTCGTGCGAGAGGCATCTTTTGATGTCCAGGTTCAGATTCACGCGCTTAATTATATCAAAAACGGCAGTCCGTGGAAAGTCCGCCGGCGCGGCCCGCCTATTCGCGGGCCAGCGTCGAGAGATTTTCCCACACGTTCACGTCGCCCGTCGAATCCGCCACGCCCTTCACAGGCTTGATCGTGAACGACCAGGATGTGCGCGCCGCGGGGAAGATGTACGCATTCTCCGGCTTCGGACCGCAGGAGGCGCCGCCCAGCCCCAGCTGGCGGCAATCGAGGTTCAGGCAGACCTCCGGACGGGCGGCAGGCTGGTTGAAGATACGCTGCTGGCGGTTGCGGTGCCTGGCGAACTCAAGATCCTCCCAGCCGTAGTGTAGCGCCTGGAAGAAGAACGGTGCACCGCCCTTGACGAGTATGCCGTCGCCGTCGGAATCCGTGAACGCCACCCAGCGCACGTCCGTCTTGTAGCCGCAGTCCTGCGGCCGGACATAGTCCACATACTGCTTCGTGACGGTTGACTCCCAGTATCCGAGGAAGCTGCCGGAGCAGCGGTCGATGTAGTTCTCCCACGGGCCACGCCCGTACCAGGCGATGTTCTCCAGCCCGGAATCGAGTTTCCAGCTCGTGCCCAGTCGGGGCAGCGCGGGAGGCATCTTGCCGTCCGGCGTGGCCGTCTCGTCAAGGGTCACGGAACCGTCGGCACGGAACGTCCATGTCGTCTCGTGGAGGAACTTTGCGCCCTTGGCACCGCAGGCGTCCACCGCCGTCTTCACCGCGACGGCGCCGTCCGGCGTGCGCGAGACGGTTATCGGCCTCGGCTGCCACGACATCTGCGTGAGGCCGCTGGCGTAGAATGCGTCCCGGAGCCACACGTCGTTGTCCACGAACGCGCGCACCGTCGTGAGGCGCGGACCCGCCACCACGCCATCCTTGTCGGCTAGGATCGTCTTGCCATTGATCGTGAGCGCCGCAAGCGTACCGGTGCTCCTGCTGAACGTGGCGATCGTGGGGCCGGCCGACACGGTGACGGCGTCCTCGTCCTCGTTCCAGCCGGGCGACCCGGCCGCCGGCGCGGCGGGCTTCGCAGGCGCGCAAGCCTTGAACGGCAGCTGGTCCGCGGCCACGTGCCATCCCTTCCGCGCCCATGCGGTGTCGTTCGTCAGGGCGAAGGAGACGTTGTAGACGTATTCCGCGCCTGGGACGGGCTTGAAGTCCGCAGGCTTCGGCAGCTTGATCGTGCCGCGCGAAAGCGGCTCCACAGGCGGGACGTCAAGCTCGCCGTAGGCGATCACCTTGCCGTCGCAGACAAGCTCCCACACGCCGAAGAACTCGTCGGTACGCGTGAACGCGAAGCGGTTCCAGATCTCCGCCTCGCCCTTGGCGGCGTCGTCGGTAGAGACCACGATGTTGCGGTGCACGTGCCTCACCTCCATGAGCTTCGGCGTGATCTCGCGGTAGGGCCCCACCACGCCGTTGCAGCAGAACGGACCGTCGTTCGGGGAATCGTCGAAGTCGCCGCCGTACGCGAGGTACGAGATGCGCCTGCCGTCGGAGCCGATGCGGTCGGTATCCTTCAGGATCGCCTGGTCGACCCAATCCCAGATGCATCCGCCGGCGAGCGACTCATGCCTGTAGAACACGTCCCAGTATTCCTTGAAGTTGCCCATGGCATTGCCCATCGCATGCGCGTACTCGCACATCCAGTAGACCTTCCCGGCCGTCTGGCGGTTCGGATTGTCAGGCGCCTCGCCGGACATTCCGGCGGACCCCGCCGGCGCATCGCCGATCTTGCCGCGCTCCTCGAGCCACGCGACGGTCGGGTACATGCGGCTGTCCACGTCCGCATCGGGGTTGCCGCGCTCCCAGTGCACGGGACGACCGTCGGGATCGAGCGACTTCACCTTGTCGCGGGCCTTGCGGAAGTTGTCGCCGTGGCCGGTCTCGTTGCCGAGCGACCACATGAAGATGGAGGCATGGTTGCGATAGTTCCTCACATGGTTCTCGTTGCGCTCCACGATCGTCTTCTCCCATTCGGGGAAACGGCCGAGGCCCTTCTCGTCATAGCCCATGCCGTGACCCTCCACGTTCGCCTCGGCGCATACGTAGATCCCGTAGCGGTCACAGAGGTCGTACCAGTGGCGGTGGTTGGGATAGTGGCTCGTGCGCACCGTGTTGATGTTGTACTGCTTGAAGAGCATTATGTCGCCGAGCATTTCCGCGCGCGACACGGTGCGTCCGTTCTCCGGCGATGTCTCGTGGCGGTTGACGCCCTTGAACTTGATGGGCTTGCCGTTGAAGAGGAAGGTGTGGCCCTTGATCTCGACCTTGCGGAAGCCCACCTTGCATGTGCGCACATCCTCACCGCACTCCATCACGAGCGTGTAGAGATAGGGCTTCTCGGCGCTCCAGAGATTCGCGCCGGGGACGGACAGCTTGTCCGTGAAGTCTGCGACCTTCTTGAAATCGGCGTCGTAGAGCGATGCCTTCACTGCGGGCGCCTCGCCGTATGTCTCTACCGTGAGGCCCAGCGTGGCGTCCTTGTAGTCCGCGGAAAGGTCGGTCTTCACAACGAAGTCGCGGATGCCCGCCCTGGGCGTCGAGAAGAGCGTCACGTCGCGGAATATCCCGGAGAAGCGGAACATGTCCTGGTCCTCGAGGTACGAACCATCGCACCAGCGGTAGACCTCCACGGCCAGCAGGTTCTCGCCGTCCTTCAGGTAGGGCGTGAGGTTGAATTCGGACGGCAGCTTGGAATCCTCCGCATAGCCCACCTTCTTCCCGTTGAGCCAGAGGTGGTAGGCGGAATATACGCCGTCGAAGCGGATGTAGACGTTGCGCCCCTTCCATTCCGCAGGCACGGTGAACCTGGTGCGGTAGGACGACACGGGGTTCCAGTCGGGATCGGGATGCGGCGGGTTGGCCGGGTGCGGATACCTCACGTTGGTGTATATGGGCGTGCCGTATCCGCGCATCTCCACGCAGCTTGGCACATCGATGAACGCCCAGCCGGAATCGTCGAAATCGGGCTTCCAGAAGTCCCTTGGACGCTGCTCCACGATGCCGCACCAGTGGTAGCGCCAGTCGCCGTTGAGCGAGATGGCGTATGGCGACTCCGGCTCGTCGGCCGTGAGCGCGGCCTTGACGTCCTTGAGCGGCATGGAATACGCGCGGGCCGGCTCGCGGTTGATCGAATTGACCTGCGGATCGTCCCATTCAGGCGCGGCGCTCGCGCCAAGCGCGGCCACGACGGCCGAGCCGAGGATCAGCGGCTTGCATATCTTCAACATGACAATCGTCCTTTCGTTTGTTCATCCACCCCGCCTCCTGACGGGTAGCCGGATGGATCTCTTGTGCGAAGTCCTCCTTCGCGGCATGGATTTTACCAAAACCCTCCGCCGTTTGCAATGGGCTTCGTGGGTGGAACGAGGTTCCCCACTCTTTTCCGGGCGTGTGTGGGCGTGTGCGAGCGTGTGTGTAGGATAGGCGCGGCCGGTTTCCGGCGGTCGCGGCTCTAGCGCGGGCGCGCGTTGCGCCTTGCGCCACGGGGTCTCGGCAATCGCCAGATTGCCTTCGCCCCCTGTCGCCGCGGCGTCCGCGCGTCCTCGCGTCGGCCGCGCCCTTG
>JAFXTB010000158.1 GCA_017525225.1 Kiritimatiellia bacterium
AACGGTCTTCTTGCCGACCTTCTTCGTGACGGCCTTGTTGCTCACGAGCTTCAGCCCAGCGGGTAGCCCATACGCCTTCACCTCATACGCCGTCCCGTCCGTCGGCACGTCGTAGCCGAGTTCCGTCAGCGTCGCCGTGAAGTACTTGCCAACCGTCAGAGTCGCCTCTACGGACAGAAGTTCCTTCCAATCCTGCTCCGAACCATCGCCGTTCAGAACGGCTATTCCGTCGTCCACATCAAGCCACACCCTGGATGCTGCATCTTCGGCGATCTCGATGCCCGCGCTCTCGCCGCCACCCGCAATCTGCCCCTTCTCGCCATCAGACGTATCGACAATGGCAAGGCTCGTCGCCTCCCCGTCGCCATCGCCCGACACAATCCGTATCGCAGGTCCATCCGGTAGGGCGGTCTCCCCGAGACCGCCGTTCCCTATCATATCATGCCCGTTCAGGTCGATCGCGATACCTCCCACGTTGTCCGGGATCTCCACCGTCCCGCTCACATCGTTCGTGAGAGTCACCACGATGTTGTCGTCCGCGTCGAGCGCCACCTCCGCCGTCCCCGCAAACGCCTCCTCGCACGCCAGCACGGACGCAGGCTTCTCCTGCCACACGGCGTAGAGCGTCACCACGTCGTTCGCCCTGGCCGACAGGTTCCTGACGATCGCCCCGTCCCCGTAGACCACCGCGCCGCCCAGCGTGGTCGCCCATCCGCGGAAGAGCGAACCCGCCTTGTCGAACCTGTTGGGCAGAAGCGCCGCGGCCTCGTCGTACACCATCTGCTGGTTGTACGTCCCCATGCCGCCGGTCGCGCTGAATGACACGAAATACGTGTTAGCCGTCCAGTGCGCGTAGTTCGTAACGGCAGCCGTCACGACCGTCGAGGCGGATATCTGCGCCCCGCCGCTCGCCGCCGTCCACCAGCCGGCAAACGCATAGCCGGTCCGCACAGCTCCGGGCAGTTCGCCAATCTCCGTGTTTTCCATCACCAATCTGGACGAACTCGCCGTGTCCAGCGAGCCGCCGTTCGCGTTGAACGTCACCGTGCAATTCCAGAGCGCATAGTATGTCATGTTGCTCGGTACTACCGTCGTGGCGGCGATCTGCGTGCCATTGCTTACCGCCGTCCACCAGCCGGCGAACAGGTAGTCTGCCCGTTCGGGCACGGGAAGCGTACCGACCGCATCGCCTTCCGCCACCAATCTTGTCGGGCTCGCCGTCCCAAGCGATCCACCGTTCGCATCGAACGCAACCAGGTGGTTCCAGTGCGCATAGTAGGTCACGCTGCCCGTGACGATCGTCGCGGCGGACACCTGCACCCCGCCGTTCGCCGCCGTCCACCAACCCGCGAACGTGAAACCGGTCCGCGTAGGCGTGGGAAGCATGACCAGCGACGATCCTTCCGCCATCTGCCGCGTCGTTTCACCCACGCTGCCGCCGTTCGGATTGAACGTCACGATGCACGTGCCGTCGCCAGGCGTGACGGAACCGTTCTCCGCCCAGTGGGCATAGAACGTCTGCGCCGACGTCACACGGGCGATGGACTCCACCTGCGTGCCACCCGTCTTTGCCGTCCACCAGCCCGCGAACGTAAAGCCCGGGCGCGTCGGCGTGGGGAACGCCTCCACCGCCGTCCCCACCACGCAGTTCCAGTAGTCGGGCGCCACGCTGCCGCCGTTCGCGTCGAACGTGATCCTCGCGGTCTGGGCGGCCGCCACCCACACGGCGTATAGCGGAACCGTCGCGCCGTTGGCCGTCGCTAGATTCTTCACCGCCTGGCCGTCACGGTACGCCACATTCCCGGCCGAGGCGGCCGTGGGCGAAAGCGCCCAGCCCGCGAACGCATAGCCCGCCCACGTGAACGCGCAAGGCCAGAGGTTGCGCGTCTCGCCCAGGGCGATCGTCTGGTTGTCCATGTAGCCGGTGCCGCCGTTTGCGTCGAAGCGGACTGAATATCCCGCACCCATCCATACCGCGTAGAGATCGACTATCCTGCCGTGCACCTCCTCCAGGTTCACGACGGACGCGTTCTCCGCGTAGCGCACCTGTCCGCTCGGCGTCGTGGCCCAGCCCGCGAACGCGGACTGCGAATGCGTGAATGTATGCGTCTTCAGGCTCTGCTGCCCATCGAAGAGGAACGCCTGGCACTCCATGCCGCCCAGGCCGCCGTTCGCGTTGAACCTTACGTAGTACGTTATTGGCATCCAGTGCGCGAAAAGCTCCATGTCCGCCGCCGGAACCTGCGTCGCCTCGGTTACCAGCCCCGCGTCCGCAGGCGACGTGCACCATCCCGCAAAGGCGTATCCGGCCCTTGTGGGCACGGGCAGCAGCCCGAACTTCGCCCCGCGCGGAACCGCCATCGAGCGGTATTTCGCATCCAGCGTCCCGCCACGCGTCTCAAACTGCACCGTCCACGTAGCCTCCGTGCCGCTGTAGGGCGTCGGCTGGATCGCATCCTGCCCGGTCGAATACGTGCCGAGCGGATCCTTGATCCACTGCGCATACCATGTAACGTTGGAGGACACCACCGTCTCCGCCGATACGATCTCGCCGTCCATCCTGGCCGTCAGGTACCAGCCGACAAACAGGTACCCGCGCCGCGTCGGCACGGGGAACTGCCCGAACGTCTGCCCGGGCACGTAGTCCTGCGTCCCCGGCACCACCGTCGTGCCGCCGTTCGAGTTGAACGTCACGGTCATGCTCTCCCCCAGCGAACGCCAGTGGGCGTAGAGCGTATGCGTCCGCGTAGCCGTCACGGTGGTCGAGTACCTCACCTCGGCGCCACCGGTCTCCTCCGTCCACCATCCCTCGAAAACCCATCCGGGCCTCGTCGGCTCGGTGGACGGCAGCGCGTAGGTAGTATCCGTGATCTGCCGTTCGTTCCATGTGGAGCCGCCCGAGGCGCCGAACTGCCCGCCGTTCGCGTCGAAGGTCACGTCGAAGCTGTTCGGCGTCCAGTAGGTTATCGCATGGCCGTTCCATGTCTGCGGCAGCACGCGCGAACCCTGGCGCCCGTCCCAGCTGCGCGAGTTCTGCAGGACGTACGTGGTCATGTTTCCGCTTATCGCCGCATACGCGGACGAATGGTAGCTGGGCGCGTTGGTGCAGAGGTAGTAGAGCGCGTTCTCGATGTCGATGCCTGAATCCGGATCGGTGCGTCCGCTGAAGAACTGGCTGCCGAGGTATGTCACGCTTGCCGGCACGATCATCGTCTCGAGCATCGTGCATCCGTAGAAGGCGTAGTCCGGAATCGCGGCAAGGTTCCGCGAGAGCGTCACGTTCCACAGGTTGGTGCAGTTCCGGAACACGGATACGCCCATCTGGACCACGCTGTCCGGCACCACGAACGCCGTGAGCGCCGTGCAGTTCTGGAACGCCCTCGCGCCGATGTTCGTCACACTGTCGGGGATCATCGACATGTCCGTCTGCGTCGCTCCACCCCTCAGCGCGGCGCAGTCCGCGAACATCCCGTCCATCACCCTCGTCTCGCCCGAGGCGACCTCGGCCGTCTCGATCTTTGAGTAGGCGTCCGGGAAAAAGCTCTGCATCGTCATGAGGTGCGTGGGCACCGTCACCCCCCGTATGTTCCCACAGCCGGAGAACGCCCCGGAACCGATCGACGTGACCGTATAGGGGATGCGTACCGACTGCATCTGCCAGCAGCCGGAGAACGCGCTCGCGCCGATATACAGCAGACCGTCCGCGAACGTCGCCCGCAGCAGCGAAGTGCAGTCCTTGAACGCCTGCTGGCCCACATGCCGCAGGGACGACGGGAACGCCACCTCCTGCATCCAGGAGCAATCCTTGAACGCCCCGCGTGCGATGGCTGTGAGCGACTCTTCCGGAAACTTCACCGTCTCGAGGTCGAACATCTCCTCGAACGCCCCACGCCCTATGCCGACAATGCCATTCGGTATCGTCACCGCGGAAGCGCTGCGGTCCTGATAGTCCAGCACCCAGTTGCCGAATATCTTGAAGCCGTTCGCATCGTATTCAAGCCGTTCCTTGATTCGCGGCGGCAGGTCGTCGTAGCCGAATTCCTCCAGCGACAAGGGAATCGTCAGGTTCTCGAGCGCCGTGCATCCATTGAAGAATCCCTCTGGCAGTTCCTTAATGCCCTCCTCCAGTATTACCGTCGTCATGTACGTGTAGTCTGCAGGATAGAGCTGCTTCATCGTCTTGTTGCCCATCTTTGAGGCGGAAATCGAATCGCACCACCGCCGCCACTGCGCAGTGTATGTCACGTTGCTTGCCGGGACCGTCGCCGCAACGGCAGGTGACCAGTACGCGAAGAACCACCAATCCCCCACACCTTCGTTCGTTACTACGGGCACGACAATCGGCGTATCGTAGTCCTGCGTAACGCTCGTACCGCCAGTTCCGCCGTTAGCATCAAATGTCACTGTGTACTGGTTTATCGTCCAATGCGCATGATTTGTGACATAGTCTGTAATGATCGTCGAGTCAGAAATCTGCGTCCCACCACTCGCCGTAGTCCACCATCCGGCAAAAGTGTAGCCTATCCGCGTAGGCGTGGGAAGGATACCGATCGTACCACCCGGGTTCACACATCGGAATTGTTCATCCACGTTTCCACCTGTCGCGTCAAAGAAGACATTCGGGAAATAGAACGTAGTCGTATAGACATCCTCTTGTGCCACACTTCCAATGTAGGTGGTATAGGTGAGTTCATGTCGCCCACCACCTGGAAACGTATACGTGAATTCGCCCGACCCCATCGTACGCTTCACCTCCACACCATTGTCGGCGATCACCACCGTAGCATTCGCATTACCGCCAATCCACGAAGCATCCCATGAAATCGAGAGCGAATCAACCACTGGTGACGTCGAAATCGTAACTGTATCCAAACGGAACGGCACGGAATCTCCGGCGTGTGCAAGCGTTGTGGCTAGCACCACTATCATCACAACAATTGACTTTATTAGTTTCATCTCGTACCTCCAATCATTTCAATTCAAATCACTACACCGGTAGGGACGGCGCCCCGCGCCGTCCGCGCCGGTAGGGTCACGCGTCCCGCGTGACCGCAGCGGTCGCGCCCCCCCCCTACAACACGCACGAACTCGCCCGACGTGACGAGCCGCACCTTGCCCGGCTCAACCTCGGCCTCGTATTTCAAACTGTTCTCTATCGATGTCATCTCTTTAACCAACCAACAACTAACAACTAGCGACTAGCGACTAACCAAAGAATTAAAGAATTGAAGAATTGAATGCGCTCGCTTCGCTCACTATTCGGTGAACCCTTGCACAGGGCGAACAGACTGCCCGTTGTCGCGGAGGCCGTAGCTGCCCGTGCCGTGGTAGCCCGAACCGAAGCCGAGGTACCACGCGTTGTAGTAGCCCGAGTCCGGGACGGACGACCAGTAGTAGCCGCTCGAACCGGCATTGCCGAGCGAAGTCCCGTAGCCGACGCCGGCGCAGGGGAGGAAGATGCTTGCGGATGTGTAAGCGCCTTTACCTTTGACGACATACCCTAGAATGCCGTTCACGGTATTCGTAGTCCAGTCGCACTTGCTTACGAGATCGCTTAGCTCCTGTTTCGTCGGCATCCGCCATTTCCCGCCCCAATGCACATGTGCCGCGTCATGTTCTGGCGCAAGAACTTCATCCGCCGTTATCCATCCACTGCTCTTCAGAGTGGCGATACCGTTTCCGTAGGTTGGTGCATTCGCCTCTTGGAACGAAAAGTTGGACGAAGAACCATCGGTTGCAACCCACTTGTTGTTCACACGCTTGTAACCCACCGTATCGCCCCACCAGAAGTAGTAGCCGTACTCCCACGGCAATTGCGCGCCGATGTTCCTTGCCGCCCAGTACGGACCTCCTTCCCACAGCTGAACATTGTCACGAAATGTAACGATTGTGACACGCATGATCATGTTGCTGTAGATCACCTGCCCGAGATCTGCTTTGGCGTCCCAGAGCAGCCGATAGCTACCGTTGGCTTGTACCAATCTGTCATTCGAATTCGTTCCGTTTTTCACAACCCACAAATTCGAGACGGTACATATATCGCCCGAATCCGGCATCACCGCTACCACGGTGAAAGCATTGAACTCATCACTCGCCCCGCTAATCCCCGTCACCTTGCAGGTGATGTCCACCAACCCATTCCACGGAAACCGCTGCTTCGCAACCACATCCGTAACGGTCGGCTCGGCGTACAGATGCATACCAGCCATCAAGAATGCTATAGTCAGAATAGTTTTCAACACTCGTTTCATTGACACTACTCCTTATGCTTTTCTTTCATCAACTCATTCAAGTCCACCAAAGATGTTTATCATTCTTTTCTCGAAGCAAGAAGCTTAGACAGCGTTTTCTTGGCGATGCGCCGCATTTCAACGGCTCGTAGCTCGGATATGTCCGTGGCTTTCGGGGTGCGCTCCTTGAGAAAGACGGCGACACGCTCCCTATTAAGGCCGCTCGCATGCGGAATCGTCACGATTGGCGCAGTCAATTTTCCTTCTGCCTTCAACCAAGCCAGCACTTTTTCTACCGTCGGACCGAGAGCCACATAAAGTTCCGCCGCAGAACATTTGCGACAATCATGTTTTACGAACCCGTCCATCAAAGCCATCCGTAGCATCGGCGTATCAAGAATGGACGGCTTCCCGTTGTACATCTTGCCCCTGTAACTGGTCGCATCCCGCAAAAGTGATGTCATCTGTACCTTGTCGAAATCATCCGACCATAACGTGTCACAAGTCTTTATATCGAGGAACTTGTTCACGCCGATGGCATCGAGCATTTTCACAAGTCGGTTTCGCATGCCACCCATGAATGCATTCTCGCGTTTGATTTCTTTCTTGGACTTCCCATCGCGAGGCTTCTTTGTTTGCGAATTCCCAGGCGTAATACCGACAATGACTACCTTGGCCCTCGGATTGACATAGTCCATTCCAGCCGGACGAAAATCAATGTCGTTATCAATTGTTTTTTTCATGTCCATTCTACCTTTCCTGTCACAGTGAATTGCGCATTTCTAGTTGACAAAGTTTTTGTGCTTGCAAGTACAAGACCGTCGTTTCACCTTGTCACATTCCGAACAAGGTGTCCGAAATCTGATCATATCAGTAAACTCGCTCTGCTTGACATTAGCATTAGAAAAACCTTTCTTCCGCACAGTCTTTGCAGATTGTTTGCACCATGGACCAAGCCGAATCTCCCCGTTTCCCTCGCGCAATACCTGTAACGGATCTTCAAAATCAACGGCTATGCGTTTGAAAGGTTTCCCCTGTGAATTCAAGATGGGCTTATCAAATTCAATGACAACCCGAACTTCATGTTCATACGACCACGCCCACCTTTTGGCATACGGTGCCAGTCGTGGATATTGATCTGGATTGCAACAGACATCTCCATCGCTCACAACACGGAAGTTTTTTCCATCATGGGTGAATATATTATTGCCATAGTATGCAACATCACAAATCGAGACCTTTGGACAAGCGTCTTTCAAGCGAACCAATCGCCTCTTATCTTCTACGCCGTAGAAACCCAATTCCCCTTTCGTCGCGGAATTTAGCCAATCCATCATGTCTCGCCGAGGAAACTCCAAGAAAATGGATTCGTTTCGCGGGACACCGTAGATACCCCAAAGAGCAATGTTCTCCGCTTTCCCGTAGTTGAAGCACAACATGTAATGCCGACTGGTTTTATACTCACTCCCATCATTTGAATTCTGCAGGAGTGAAAAATAGACATGTCCCGAATCCCGCATTTTCATAAATGCTGACATCGTCGTATAATGGCGCAAACCTTTGTGCCTACGAGCTGAACTATGAAGCATTTTCAAGAAAGCGTCCAATGAAAGCTTCAAGATTTTATTTGCCATGGTTCAATCCTTACCTCCCCGCGCCTGTTGCTCGCACGTTGACACTCGCGGCACGGAAACCAAGTGCAACATGTCGTTCCCTTCTCAGACATCGGGGTGGTGCTGGAAACAAGGCACCTCCTCCGATGCATCGGATGAGGTGCTTAGGAATACCTTTAGAGATACAACGAAGGAGGCGAAACTGCACGAAGGCAGTGCCTTTTCATTGCGTCTCTGGGGATGACAGGTTCCTAAGCTTTCATCCGACGCTATCCCAAACGCGGCGATGGCTACTTTTTCTTCACCACCCACCACGCGGGGAATCTGTACGCCTTACCCTTTTACGGGCAAGGCGGGGACATTATACCCCATCCCATCGGGGAATACAAGGAGGAATTTGCACCCACAAATCGAAATTTTGAAATCTTGGGGGCGCTAGGGCTATCAGATTTCCTTTGCCTTGACGAAGCGGAGATAGTTGCGTTTGAAGTTGCGGACGCCGCCAAAGAACTTGTATTCCGATTCCGTCATAGGCTCGCCATGTTCAATCTTGAGTTCGACAAGTTTCAGAGTCGCGATCATGTCGGCAACCTGAAACAGCTTGTACCGTTCTGGCCTGACAGCTTGTGCAAACTCAATGTCAAGCCCAGGTCTGGGTCTGAACGTCGACCGCAACATGTTAGTCACTGGCGTCTGTCCGGAAACTAGAAGCGTCCGGATTCATCAACGAATATGCTTAATGTTGCATCTGTAGCCATGTTGCGCAGTCATCAAAAACAAAAGTGGCGAGGGTTGCCCTCGTCACTTAAGGCGAAGAACTTGCTCCGCTTCTCGAATATCCCAACTTGTGTCAAGATGGCAATATGATACCATGTTCCGGCACATATGGCAAGTGGTGATAATGTGGCAAAGTCTGGGATGAGGGTCAAGGAAACTGACAGATGTTCTGGCTATCGAGCAGAGATTGGGACTTGAAAAAGGAAAGCATTTTTGAGATGCTCTTGTTACCACACATGAGGATCCCAAAAATGCAATGCAATATTACCACATCTCTGATCGTTTCGCTATCGGAAAATGGCTTCGGCTTGGACGAGCTCGTCTATCGCATGAAGGAGCTTGCGAACAAGAAGGCATTTCCCCAGCTGCTGGAGACCATTGTTCTTCTCGTCGACGAGAACCTCAGACTGAGAGTCATGCTCAAGCAACCATTGCCCGAGAAATGCGGCTGCACCTGCGAGCATCCCGACCTCGTCCTCGACGGCGGCATGCCGCGCAAGATTCGCACGCGCCTAGGCATCGTCGAATTGCCGAGGATCACGCGCGTGAAATGCAAGCATTGCGGCAAGACCTTTGCGCCGCTGGCGCTCATGTGCGGGCTGGAGAAGCACCAGACGATGTCAAACGAGCTCGCGAAGCTTGTCCTTGAGCAGTGTGCGCAGGAAAGCTACCGCGTGGCGACCGGCAACATCCACGAGATGACAGCTGCGAAGGAGAGCCATTCGACGTTCCGCCGCTGGGTGCTGAAGACCGACGCCGACGAGATCCGCATGCCAGAGGGGACTATGGGGGCGTTGCCGGGCGTACTCTATGCGGACGGGACGAAGTGCAAGGGCATCGGCGCGGACGGGCATGCCTGCAAGGGCGACGTGAAGGTCCTGCTCGGCGTAAGGAATGAAGGCACGGTGTTCCCGATCGGCACGTGGACAGGGCACGAGACGTGGCAGGACATATCCGACCAGCTGACCAAGCGGCAAGTCAAGTTCCCCGACGGCACCATCCTCGTGTGCGACGGCGAGATCGGCCTGGCCGAATCATTGTCGAAGCTGGCCAGCGACGAGCAGCGTTGCCAATGGCATGTCCACCGAGATCTTTATCACGCAATGCGTGTGAACGACGGCAGGATCGAGGATGTGCGGCCAATGCAGGAACGGCTCAGGGGCATCATGGCCATCGAGCTTCCGAAGGGATCGTTCGCTCAGGTGCCTGAAGACCAGAAGGCCTCAATCAAGGCAAAGGTGGAGCAGGCGGAGAAGGACCTTGACGTTCTGATAAGCGACATCGGAAGCAAGGGCTACGCCGTGGCCGTGAACTATCTCGAACGCGCAAAGCACGCCATGTTCGGCTATGTGCAAAGGTGGCTTGCACTGGGCCTCGTGTGTCCGAGGGCATCGTCGTTCATCGAGCGAACGATGCGAGCGATCGGCAGGCGCATCAAGAAGCTTGGATACAACTGGAAGGACGAAGGCGTAGGAAAGATCGCCCGCATAGTCCTGAAGCTCTTCGCCACCGAAGGCGAATGGGAGGAATACTGGCGCAAGCGCATGGGCCTGAACCAGTCCGTGATGCTCAACTTCAAGGTCCTGGAGGTGCGATAGTGGCGGCGAATCACCAGACCCTCATCCCAGACTTTGCCACATTATCTCTTCTTTTTCCTTTCAAAAGCGTTTTCATGCCAATGTACTACTTCACGACCTCTTAACGGGTACGCTCGATCCACAATGTCGTGATTGGCGCATGAAAAGATCTATAAGTGCGGCCTTCCCTTCGAAATAAAGCCCACTCTTGGGGTTCAACAACCGGTTGTAGAAGTCTGAATGGTAGACTTCCTTCAACGCCTCGGTTGGCGAGCATTTCCTGCGACGGGCAACTGCAACGGCAAGATCGCCTATCGCAAGTTCAACCATTCCCTGGAACATCTTGTCAGACACGCTTAGCCTCCTTCGTCCCATGGTAAAGTCGTATCATAGTCGCCCCCCGTTCTTCCTGCAAATGGCCGCGAGATCGTTAACGGCATCGCGAAACGACAGAAGATGCTCTGCCTCATAGTGTTGTTCCAAAAATTCAAACCCTCTGTATCTTTCGAGATAGTCAAATGCATCTGGATGTGTAAGACCATAAGCCTGCGCAAACTCGCTCACGCACGCAACAAAATACTCCACATACCTCTTCAGCCTGATCTGGCTCATAACACCACTCCTTCGGATTGCCGTGATTATATCATATTCTCCGTCCGCGCGCCACCTACCACGCACAGCACAAGCAGTTTCTTGGTCATCTGTCCGTTCCTTTCAAAATCTTTTTCATGCCGGCTCCACGCCTCACTTCATGACGTCCTCCTTCACTGAAACTACGGAGGGCAGGGGAGCGTGACCCTACCGCTGCGCGGGAAATCTGTACGCCTTACCCTTTTACGGGCAAGACGGGGACATTATACCGCACCACGGCGGGGGATGCAAGCGGGAATTTGGAGATAACGGGTTTCGGGCGCATCTCCGTAATTCACCCATGCGTATTGAGTTTTGGAAACAACCAGAACAACTGGTAAAAACAACTTTGAGAGAGGAGCGCGGGCTAACTCGCCCGCGCTTTTTCTGCCTTCTGCATATCGTCTTCGATGGATTTTTGATATGATTGCGCCACCATCGAGCGGTATTTCTACGATACGGACAAACGCGAGATCCTCACCTCAGATGGGAATCCGTTCCAAAGTCGGCAAACGGGCACGGGCGAGTTAGCCCGTGCGCCA
>JAFXTB010000159.1 GCA_017525225.1 Kiritimatiellia bacterium
CGGCGGCGGCGACTCGATCCACGCCTACGTGACCTCGAACGGCACGTTCCGCGTGTGGGAACGCAAGAACGACGGGGACTGGAACGCGCCCGCCACGGTCACCACGAGAGGCGTCTCCCAATCCTCGGCGGAAGAGGCCACCTTCGAGCGCGGCAAGGCGTTCTGGCTCGTCCGCAATGCGCCGAGCCCCTATATCTATCTAATCGGCCGCTACACGGGCGAAGACTATGTGATGGGGCTTGAAGGCAGCACGGCCGAGGCTTCCGGCCATACGCTCATCGCGAACCCGACGTTCCATGACATCGACCTGAACTCGCTCGCCTTTGTGGATGGCGCGGGTGCCCCTGCGGTGCCTGCGGTCAATGACCGCATAACGGTGATGAACATGGCCGGCCTTCAGACGATCTACTTCCGCAATGCGGCCAACACGGAATGGGGGCACAACGTCACCACGAACTACAGGGGGCGGACGAAGCAGGTGTGGACCAAGGGCGGAACGATTCCGTCCGGAACCGGTTTCTGGTACATGCGCACCGGCAATACGCCGCTTAACATAAAGTTTGAGTCGGTGAAATGACAGGTCGAGCGTTGAAAGAGTTGAGGTTCGAGCGTTGAAGGCGTGGGCATCCAGATTTGCAATTGCGATCGCAGCGATTTTCTCAGTGAGCGTTTCGCTCGCCGAGGAGGCTGTATTGTACTGGATGGTTGACGATTCCGCCCAGGTCACGATGGGCGACGGAACCACGCCGGACATTTCCGACTTCCTTCCGGCGGAGACGGCGGACACCTGGTCCGCCGCGCGCATCCGCGTGACAGGCGGCGACATAGCGGACGGCGAATCGGTGTTCCTCAACCTGTACGACTCGCAGGGGAACGTGACGGCGGGCGATCTTGGCATCGCGTTCGACGGGAACGCCGGCTACTGGGGCGCGGGCGTGCCCGTCGGCAACCAGTCGCCGATAGGCGACTATGCGTCCGGAACGCCGGAATACAACTTCATCGTGGAGATCGGGAACGTCGCATGGGACGACACATCGGGCACCGCATCCTGGGTTGAAACGATCGCAAAAAGCGATCCCGTATCGTACACCTGGCTCTATGAAGCCAACCACATCGCCGCGACCTTCGACCTGAATCCGCCGCCGGGAATGGCGTGGACGCCGACAGCGTTCACCGAGGTACCCGAACCTTCCAGCGGACTTTTGCTGCTGATCGGCGGCGGGCTGCTGGCGTTGAGGCGAACGAAAAGACACCTTCCGTGCTTTACTATGCCGCCACATAGATGGTAGAATATCCATGCCCTGGAAGACAGGGGATGGATGAAAGGACGACAATGAAAAGCATCAAGACCATGAAGACCATGGCATCCTGCATGATTGCGGCGGCGCTGTCGACGGCATGCGCCGCCGCCGAGGCATACCGTCTAGGCGACGTCACGGTCTCGTTCAGGCTCGCCCTGGGCCGCCTCAGCGAGAAGAAGGTGTCAATGTATGTCGTCCCTGCCTCGATGTCGTCGCTTTCGGTCCTGACGAATTCCACGGGAACCATAACCGCCGTGTGGAAAGGCCATCCGGAATGCGGACAGGATTTCCGCATGACGGCAGCCTTCACGCCGCGCAAGGACGGCGGGTACGACTGGGGGCTGTCCTATTCCGGCTATTCCTCCCGGCTCGCGGTGGAGAGCATCGCCTTCCCCGTGCTGACCGTGCCGCGCACCGACGAGACACGACTCCTCCTGCCGGACAACGAGGGGGTGATGAGGCTACCCGACTGGAAGACCATCGAGCCTAGGCGCGCGATAACGACCTGCGGGCCGGGGTACCGCTCCGCGCGCTTCATGGCGACGCTCACGCCGGGAGCGAAGACCTTCTACGTCGACCAGCGCATCGAAGATTCAGGACATGCGACAGTCTTCAAGCTCGTGCAGGGAGCGTCCCCCATGACGCTGGAAATGGCGGCGGAATACATGGCGCCGATCTACAAGGGACCGCCCGTTCCGGCGGGCGGCATCCCGTTCGGCGGCGTGATACGCGCCTTCGACCCGTGCAGCTGGTTCACGCCTACGGCCTACTACCGCGAATGGGCCAAGGACCAGCGCAGATACGCCGCCGCAAAGGCGCTGAGAGAGAAGTCCCCGCGCCTTCGCGACATCGGCCTATGGCTGTGGAACCGCGGCAGAAGCGCCACCGTAACCGGCATAGTGGACCGTGTCGCCCGCGACACCGGCGCCACAATCGCGCTGGACTGGTACTGGTGGCACGTGAACCCGTACGGACGCGACGCCCCATACTACTGGCCGGCCCGCGACGACATGGAGACCTTCACCGGAACGATCCGCGCGCTCAAGGCCAAGGGCGTGTACGTGCAGCACTACATCAACGGCGTGTCGTGCGACGTGATGCATCCCGCCTGGAGCAGCCGCGACTGGTCCGAGACCGTGGTCAACCGCGACGGCAGCTACAGGCAGATGACGTGGAATCCGTTCTTCAAGCATCCTTCCGCAGTCATGTGTTCCACGGCGAGCGTGTTCCACGACAGGCTCTCGCAGCTCTGCCGCAACCTCAGGGAGGCCGGCACCGACTCGATCTACATAGACCAGATAGCGCACGAATGCACCCCGTGCTGGAGCGCCAAGCATGGACATCCGCGCGGCGGCGGCACATACATGTACGACGAGAACATCAAGCTGCTGGAACGCCTCCACCGTGAAAACCCGGGCGTCAACTTCTCCAGCGAAGGCTCCAACGAGGCGTACCTGGGCGCATGGGAATCGCTCATACTGCTTTCCTGCGCACATGAGAAGCAGTGGTGCAGAACAGCCCCCGCCCATACGCTGGTGCCGATATTCCAGGCCATCTACCATCCAGTGGTGACGATGTACGGCAACTACGCCACCATCGACAACCAGCCTCCGTGGGACGAGCTCTGGCCCGTCGAATGCCAGCGCGGCGATCTCGGAGACCTGGTCTCGGGATTCCCGGACCAGTTCGCCGTGGAGCTGGCCAGATCCACCGTGATAGGCCAGCAGCCATGCGCCCACATGCTCCTGGCGAAGCATGCCGACGACCCCGCTACCGCCGCGAACTACAGGTTCCTGTGCGATACAGTGAAGTTCTACGTCGCCAACCGCGACCTGCTCTTCGACGGCGAAATGCTGGATCCCGGCAGGATGGAATGCGACGGCCTAGACGTAAGGTTCCTGAGCTACTCCACCTATACGCCGAAGGGCAAGGAGAAGGTCTGTACGCAAAAGGACCTCTCTACCGTATTCCACAGCGTATGGCGCACGCCTGACGGAAAGCCCGGCGCGGTGCTCGCGAACTGGTCCCGGCAGGACCGCCGATACCGCCTGGAGACGCCGGACATGGGCGTGTGCGAAGGCGTGGTCCCCGCGCGAAGCTGGCTGCGCGTGGCGCCAGGGCGGAAGTGAACCGGAGGAAAACGCCTGCAACGGATACAAGCAAGATGGAACAGACCCTAGACAACATCCGCAACTTCTGCATCATCGCGCATGTCGACCACGGCAAGACGACTCTTTCCGACCGCATCCTCGAGCTGACCAAGGCCGTTCCCCTGCGCGAGCTCAAGGAGCAGACGCTCGACGCGATGGACCTCGAACGCGAGCGAGGCATAACGATAAAGAGCCATCCCGTATCGATGGTCTACCATGCGAAGGACGGCAAGGAGTACCTTTTCAACCTGCTTGACACGCCAGGCCACGTGGACTTCGCCTACGAGGTGAGCCGTTCCATGGGTGCCTGCGAAGGAGCTCTGCTCGTGGTGGACGCGGCCCAGGGCGTGGAGGCGCAGACCGTCGCCAACACCTACTTCGCGCAGGACGCCCGCCTTGAGATCGTACCCGTCCTCAACAAGGTGGATCTGCCAGGGGCCGACGTGGCAGGTGTATCCAAGCAGGTGGAGGACATCCTCGCGATCGAGATGGACGATCCTCTGCTCGTCTCGGCAAAGACAGGCGAGGGCTGCCCGGACGTGCTTGAGGCGATCGTCAAGCGCATCCCGCCGCCGAAGACGCTCGGCAGGGACGCCCCCCTCAGGGCGCTCGTGTTCGATTCGGTGTTCGACGAGTTCCGCGGCGTCATCACGTACGTTCGGGTGGTGGACGGATCCATAGGCGCCGGCGACTCGGTGCGGTTCATGGCGTCCGGCGTGACCACGACGCTGCACGAGGTAGGAATATTCTCCCCTTCCAAGAAGCCCGTCGAACGGCTCGAGGCCGGGCAGGTGGGCTATCTCGTGGGAACTGTCAAGACGCCTGAGGACATCAAGATCGGCGACACCGTCACGACGGCGCGGCTGGGGGCGGAAGTGCCGCTGCCGGGTTTCAAGGAGCTGCGCCCCACCGTGTTCTGCGGCATCTATCCGATGTCCACCGATGAATTCGAGAAGGTCCGCCAGGGGCTCGAGAAGCTGCACCTCAACGATTCCGCCTTCACCTTCCACCATGAAAGCTCCATCGCCCTCGGATTCGGCTTCAGATGCGGATTCCTCGGGCTGCTGCACATGGAGATCGTGCAGGAACGCCTGCGGCGTGAATTCAACCTCGACATAATATCCACCACGCCAGGCGTCATCTACCGGCTCAAGATGAAGGGCGGCGAAGAGCGCGACCTTGACAACCCGCTGCAGATGCCGGACCCCAGCGCGCTCGAATCGATCTCTGAGCCAGTGCTTAAGGCGCGTATCATCACGCCGTCCGAAACGATCGGGGACGTCATGCGCATCGTCATGGATCGGCGCGGCCTCGTGGAAGGCACCGAGACCGTGGACGGCCACCGCGTGATGCTCCACTGCAAGATGCCTCTCAACGAGATACTCCTCGACTTCCACGACACGCTCAAGAGCGTCTCGCACGGCTACGCCTCGATGGATTACGAGCCCGCAGGCTACGAGGTGGGCGACATCGTGAAGATGGACATCCTCCTGAACGGCGAGACCGTGGACGCCTTCGCCACCATGGTGCACCGCTCCAAGGCGCGAGCGCGCGGCGCCCAGATCTGCAAGGCCCTGGCCGAGACAATCCCGCCACATCAGTTCAAGATCCCAGTGCAGGCCGCAATCGGACGGGAAATAATAGCCCGCGAGGATATACGCCCATTCCGCAAGGACGTGCTGGCGAAACTCTACGGCGGCGACGTGACCCGCAAGATGAAGGTTCTTGAAAAGCAGAAACGCGGCAAGGCGCGCATGAAGGAATTCGGACATGTCAACGTTCCGCAATCCGCCTTCATCGCCGTGCTGAAAGGTTCCGTAAAGGAATCGTGACACCTTGCACCTGTGCCATAGTGACACACGAGTGTGACATGCATCAGCCATGTCACAACGAATAATCAACAAATACCACCGATTTTCTTGGTGATTTCCAGAAAGCCCTACTTGGCATGCCTCTTGCTGGTAATTAGGTAGTTTTATTGCAAAAACTGAGAAAGAGGAGAAACATAACATGGCAAAGGTACTAGGCATAGATCTGGGAACGACCAACAGCTGCATGGCCATCATGGAAGGTGGCCAGGCGACGGTGATTCCCAACAAGGAGGGTGCTCGCACGACGCCTTCAATCGTGGCGTTCGCAAAGAATGGCGACACTCTGGTGGGGCAGGCCGCGAAGCGTCAGGCGGTCACGAACCCCAAATCCACGATATACTCCATCAAGCGCTTCATGGGTCGCCGCTATGACGAGATGGCCGATGAGATAAAGATGGTTCCCTACGAGGTCGTACGCGCCGCGAACGGCGACGCCGCCGTAAAGGTCGGCGACAAGACGTACAGCCCGCAGGAGATATCGGCGATGATCCTGCGCAAGCTCAAGGAGGATGCCGAGGCATTCCTCGGCGAGAAGATCACCGAGGCAGTGATCACCGTGCCCGCCTACTTCAACGACGCGCAGC
>JAFXTB010000160.1 GCA_017525225.1 Kiritimatiellia bacterium
GAGGCGAACGAACTCGTCGTGTTCCCGACTGGAGCCGGATCGAACCTCTACGTCAACGCCTCGTCGAACGGAGCGGAATACGTCAAGGCGTTCTGCGACCTCGACGACGACGGGGAGTTCTCCGCCGCGACGGACATCCTGCTCGTCCGCCACATTCCGCCGGGCGCGGTGGCGCACATCGATCTCGTCTTCGGCGACGTTGACGGTGATGGCGTGAGCGACGAGCAGGAGCGCTCAGACAGGACGGATCCGTACAGCAGCAAGAATTTCAAGTTCAGCGAAACCAAGGTGTCATATACGGATGTGGACCATGGACATGGCTATACGAACATCATAGCGTTGTCGCAAACTCCTGACGGATGGGATTCGAACGAGGCTATGGCAATGTTCTCGTCTGCGACATTCACGAATGTCGTCACTGCCACCGTAACCAACAGCGCGGTGTACGTGAAATGCCTGCGCGACCTCGATGGCGACGGCGAACTGGATGTCGGCGAGGAACAGATGGTCGTCACGATCCTCACTGCGGCCAACAACGGCAAGGTCACAAGCGTGACCATCGGAGACTATGATGGCGACGGGGTTCCCGACTCGCAGGAGATTCTTGATGGGACTAATCCGCATAATGCGAAGAACTTTCGCGTCCGCCGCTGGATAGACGTTGCGACTAGCGATCCCGTCGTCTCGTGTACCAATTATCTGGCCGCGTCGCCCTTGCAATCTGGCTGGCAACCGACGGCGGTGGTAACATCTTTCGTCTGTACTTCCGCGTCCGTGTACATCGAGGAGACTGCGACAAATGGATTTGTCTATGTAAAATGCCTACGTGACTTCAATCACGACGGCTCGTACGATGAAGCGGATGACGTGCTTTATACGGTGTCGTTAACGGCACGGTCTGACAACAGGCATGTGATAGGGGTGGGCGATCATGATGGTGACGGCGTGTTTGACAGCGAGGAGGTCGCCGAAGAAACAAATCCGAAAAACGGTATGGATTACTGCATGAGCCTGAACGCGACCGTCGCTGGAATCTTTACGCCGCCCAACGGTCTTTCTGTAGTTGCGTACTTTGGCGAGACCGCGAATGTCCTTTATGGGCCCTGTGTACAGAGCAACGCGACCTTAACGGTGGACTTCGGACATCTGTCCACAACGTCCCGCGGCAAGGTTTCGTTCATGTTCTGGGAAGATGTGAACGTGAATGGTATCAGGGACGCAGATGAACGTAAGACTGTTTGCGGATTTCGCGTCAGCGGACATTCCATGTGCACGACAAACGTCCTTGAACTGGGTGATTTCGATGCAGATGGCGACGGGATGCTGGATGACTGGGAAGTCGCACACGGGCTTTCTCCGTCCAATGCGGCCGATGCCGTGCATGATGCCGATGGCGACGGATTTATCAACCTGTACGAATACATCTCGGGGACAGACCCCAACGACGCGTCAGACAACGGCGAAGGGACAGCGCTCTATGCCGCGACGCATGGTGTTGACGATCGGATAGCGATCGCATCCACCTCCACGTCCGTTTCTGGGCCATTTTATGCCAATTATCCATGGGAGGGCAACGGGGTAACGGATGACATCCATAATGTTTCTTTTGTGTACAATACCAATTGCTGGATGCATGGAGTGGACATGACGTGCGTGTCTGTTTGGGAGGATAGCCCGCCAGGAGAATGGCGTATCGCTTACACCGCTATAACGCCGCAACATGTGATCTCAGCGACGCACGTATCGTTGCAGAACGGTGTCCGCATGACATTCCAAACGCAGGCGGGTGAAGTGATTGTTCGCACGCTTGTGGCACAGACATTTGTTCCTGGCGTTGCCGACAACGATTTCTGGATCGGACTCCTTGACACGCCACTTCCGCCGAGCATCAAGCCGGCTCGGTTCTTGCCACCTTACTATGCAAGACATATTGGCCTTGGCAGAAAACTGCCGTTGGTCCGTATTGGGCGGGACAAGACCTGTAATATTCAGGACATAATATACCTTGCTCCGTCTGAACGAAACCAACGAATGTGTTGTTTGCAATATTCAGCCAACGCATCACGATTTAACTATAGGCGTGGACCGTTGAGAATGGATTCAGGCCATCCCATGTTTCTTCTTTTCGACAACGAGTTGGCCTTTGTCTGCCCAACAAGGGGGTTCTATTTTTCGGATAATCAGGCAACTGGCTTTCTATGTGCTTACTACAAACGACTCATACAAAGGGTCATCGACGGATTGAGCTTACAAGCAGGACAGGAGCCGATGACTATAGAGGATTTTGACTTGTCGGAATATCTAGTTTATGAAGGAACAGGAGGTACGCCATGAAACTTCACGTTTGGGTCATGGGAATCTTTCTTGCCTGCGGTGCAAACGCTGCCAACATTGAATGGGGTGGTTTTTGTTTTGTGGAAGACTCGTATTTTATGTATGGTTCGGGTTTGGTGTGCAGGGATTCCTCTGGATGGTGGCTTTTTGACGCGACGATTGGAATTCAGATTGAGGTTCTCGCCGGCAGTGAATATGGTTTGAAATTTTATAACGACTGTAACTATGTCTCCCAAAACTGGATTCGTGCCAACGATGGAGACATAGTGCGTTATGATACCACGCGAGACCTCGGCTCAGAACGATATCTTACCGCATATGGCATTGACAACAATGACTATATAGGGCCAACTGAAATTATTGTTCAGCCTGATAGTTCCATGTATTTAGCCTTTGTCTATCAAGCGACAGCATCCATGGATATATATGGGTGGGTGGAATTGACCGTTGATTCAAACGGAAATCTTCGCGTGGCCAACAGTGCCTATGATCTCGAAGGTGGCCCCATGGTCGTGGGCGGCGGTGCTTGGAATGGTAACATCCCCGAACCGTCCGGCGGCATTCTGCTCCTTATCGGCGTGGCGGTGCTGGGGCTTAGGCGGCGAGCAATCCGTCCAATTGCGCATAATACTCTCCGCAAGTGAGCACGTACCCACGCCATCCTCCATTAACCATTTTACATTTTATTCGTCGTTTGGTGGGGAAATTACGACCGAAAAATGGTATAATCATCGTCAAACCATTTGGACAAGAAAGCATCGGCAACCGTAAAGTGGTTGGTGCAGCGTCCCAAGATCAACGGAAAGAAGACATGAACATGACACGAAAGACCGAAAAAAGGACTGCGCAACCTCGGATCAGGGGAATGCTGGTGGCGATATTGGCGGCAAGCGGCGCGTTGGCGGCAGGTGGCGCGCTGGAGACGCCGAACATGCTGACGGGCATGGGCGACGTGAGGTTGAAGGGACGCCTTGGCGAGTGCCTGGACACGATGATTGCGCGGCATGTCATCGGCACGGATGTCGATTACGTCACCGCGCCGTTCCTGGAGAAGACCGAGACGAAGCGGTGGTGGCAGACCGAGTTCTGGGGAAAGTGGATGCATGCGGCCATGCCGTATCTTGCCTACACGAAATCGGAAACGCTGAAGGCGTCCGTGGAGCGTGGCATCGACCGGATTCTTTCGTCGCAGGAAAAAAGCGGCTACATCGGCAACTATCCCGACGAACTGCGCTGCGGCGAGGGCTGGGACGTGTGGGGCATGAAGTACACGATGATGGGTCTGATGCATTATTATGACGGGGAACGGGGAACGGGGAACGGGGAACGGGCGCTTGCGGCGGCAAGGCGGCTGTGCGACTATGTGATTGCGGAGCTGGGACCGAACGGAAGGCGCGGCCGTGAACTGTGGCAGACAGGCAACTGGTCCGGCTTCGCCAGCTCGTCCATCCTGGAACCCGTGATGTGGCTCCATCGGCGTACAGGCGATAAGAAGTACCTTGATTTTGCGACGTATCTCGTGAAGGGCATGACCGAGCCGGAGGGCGGGCCGCGTCTCGTGGACCTCGCGCTCAAGGGAATTTCGGTCGCTGATCGCAACGGCTACGGCAACAAGCCCGAAACGCATGGTGGATACGTGATGAAGCACAACCGCCGGAAGGCCTACGAGATGATGAGCTGCTACCAGGGCCTGCTCGAATACTACGAGGTCACGGGACGCAAGGATCTTCTCGAAGCGGCGGTGAAGACGGGCGAGGACATCGCGAAGGAGGAGATCAACCTCGCCGGCGGCTGCGCCTCCTCCGAAATCTGGTTCCACGGCGCGCGCAAGCAGCATCTGCCGTATATCCATCTTCAGGAGACGTGCGTGACTACGACCTGGATGCGCTTCTGCGAGAAGCTGCTGGAGCTGACGGACGACCCGAAATGGGCGGACGAGCTTGAGAAGACCTTCTGCAACGTGTATCTTGCGGCGATGAAGCCGGATGGCTCGGAGTTCGCGGCCTATACGCCGCTCTCGGGCAACCGCTACCATGGGCACCACCATTGCTACATGCATGCCAACTGCTGCTCGTCCAACGGTCCGCGCGGCTTTCTGTGCTACCTCAAGAAATTCTTCCGCGTGAAGGACGACGTGCCAGCGTTCAACTTCTATTCGTCCGCGCTGGTCGAGGGCCGTCTCTCGAATGGCAGGAAAGTGGCGTTCGACATGTATTCGCTCTATCCGCGCGAAAACATGGTGCGCATAGTCAGCCACACCGAGGGTGTGGGCGTTCTGCCGCTGAAGGTGCGCATCCCGGCGTGGAGCGCAAAGACCGTGGTGAAGGTAGCCGGCAAGACGCTGGAGGGCGCGAAGGCGGGAAGCTACTTCACGATCCGGCGCGACTGGCAGCTGGGCGATGTGGTGGAAATCCTGTTCGACATGCCTGTGGTGGCGCATGTGTCGAACCACCATGTCGCCTTCACGCGTGGGCCGGTGCTGCTTGCCCGCGACAGCCGCTTTGACGATGGCGACATGATGGAACCCTTCCGCCGGGGCTTGAAGGACGGGCAGGTCCTGCCGTCGTTCGCCGCCGTGCGTACGCCGGGCGACGAGATCTGGATGGCCTTCACCGCTACGCTGCCGATTGGTTCGCATACCGAAAATCCGGAGGCGCGCCTGCCCACGACCGTGTCGTTCTGCGACTATGCGTCCGCAGGAAATGAATGGCGGCGCGACAACTACTACCGTACATGGTTCCCGATAGAGTACGGCCCGAACGAATGAGAGGCGTCGGCGCAATGTTCAGGAAGATAGGCCTGATCGGCCAGCTTGCCGTAGCCATCGCGCTGGGCGCGGTGGTCGGCGCGTATGCGCCAGGCTGCATCATTCGCGCGCTCAACTCCTTCAGCGGCACTTTCGGCCAGTTCATCAAGTTCGTGGTGCCTTTCATCATCGTTGGCCTGGTGACGCCCGCGATCGTAGATACGGGAAGAAGCGCGGGCAGGCTGCTGCTGCTGGTGATGGGGATCGCGTACGCCTCTACCATTCTGTCCGGGGCGTTCGCATACGTGGTGTCGAGCATGGTGTTCCCGATGGTGATGGACGCTTCGACAGCCGCTGCGGCTGGCGTCAGGGATCTCTCGGCGTATTTCATCGTCAAGATACCGCCGGTGATGGACGTCACGACGGCGCTGGTGACGGCGTTCATGTTCGGCCTTGGCATGAGCGCCGTGAGGGCGGAGCCGCTTGTCCGCGCATTCAACGCCCTGCGCGACGTGGTGGAGCTTACGATCCGTCGCGCCGTGGCGCCGCTGCTGCCGCTGTACATCCTGGTCGTCATAGCCGATCTCACGGCGAGCGGGCGGCTGCTGGCGGTTGGTGGACCCTGTCTGAAGATAATGGGCCTGGCGATGGCCGTAACCTCGGCCGTGCTCGTGATCCAGTACGTGCTGGCCGGGCTGGTGGCGCGTCGCAATCCGCTCAAGGCGCTCTGGACCATGATGCCGGCCTATCTGACGGGCTGGGGCTGCTGTTCCTCGGCGGCGACGATTCCCGTATCGCTGCGCCAGGTGCGAGCGAACGGCGTCTCTGGCGAAACGGCCGATCTCGTGGTGCCGCTGTGCGCCAACGTCCATCTGGCGGGCAGCATGGCCAACATGGTAGTATACACCGCCGGGTTCCTCGCCATGGCCGGCGAGCCCATCGGGCTTACGGCGTACGTGGAGTTCATCTTCATGGTGAGCATCGTGGCCGTGGCGTCCCCGGGGATTCCCGGCGGCGTGGTGCTGGCCTCCGCAGCCATCGCGGAGACTACTCTTGGCTTCACGCCGGAGCGCTACGCGCTCGTGATCGCCACCTACATGGCCCTTGACGGGATGGGGACGGCCTGCAACCTCACGGGCGATGGCGCCATCGCGCTCGTCGTCGACCGCTTCCGCTGCCAACAATCAACAATCAACAATCAACAACCAACAATCAACAATCAACAACCAACCACTAACGACTAACGACTAACCACTAACGACTAACGACTAACCACTAACCACTAACGACTAACCACTAGCCACTAACCACTAACGACTAACCATGAAAAAACTTGTCGTCGCCACTCACAACCCGAACAAGATCCGCGAGATCGGAGAGATCCTGCCCGGCTGGGAGATCGTGGCCGAGGATTCCGGCGCAGAGGAGACGGCGGATACGTTCGTCGGCAATGCGCGCATCAAGGCGCAGTCCATCGCGCCGCGCCATCCAGGTGCGTGGGTGATGGCGGATGATTCGGGACTTGAGGTGGCGGCGCTCGGAGGCGAACCGGGCGTAAGGAGCGCGCGCTATGCCGGACGCGACGGCGATTCCGCCGCCAACAACGCCCTGCTGCTGAAGAACCTCGACGGCGTCACGGATCGCCGGGCGCGGTTCACCTGTGCGCTGGTGCTCATCGACCCTGCAGGAAACGAGCATGTCGTGACGGGACACTGTCCGGGGCGCATCCGCCTGGAGACATCTGGGAAGGGCGGTTTTGGCTACGATCCGCTCTTCGAGCCGGAAGGTCATACGCGGACCTTTGCAGAGCTTGCGCCGGCGGAGAAGAATGCGATCTCGCACCGCGGCCGGGCCCTGGCCCAGCTGCGCGGACTGCTGGAGAGATGAACCATGGCCGATGGCGACTATGAACGGCGCACGGCGCGCGAAGCCGAGCTGAAGCGACTGGAGCGGATTCTCAAGGAGTCCCGCGCACATCCGGACGGTGCTTCTTCAAGATGTCCGGCAGGAGACATCAAGCAGGAGAGACCTTGCCTTCAAGGACCATTTTTGGTATCATAAATGCGTTCGCAAGCCATTCAAGGAACGATAAAATGTCTCTAGATACAAACCGTCGCAGTTTCCTCAAGGGCGCCGCAGTCGGCGCAGCCTTCATGCCGTCGTTCAGCATCCTCCATGCCGAAGACGCCACAATAGGCCCGAAGGACGACCAGATCAACGTGGCGCTCATCGGGTTCGGCGCCGAGGCGCGCGTGCTGTCGGCCTCCCTCGTGCGCATTCCAGGCGTGCGCGTGCGGGCCGTCTGCGACATCTGGAAGTTCCAGTGCCAGCAGGCCAAGCAGTTCTTCAAGAACTACGGCATGCAGATAACGACGTACGAAGACTACCGCGAGATGCTCGACAAGGAGGACAAGAACATCGACGCCGTGGTAGTGGCCACGCCGGACTGGATGCACTGCGAACATACCTGCTACTGCCTCAGGAAAGGCAAGCATGTGTACTGCGAGAAGGAGATGTCCAACCAGCTGGAGCTGGCGGCGGAGATGTGCCGCGTCCAGAAGGAGACCGGCAAGCTGCTGCAGATCGGCCATCAGCGCCGCTCCAATCCGCGCTACCGCCACTGCTTCGAGAACGTGGTGCCCAACATGCTCGGCCGCGTCACCACCGCGTACGCCCAGTGGAACCGCACGCTCGCGCCGTTCTTCGCGGTGAAGCGTCCGCCGAAGCAGGAGATCCTCACGAAGTACGGCTACGAGAACCCTGAGCAGTATCTCAACTGGCGCTGGTTCTACAAGTATGGCGGCGGCTCGATGGTGGATCTCGGCTCGCACCAGATAGACCTCTTCATCTGGGCGTGGGGCGTGCCGCCGTCGTCCGTGACGGCGATCGGCGGCAAGGACGCGTTCACGCCGCGCCGCCAGGCATACGACCGCGTGATGTGCCTCTATGAGTTCCAGATGCCGGACGGCACGAAGAACGAGGCGTACTACCAGGTGATATCGTCCAACGCCCGCGGCGGGTTCTACGAGCAGTTCATGGGTGTTAACGCCTCGCTGACCATAGCCGAGATATCCGCGCGCGGCAACACCGTGCAGCGCGAACTGCGCGCAGGCGGCCTTTCGGACGCCGACTGGCAGAAGTTCATCGACAAGGGCTGGATCCTGCCGTCCGAGGGCGACAAGATCAAGAAGGAGGTCACGAAGGACATAGCCGTCGACACGCGCATCTCCGCGCAGGCGACCGGCAACGCCCTGGGTGTTTCGATGAACAAGCCCGCGCACATGCCGCACCTCGAGAACTTCTTCGCGGCCTGCCGCCATGGCGCGAAGCTCAACTGCCCGGCGGAGCTCGCGTACGAGAGCGCCGTGGCGGTGCTGGCGGCGAACGTCTCGGCTGATTCGCACAAGACGCACTACTTCAAGCCCGAAGACTTCAAGGTTCCTCCGCGCAAGGCGTAGCGCAGGCGATCCGCCGCCACGGGGCACCGGGGCCGCCATGCTGCATGTCATAGCCACACCGATCGGCAATCTGGGGGATCTGAGTCCTCGGGCCCTGGAGGCGTTCAGGGCGGCATCCCTCATCGCATGCGAGGATACGCGCCGCACATGGCAGCTGCTGGCGCATTTCGGCGTGCCACGTCCCGAGATGGTCTCCTACCGGCAGGGGAACGAGGAGCGTGTCGGTGCCGCGATCGTGGACGCGCTTCGCGCCGGCCGCGAAGTGGCGCTCTGCTCCGATGGTGGATATCCCGCCATCTCCGACCCTGGATACAGGCTTATGCGCCGCTGTGCCCAGGAGGGAATCCCCTACGAGGTCATACCCGGGGCGAGCGCCGTGAACGTGGCGCTCTTGATGAGCGGCCTTTCCACGAGCTCCTTCACATTCAAGGGCTTTCCGCCGCGCGGCCCGGGCGCGCTGCGCAACTGGTTCGCGGAGGAGAGGGACCGCGAGCATACGCTGATCCTCTTCGAAAGCCCGTTCCGCATCGCGGCCACGCTGCAGGCGGCCTTCGATGTCCTTGGCGACCGCGAGGCCGCCGTGTGCCTTGAGCTGACGAAGATGCACGAGCGCGTCTCGCGCGGCTATCTCTCCGATCTCGCGAGGGAATATGCGTCCGCCAAGGTCAAGGGCGAGGCCGTTCTCGTGGTGGCGGGCTGCAATCCGAAGTTCACGCGCGCCATGCCGCAATGAGCGAGGCTACGGCCGGCGGTACCATGCCCGATATGTCTTCGCCGGCTGCCAGGCGCCTGCGTATCTCCGTGGATGATTCGCTCGTGCGCGGATATGCCACGAACGTGGCAAGCGTCTTGAGGGTGGGCCAGTCGCGCCAATGGGGCATTCCGGCGAGCGAGTCCTCGCCCACGATGAAGAAGAACGACGCGTCCGGAATGGCTTCCTTGAGCGCGCGTACGGTGTCTATCGTATAGGACACCCCGCCGCGCCTCAGCTCGATGTCGCAAGGCTCCAGCTCTGGATGCGGCCTGCATGCCGCCACCACCATCTCCCAGCGCTGAGCGTCGGTGAAGCCGGTTCCATCGGCATCGGCGCCTATCTTGAACGGGCTTGTCTTTGCCGGCACCACCAGCACCCGTTCGAGCGAGTGCTCGGCCGCCGCCCTACACGCTATGCCGATGTGGCCGCAATGCACGGGGTTGAAGCTTCCGCCATAGATTCCGATGCGCTTCATCGTTCGAAGAATACGGTCTTTGAGAGATCCGCCACCACTGCCACCTTGTCGCCGTGCGAGAAGGGGCAGCTACCCTGAACGCGCGCGAGCACTGGAAGCTGACGCCCGTCCAGCACCACATGCACGATCGTCTCCGCGCCGAGCGGTTCCAGGATGTCGACGGTGGCGGGAAGTTCACCCGCCGCGCCACTCGGCTGCACGATCCGCACGTGTTCTGGACGAAGCCCGGTGATGCGGCCGAGGTCGAGGACGCCTGGAGGCAGCAGGTTCATCGGTGGAGTGCCTATGAACGATGCTACGAACGGGTTGGCGGGCCTGTCGTACACCTCGAGCGGCGGGGCGGCCTGCTGGATGCGCCCGCCCTCCATCACCACGATGCGCTGGCCCATGGTCATGGCCTCGGTCTGGTCGTGGGTGACGTATATCATGGTGGTGCCGAGCCTGTGGTGCAGGCGCACTATCTCCGCGCGCATCTCCACGCGCATCTTCGCGTCCAGGTTCGACAGCGGCTCGTCGAAAAGGAACACGGCGGGCTCTCGCACTATCGCCCGCCCGACCGCCACGCGCTGTCGCTGCCCTCCGGAGAGGGCCTTGGGAAGACGGTCGAGGTAGGGCACGAGCCCCAGCGTCTCCGCGGCGGCATCCACGCGGCGGCGGATGTCGTCCCTGTCGAAATGGCGAAGCTTGAGGGCGAAGGACATGTTCTCGCGCACGGTCATGTGCGGATAGAGCGCGTAGTTCTGGAACACCATGGCGATGTCCCGATCCTTTGGCGGAAGGCGCGTCACATCCCTGTCGCCTATGAGTATCCGCCCGGATGTAGGAAGCTCCAGCCCCGCCACCATGCGCAGGGTCGTGGACTTGCCGCAGCCCGACGGCCCTACCAGGACGAGGAACTCGCCTGGCGGCACCTCTAGCGAGAAGTCGTCCACCGCCGGCTTGTCGCCGTGCGAATATACCTTGCGGACATGCTGGAACGATACACCCTGCATCACGGCGATATTTTATCACATTCGGGGTTGCTTTGCGACCCGAAAAAGTGGTACAATATCACCCACTTCAACCACGGAGGGGTGTCCGAGTGGTCGATGGTGCAACCTTGGAAAGGTTGTGTGGGCTTTTGGTCCACCGGGGGTTCGAATCCCCCCCCCTCCGCCAGCCGCAATGCCGGCTGGCCGAATGGAAGAACCGATGCTACGCTACGCAGCCAGAAGACTCTTGGAACTGATCCCGACGACGTTCGGGATACTGGTGCTGACATTCATCCTCTTCCATGTCGTAGGTGGTTCCCCGGCCGAGGTGATACTCGGAAAGAACGCCACAAAGGAGTCGATCGCGGCATTCAACCACAAGTACGGCTACGACCGTCCGCTGCTGGTCAACTTCAGGGACGAGCGGCCTTTCTGGGACTCGCAGTTCCTCAACTTCGTGCGCCAGCTCGCGCGCGGCGACCTGGGGATGTCCACGGAGTACGACGAACCGGTGGCGGACGTGCTCAAGCGCGGCGTGGGGCCGTCGCTCTCGCTCACCGTTCCGATCCTCGTGATGGGCACGCTGGTGGCGCTCTCGCTCGCGCTGTTCTGCGCGGCCTTCCGGGGCCGCGCGCCCGACCGCGCGGTGCTTGTGATGTCCACCGTGCTGATGAGCGTCAACTACGTGGTGTGGGTGCTGGCCGGGCAGTTCGTGCTGGCGTACAGGTGCGGGCTCTTCCCGATATGGGGCTACGAGAACGCGTTCTACCTCGTGTTGCCGGTGGGGATAGGCGTCTTCTCGTCGCTTGGCGTAGACGTGCGCTTCTTCCGCACCGCGATCCTGGACGAGATATACAAGCCGTACGTGCGAACGGCCCGCGCCAAGGGCCTTTCCGGCGCTGCCGTGCTGGTGAGGCACGTGCTGCGCAACGCCCTCATCCCCATCGTCACATACGTGTCGCTGGCAATCCCCTATCTGTTCACTGGGTCGCTGATGCTGGAGTCGTTCTTCGGCATACCCGGCCTTGGCAACGTGTCGCTCAACGCCATCCATTCGGCCGACATGGCCGTGGTGCGGGCCGTGGTGGTGCTGGGTGCGCTGCTGTACCAGGGTGTGAACCTTGCGACCGATCTGGCGTATGCCTGGCTTGATCCGAGAGTGAGGCTTGGAACATGAAGGGCGTGTGGAAGAGGCTGGGGCTGGGCGGCAGGCTGTGCCTCGCGGTGATCGCGGCGTATTTCGCGCTTGCGGTCTTCGGCGAGGTGCAATACCGCGTGGCGCATGCCCGCGATGTGACGCCCGCCTACAACGTCGTCCACGAGGATGCCCGCTACCAGCCGCCGTCATGGGCGCATCCGATGGGTACCGACAACCTCGGGCGCGACGTGGCGCTCCGTCTCGTGCAGGGTTCACGCATTGCGTTCCACGTGGGCATCATGACCTCGCTGATCGCCATTCCGCTGGGCGTGCTGCTGGGGCTTCTCGGCGGGTACTTCGGCGGCAAGGTGGATTCCTTCGTCGTGTGGCTGTGCGCCACGGTCGCATCGATGCCCGGGCTTCTCTTCATCCTTGCGATCTCGATGGTCGTGGGTCAGGGGTTGCTCGGCATCTACCTCGGCATAGGCCTGACCACGTGGGTGGGCGTGTGCCGCACCATCCGCGCCGAGGTGATGAAGCACAAGGACCGCGCCTACGTGCAGGCCGCGCGCGTGCTGGGCTATTCGCACGCCCGGATAATGTTCCGGCACCTCCTTCCGAACGTGGCGCACATGATACTGATCCAGTTCTCCATCCGCTTCCCGTCGGCAGTGTCCACCGAGGTGTTCATCTCGTTCCTGGGCATCGGCGTGCAGGGCGAGCCGAGCTGGGGCGTGATGATCAACAACGCGCGCCTCAGGCTCTGGCAGGGTGTCTGGTGGGAGATGACGTTCGTCACTGCCGCCATATTCGTGCTGGTGCTGGTATTCAACCATCTTGCCGACGAGTTGCGCGACATCCTCGACCCGGCCCTGCGCAACGAGTCCCGCTAGGCCGGTCAGGCGGCGCGCAGGACGATCTGCACGGCGGCGCGAAGCGAATCTGCCACGGGGACGGATGCCGTCTCGAGCCGCGCGCGCGACTGGTGGCCGCCTTCCACGAGTATGCATCTGGCTCCCAGCTCCCGTGCCACATCCGCATCATGCAGGGTGTCTCCGATGAAGAAGAGCGTTCCGGCGGCGCGTGCGCCTAGGCTGGACACCAGCTCATGGCCGCGCGAGAGCTTGGTCGCGCCGTCCAGGTTGTCCACGCCGAATATCTCGTCGAACATGCCGGCGATGCCGGCGGCGGCGACGTCGCGCCGCAGCAGGTCTTCGCGCAGGGCGCTGAGGATCGACTGCCCTGTTCCGGCTGCGTGCGCGTCCGCGAGCGCCTGGACCGCATCCGTCCGCAGCTCCTTCGGCTCGTCGTCCACGAACCTGTGGAAATCCACGCAGATGCGGTCCCAGTCCTCATGCGCCAGGTCCACGCCAAGCTCTGCATAGAAGGGGCGCACCGGGAAGCCGAAATGTTCCCTGTAGTACTGGCGTGTGGTGGGCGGCAGCCCGCGCACGCCAAGCATGCGGTTCAGTGCACGCACGGCGGAATCCACGTCGTCGAGCAGCGTACCGTTCCAGTCCCAGATGATGTATGGTTCCGCCATGTCCGTCACCTGATCGTCATGTACGTCGCCATTCTCCTGGCGGACGACGAGATGCTGAAGCTTTCCAGTCCTGCCCCGCCCTTGTTGATCCCGGTTCCGGAGAGACGCCAGTCGCTGAAACGGATTACAAGATATTCGCCGATGCCGAGCGACACGCCGTCGAGCGCAGCGGTTCTGGGGCCGCCACGCCAGCAATCCGCGCCACCATCGTTGTAGGTCGTCGTGTATGGAGGTGTGAATTCAAGGGCCTTTACGGTCTTCCAGTCTCCCGGCGCCGCGGTGTCCACCAGCTCGTTGGTGACCAGATATTCCACGGTGTTGGTCATCGGGATCGTGTTCCTGTAGTTCCATTGCACACCGGCGCAGGTCAGGCTGAAACCGACGCGCGGAGTCCTGGTATCGTTGAGGAAGGCTATGCCGAAGTGCCCGTCGCGCTCCTTAGCCGCCCTGAATCCGAGCGCCATGCCCATGTCGGGCTCGTTCACGGAGGATACTGCGAAGAAGCCCGTGTAGGTGGACCCCGTGGTTCCGCGGTAGATGTCGCCGGCGAGTTCGCCCCTGTCGTTGTATCCCATCCAGTACGGCATGGGCCACACGCCGTTGTACCAGTCGGTCTTTGCCGTGATGACGGCAAGTTCGGCGAAGTCGGTCTCGTATGTGCCGCCGTCGAGTGTCGAGATGGGTACGGCGCGCAGGATCGGCATCAGCGGCGGATTGGCGAGGTCGAGCGCGAAGGGGATAGACTCTTCGGAATCGTCGGACGCATCCACGGCGAGGGCCGTCAGCGTGACGAAGGCCTCCACGGCCGGCATGCCGTTCGTGGCGAAGAAAGTCCCGGATGTCTCCGCCGTGGCAAAACGGTCCAGGACGAGATGTCCCGGATCGCAACCTTCCAGGATATGGACGGAGTCCAGGAATATCCGGCCCTCCTGGCTTGCGTTGTTCATCTTGTTCGTGGGGGAGTTCACGTAGATGCGGTCGCCGGAAGCGAGGAAGGGAAGGGGTACGAGGTGTTCGGACATTTCCGTGCCTGGCTGCAACACGGCGAGGATGTTCGTTTGTCCTCCTGACGAGACGCGTGTCACCGGCATGTCGGCGCCGCTGCTGGAATGGCGCGAGAGGCGAAGGCGCAGCGTCCTGCCAGCACCGAGGCATCCGTCTGGAACCTGGAACGAGAGCCAGCCCAGGTACTTGGAGGAGCCCACCTGGACGATGCCGGTCGCCCCGGCGGCTATGTAGCACGTTTCGCATGTCCAGTCGGCATTGGTGTCGGCATTGGCGTTGAATGAGTTGTCCAGGGCGATGGCATTCCCCTTGCCCTCCAGCTTCGAGAAATCTTCGGAGAAGATGGCCGTTCCATCCGAGGCACCGTCGAGGCGGTTGGTGTAGAAGCTTAGCCTGTATCCTCTTGCGCCCGCCACGGGCGGCCATGACGCGGAGAATGAGCCGACCAGCATGTTGGTGACGGCGATGTCCTCGGGCGTTGCGAGCCTGGTGGTCTCGTAGTCTGCCGAGAATGAGGCCAGCCTCGCGCTCCCCGTCCCCGTGACGGTGAAGCTGTTCTGCGAATATGATATCGACAGCGTCGCACCGTCCGATAGGTTTGTGCCGGAGGCTGTGAACGAAGCGACCGGCGCCGGGTAGGCAGGTGATTTCCACTGGCTTGCGGAGATCGTCCAGCCGTTGGTGTTCTCGCCTGCGATGAAGTCCGTTTTTTCAGACACGTGCATGGCTCCAAAGGCAGCCTGGCTCGCCATCAAGGACGCCATTCCGATTGCTTTTGCGGCACCGCCTGCTAGGGAAATCGTAAATTTCATGGCGACATATTATCAAAACACACCAATCGGCGCAAGCGGACAATTGAGAAAACTGCCATCCGCCATCGTTTTCGCCATTGCATTTTGTTTCTCGGCATGGTTGACCGCGTTCCTGCGAGAAGGTATAATATCAGCCTGTCTTACAGGGGAAACCATGACACTTGAAGAACTTGAAAAGGGCAAGGCCGAATCGCTGGCGGAAATCGCGGCGGCGGCCGACGCCGCGGCGGTCGAAAGGCTGCGCGTGAAGTATGTGGGCCGCAATGGTTCCATACCGGCGCTCATAAAGGGCATGAAGGACGTGCCCAAGGAGGAGCGTCCTGCGTTCGGCAAGGCCGTGCAGGCCTGGCGCGCCGAGGTTGAGGCGGCGCTTGCGGCGAAGGTAGCCGCACCGGCGGCAGGCGGATCGTCCGCGACGCTCGATCCAACACTTCCAGGGCGCTGGTTCGAGCCGGGCGCCGAGCATCCGCTTTCTCGCGTCATCGCCGAGACAGCGCGCATCTTCGGCCATCTTGGGTTCACGGTGGCCGACGGACCGGACATAGAGACGCGCTTCAACAATTTCACCGCGCTCAATACGCCGCCGCACCATCCTTCGCAGGATCGTCGCGACACGTTCTGGCTCGAGACGCCCGAGTTCGAGGGCGGCGAGGGTACTCCCGAGGATCTGCTTCTCAGGACGCAGACCTCGCCCGTGCAGATCCGCACGATGCTCCAGAACAAGCCGCCTGTGCGCGTGATCTGCCCTGGCCGCACCTACCGGCGCGACACCACCGACGCCACGCATTCTGCCAACTTCCACCAGATAGAGGGGCTGTACGTGGATTCGAAGCCGGTGTCGCTGGCGGACCTCAAGAGCGTGCTGGCGTACTTCGCGCGCGAGATGATGGGCGATTCAGTGACGGTCCGGTTCCGTCCGCACTTCTTCCCGTTCACCGAACCTTCGGTGGAGGTGGACTTCTCGTGCCATGTTTGCAAGGGCAAGGGTTGCGCCGTGTGCAAGCAGTCCGGCTGGATCGAGGTTGCCGGCGCAGGCATGGTGGACCCGCGCGTTTTCAGGTTCGTGGGTTGGAATCCCGACGAGGTGAGCGGCTACGCTTTCGGCTTCGGGGTGGAGCGCATTGCGATGATAAAGTACGGCATACCGGACATACGGTGGCTCTACGAGAACGACGTCCGCTTTCTGGAGCAGATCGCCTGATGCGGCGGCACTTGCCCGTGCGCCTGCAATCTGGTATAATTCGACAGTGTCTTGAACGACGAAACAGACTTTGAGTAAAAAAACAAAGAAAGGAAAATCCGATATGAGGAAGATCACGATGTTCGGGCTGGTCGCGTTTGCCGCTGCCGCCCTGGTGGCCGAGGACAGGGTCGCCATCAAGTTCGAGCTGCCTGCCCCGCATTCGAGCGGCACGCCCAAGGAGGTGAAGGGCGAGAATCTGGAGCCCGATCCCGGCCCCGGCAAGCTCCGTCCGCCGATCATGGTGCCGCCGGGCTACGACAAGAAGCTCACGACCGAGAACACGAAGGTCACCACGAGCGAGGAGGCCGTGACGGGCGACAACGAGTACGTCGTCGATGGCGACAAGACCCCCGACGCCACATCCATGCTCCAGCTGCCGGGCGGTCTGCAGTGGGTGCAACTCGACCTCGGTGCCGAGCATGAGCTGACTGCTGTGTGCGTCTGGCACGACCAGGGCGACGAGCGCGTGTACAGGGACGTGATAGTGCGCGTCTCGAACGACGAGAAGTTCGTCGAGGGCGTGGTGACGATCTTCAACAACGACCACAACGATTCCGCCAAGCTCGGCAAGGGCAAGGACAAGGAGTACCGCGAGCGCAACGACGGGCGGCCGATGTCCGCGATGGTCGACGGCAAGCCCACGAAGGCCCGCTACGTGCGCTGCTACTCGGCCGGATCGTCGTCCGAGCCGGTCAACAACTACATCGAGATCGAGGTGTTTGGAAAGTAATGTCCGTAAGGGACATAGCACTCGATTTCTGCGGACGCGGCGGCAAGAGATTGCGGCCGCGTCTTTGCAGGGCCGTGTTCGAGCGCTGCGGGGGAGTGGGCGATATCGGGCCGGTTTGCGACGCCGTGGAGTGTTTCCACAAGGCGTCGCTCGTGCATGACGACATCCAGGACTGCGACGAGACTCGCTACGGCCGTCCCACCGTGTGGAAGGAGCATGGCGTGGCGCTGGCGATAGCCGCCGGCGACTGGCTCGTGGCGCACGGTTACCAGCTCATCGCGCGGAGCGGATTCGCCGCCGTCCAGGTCATGCTGGCGGCGACGGTGGATTCGCACGTGATGCTGTGCGAGGGCCAGGGCGACGATCTGCAGGGTGGTGACTACGTGGACGTGTGTGCGCGCAAGACGGGCGAGGCGTTTGCGCTCGCGGCCCGGCTTGGTGCGCTCGCGGCCGGCGCCGACGATGCGCCGTTCCATCGCTATGGACTCGTATACGGCATCCTCTTCCAGATAAACGACGATCTGGCAGACGGCGTCGCCGCAGAAGGTCTCATGGAACTGAAGAAGAGATACGAGGACGAGGAGTCCGCGGCCCGCATCGGATGTGGCCTTGGCGCCTGGTAGGGCCTGCCATGCCGCGCACGTGCAAGGGAGGAATGATCGCCATGAAGCATGCAGAGGTGTTCAGAAGGGGATGTCGCGTGATCCCGGGCGGCGTCAATTCGCCGGTGAGGGCGTTCAACGGCGTGGGCGGCACGCCGGTGTTCGTTGTGCGCGGCAGGCGGCAGAAGGTGGAGACGGCCGAAGGCCGCTGGCTCACGGACTACTGCTGCAGCTGGGGCGCGATGATCCTCGGCCACGCCCATCCGGAGGTTACGCGGGCGTTGCGTGAACGCGCGGCGAAGGGCACAACCTTCGGCATCGCCACGCCCGACGAGGTGGTGTTCGCCGAGAGGCTCGTGTCGCTCGTGCCCGGCATGGAGATGGTACGCGCGGTCTCCAGCGGCACGGAGGCCGTGATGACGGCCATCCGCCTCGCGCGTGGCGTCACCGGCAGGCCGCTCGTCCTGAAGTTCGACGGCTGCTACCACGGCCATTCCGACGCGATGCTTGTGAAAAGCGGCAGCGGCGTGCTGACGATGGGGGCATCCTCCTCGCTTGGCGTGACGCCTGGCGCCGTGGAGGATACGCTTGTCGTGCCATACAACGACCTTGAAGCCGTGGAGGCCGCCTTCAAGGTGCATGGCCAGCGGATCGCCGCAGCGATAGTCGAGCCTGTCGCCGGCAACATGGGGCTGGTGCCGCCGCGGGAAGGTTTTCTGAAGGGGCTTCGCTCGATCACGGCGAAGCATGGCGCGCTTCTGGTCTGCGACGAGGTCATCAACGGTTTTCGCTTCGGCCTTTCCACGTATTCGGCGCTGTATGGCGGAGTCTCGCCCGACATCGTCACGCTTGGGAAGGTGATTGGCGGCGGACTGCCCCTCGCGGCCGTGGGCGGGCGGCGCAGATGGATGAAGCAGCTTGCGCCAACGGGACCCGTCTATCAGGCCGGCACGCTCAGTGGCAACCCGCTCGCCGTCGCCGCCGGGCTGAAGACTTTGGAGATACTAGAGCGCGACCTACCGTACACGCGGATGGCCGAGCTCGGCAGCGCACTGGCTGTGGGAGCATCCACGATAGCGGCCGAACACGGGCTGCCCATCCGCTGCCAGAGCTTCAACGGGGTGTTCACGTTCTTCTGCACCGAGCAGCCGGTAACGGATCTCGCCTCGGCCAAGATGGCGGATACGCGGCTCTACGCGCGGATGTTCCATGGCCTTCTAGACCGCGGCATCTACCTTGCCCCGTCGCAGTTTGAATGCAACTTCATCTCCGCCGCGCACACGGCTAGGGATGTGGATGCTCTTCTGGACCGGTTCGACGACGTGTGCGGAAGACTGTGATTCTCTTGCCATTTTGGGGCGCATGCGATTTTCGTAGGGCATAAACCACGGAAAACACGGAGACCCGTGTTCACGGGACACCGAAATCAGCACGAATGAGGCCTCTGGGTGTCTTGCTGGCAGGTGTCCATCTTCTATCTACCGATATTCGTAGGGGCAATCATCGGCTGAAATGCGTGAAACATCCATTCTACAGCCGTTTCCGTGCCGTACAAGGGTACGCTTCCGAGTGTTCCGTGGTTGAACCAACCTAACAGAATCTGTCCGCCATGCCAGTGTTGTCAGATTGGCGGTAAGTTGTCGTATAATCGTGTAAGACCACGCCGTGGAATACGAGTAACACATGGACGGGGAAACAAGAATGAAACCGATGAAAAAGATGATTGCCATGTCAATAGTGTGTCTGATGTTGGCGGGCTGTCCCGGTTGCCTTTCCTATTCGCACTACAGGTATTCCAAGCGGGCCGAGGCGGCGCGGACGCTACCTGTGGGAACGGTTGCGAGGCCTGGGCGAATCTATTTCGCGAACTTCCCTGAAAATAGGCTGGCGGTGGACATCATTTGCGGATGGCATCACAATGTTGGCCATGCGTCATTGGTGACACGCGACAAAATGGGACTGATCAAGCAATATGACTATGGCTGGCTTCTGGGACATGAAGAAGGCTGGCGGCCAGAATACGCGATAGGATATGTGGACAAGGACCTAAGCTATGGGACGGTGAGGCGTAAGGTATTTCCTGCCGAGCAGTCTGCCAGGGCGACGAATGATATGGAAATTGCACGAATGGTGCTTGATGGCATGGGGATCGATGAAGATGGTACGCCTCTTTATGGCAATAAGATTGAGATCTGGGCGAAGGATGTCGATGACATCGGCATTGCCGAACGCTACATGGAACATTTCGCCTACGATGAGAATCGCGGGTCGATGCTGTGGCGATGCTGGCAGATCGGCGGTTACCGTTGCGGCAATATCACGCGGCAGGCCTTCGATGCGGCTCGCGGTGAAGGGCATTTCCTTGATCTGCTCTGGGGTGGATTTCCCGGTGCCGACGCGCCCAGCATCGGAACCGAGAAAACGGTATATGTAAAGGAATGATATTTGTCAGATTTCGGCCTCTCCAACTCCTGCCGTATATCATCGTACCATTAGGCATATTCCGGCTGAGAGAGTCCGGGCAGGTCTGCGGGCGGAAATTTTCGCTTTTATTTTCCGCTTTCAAGAAAGCGTCTCGTTTGGTAATATAGTGACGCAACCGTTGAACGTAGGACGCTGGGAAACAAAAATGCAGCAGATTGCTGAATATAAGCTTGAGTGCGAGATAGGCCGCGGCGCATACGGCACGGTATACCTTGCCGTCGGGCAGGACGGCGAACGCGTGGCGGTGAAGATCTGTTGCCGCGACGCGGTCGGCGACGAGCGTTACCAGCGCGAGCTGCGCGGAGCGAAGCTCTATAGCGCGATTCCGCCGCAGAATGGGCTTGTCCGCATGAGGGAACTCGCGGAGACGGACTGGGGCTTCTACACGGTGATGGATCTCGCGGAAGACGAATTCGGCCGGAAGATTTCCGGAGATGCCTCCTATAGGCCCAAGACCCTGGCCAGCGTCATCGCCGGTGAGAAGGCGTTGCCGCTCGACGAATGCGTAAAGCTCGGCATAGCGCTTGCGAAAGGACTCGCAACGCTTCAGCGCCATCACCTGCTGCATCGCGACATCAAGCCCGGGAATGTGATTTATGTCGCGGGATGTCCCGTTCTCTCCGATCCGGGGCTCGTCGTCGAGGAATCCGAGGCGGCGTCGAAAGTCGGAACGCCGCCCTACGCTCCCCCAGAGGGCTTCACCGGAACCGCCAGCGACATCTTCAGCCTCGGCCTCACACTCAAGGCGGCTAGTTTCGGTCGGCAGATCGAAGACCTCGACAAAGGTCCTGCGCTTGAGGCTGACACCGGCGCGAAGTTGTTTCCCGCATGGTGGCGCATCCTCAACAAGGCAACCGATCCTACTCCGTCCCGTCGCTACCAGTCCGCAAAGGCATTGGTAAAAGACCTTGAAAGACTTCGTTGGAGAATGTCGTGGACGTTGCTTAGGCGTTCATGGCTGTTCTACACTGTGGTGGGGATCCTTCTTTCGTGTGCTGTCGCATATATGTATGTGGTATTTCGCAAAACGAATGGGATTGAGGCCGAGATCAAGCCGCTGAAGGAGTTCAAGAACGGCATGGAAGAGCAGATTGAACGCTCGAAGCGCGAAGCGATTGAGAAGGTCGCAAAAGCAAAGGAAGGCCTTGATGGTTTCACGTCGCACTTGAACGAAATGGTGGAGGAGCGCAAGAGGAATGCCGAGAGGATTAAACGGGATTCCTTTTGGGTTTCTTCACATGCTTTCAATGCATACACCGATGGCATCTCCGATAATGCGAGACTAGAGAAAAAGATAGCGTGCGGCATTGCTGAAATCAAGGCAATCAACAAAGCGAACTCAGAGCAGCTCCAGGCATCTTTAAACCAGATCACCAACATTGCGGCAAAAGAAGAAGCGTTAGACCGGAAAATCGACTCGTTGCACAAGCAGGCCGAAGAGAAGCGGAGAAAAGATCTCGATGACAAGGAAGAGTATCTTCAAGCAAAAATACTCAACGAGAATAGAGTCGAATTGCATAAGTCATTGCAAAATACCGTCGCCGATTTGAACACCGCCGAGACGAACATGCTTGAGAGAATCAATCGGGATTGGTTCTGGGATTTGCATAACAGCGGTACGTGCAGACTTGATTCTGAATCCATCATAGATTGCATAAAACGCTCCATTGCCGTAAAGGAGGCGAGGATATATTTCGATTATGGTCCTGACCCTGACCGGAAAAAATCGCTTGTAAAATGGTACAACGAGCACTTTGAAAACTTTGTCAAACACGAGGAGATCCACGCATTGGCGCGACAGAAGTTTGCCCATCTGATGAAACTGGCTGATGAAAAGACCCAAGATGGCCTTGACGACTCGGCAGAACTTCTCGAGCTGCGTTGGTGTTTCTTCAGAGATAATTTCTATTACAATCACCTTATAAACACAACGCATCTCGACTGGCTGTTGAAGACCAGCTTCTCGGATCGAGTGCAGTTTGATTATGAGTTTTATGATGCCAGAAACTTCTGTCTCAGGCTGGAATCCTATATGGATTTGTTTAGACGCGAGATAACCACAATTGCCGAGGAGGACAAGGAACTCGGTGGGAAACTTCGGTCAGATTTCGACAAACTTGGTAAACTCCTAGCAAAAGAATCCTCATGTCAAAAAGACATTGACGTTTTGCATGAAAAGGCCAGCAAAAAGAAGCAAAATGGCCTTGATGACATGGAAGAGTTTCTGCAAGCGCAGAAAATCGCTGAAGAGGTAAAAACATTCCATAAAAAAGAACTAGAGCCACTTGCCAGCAAGCTATATTGCCGCATGCGCGATTATAAGCACAAGAAATCAAAGTGGAGCGATCTGTATGGATACCGGCATTATAGTCTTGATGTGGAATTGGCAAGGCAAGGTATAACCGAAGTATCCAAACTTAGCAAAGAGATTGCGTCCATGTTGCAGACGGAATTGGATAAGCTTATCAAAGGCAATACGAGGGCGGCGCCGCTGCAACGTGAAATTGACCTACTGCGCAAAAGAGCCAAGGGGAAACTGCGCAATGGACAAGACGATGAGGAGGAATGTCGCAAAGCAAAAGAGATTTACGAGAAGGAATTGAGACTCTATAACTATGAGATAAGGAATCAGGTGGAACTTGACATCTTGGATTCATTGGTAAGCGATGTGTGGCGCAGGTCGGTGTCGCCGGATAGATGGGCGGATAAGAGCCGAAATGGGCTATGGCGCATTGAGCAGAGAAAAGAGGGAGAAGGAAAATGACATACCGACACTTCAACAACGAAACGACGCGATCCAGCGTGCTGAGGGCTGTCGCGAACACGGAGAACGAGGCGGCATGGCAGCGGCTGTTCGACCTCTATGCCGGATTCGTCTTCTCCATCGCACGCAGCAAGGGTCTTAAGCCAGAGGATGCCGACGACATCGTGCAGGTCGTATTCATGGATCTCGCGCGGAATCTCCCGACATTCCAGTACGACCGCGCGAAGGGCAGGTTCAGGTCGTATCTCACGGGGCTGGTGCATTGGCGCGTCATGGACAGGCTCAAGGCGGGGAAGCGCGACGCGGAGCTCAAGGAGTCGTTCTTGGAGGAGGCCAAGGCGTCCGCCACCGCCGATGACAACGACTTTGCAGAACGCGAATGGCAGGCGGCGGCTATGGAAGAGGCGTTGCGCCGGATGAAACCGGATGTTCGGCCCGAGCATTACGCGGCGTTCGTCGCGAGCGCGGTGGAGGGACAGGATACCGAGGCCGTGATGAAGCTCTACGGTCTTTCCCGCGACAACCTGTACCAGATTCGCGCGCGCCTCACGGCGAAGCTGCGCGAGACGACGGCGGCGGTCATCGCCGAGATGGATTCTCCCGATGCGCCTGGTCCTCGGCCTTGATCGCATCGGCGACCATTGAAACGAGCCCGTGTTCGTTCTTCTCGTCTAACCACGCCCATTGGCCGTTGGGATTCAACTCAAGGAACCACAGTTCGCCGTCCTTGCGGATGAAGTCGAAACGTCCGAACCTGTAGCCGGTCTCATCCATGAAGCCCCTGATGGCGCGTTCGTCTTCGGGCGAGAGTTCGCAGCACGGCCACGAAATCGGATTCACGAAAAGCGCCTTGCGTGAGTCTTCGCCGCCGAACGAATCGCGCGGCGCGTTTGCCGCGTATGTTTTGCCGTCGATGTATACGACAGTCACCTCCTCCTCCCCCGCAATCCTCTCCTGGACGAACCACGGATAGGAAAGGTCGAGGGCGGACGGGACGACCTCCTTCACGAAGAATACCTTGCCTTTTCCAATAGGGGTTTGCGTCAGTGCCTTGACGACCCATCTTCCACGTTTGAGTTCTTCTGGTAGTTCGCCGTGGAAAATATGCCATGGCGCAACGCGAAAATGCCGTTTGGCGACGAGTAGTTGGCGTAGCTTGCCGTACTTGTTGTTCTGGCTGCGCACCAGCGCGGTCAACCCGCGGCTTTGGCATTCGCGGAAGAAATCGTTGAAAAGTTCGTCGGTTTCCTCTCTCCGCCAATTCTCGACGCACCCAAACTTTGGAACGTCAATCAGATCGAAATACATGGGCTTACGAAGATAGAACGACGTTAGTGTCTTGTCGGTAATCTCCTTCCCGGAAACCTTGTCAGCGACGCGAAACCCATTGGCGTGGAAATCCCACGCAAAGTATTCTGGTTTGTCTATGTTGAAGCGCAGGACATCGTTTGGGTCTAGCTCTTGCATTACGATGTCCGTTGTTTTATCTTGGCTGCAAGTGGAAATGAAAATCATGGGCTATTCCTCGTGATGGAAAATATGTGACATGGGGCTGGCGTTGGCCAGCCCCATGCCTTGTTTGACCTTTAGTCTCAATCGCTTGAGCGTTGATCATCAGGGACAAAGCCGGATCCCGCTGGTCCGAGGCAGTATGTTGCCATGGTGGACCAGTTGACGCTTCCCTCGCCAACAGGGCTGAGTCTTGCGACGTCGGTCGCGATTTCATTTGGTGTCATTTTTTGTTTCCTTTTTTTGTTTTTGGTTAACCAATGCAGCGGACACCCGTCCGCTACAAGATCGTATACGAGGGTTGTTCTGGAATCTGACAAAAAATCTTTTCGTCGCAGAGGTCTATGAGCGCCGGGTCGTGGCTGACGACAAGGACGATGCGCCCGAGCGCGAGACGGCGGAGCAGTTTCCCGAATGTCTCACGTGCGTCCGCATCGAGATGGTTGGTCACTTCATCCAGGACAAGAATGTCCGGCTTGCGCACGAGTGCGCGCGCGATGGCGAGGCGTTGCATTTCGCCTCCCGAAAGAGACTGCCCATTGAGTCCGACTCGCGTGTCCAGCCCGTTGGGCAGCCTTTCGACTACTTCGCCGAGTCCGCTGAGCATCACCGCCTCTTTTATGCATTCCTCTGTAAATGCCGGATCGCGCAGTGTGATGTTGTCGCGCACGGTGCCTGAAACGAGGAGACTATCCTGGAAAACGGCACCAATGCTTCTTCTGAATGCGTATGCGTCAAGCGTCTTCAGTTGCTGTCCGTTTACGAGAATTTCGCCGGACTGTGGTTCTAGGGCTGCTGTGGCAAGCTTGAGAAGCGTAGTCTTGCCCGTGCCGTTGTCCCCTACAAGCGCGACAACCCTGCCGACACGGAAGATGGCCGAGAAATCCTTGATGACAGGCCTTGCGTCAGAACCCGGATAGGCGAATGTCACGTTGCGGAATTCGATACTTTCGATGGAATCCAGGCGACGGCCCCGCAATATTGGCGGCTCGCGATTGAGTATTTCACCGAGCGAGTCGATGCCCTCGCGGAGCGCGGCGGTCTCGGGAAGAAGCGAGACGATTCCCTGCACTGACTGCATCGCCGTAAGGAAGAGCATCTGATACACGACCACGTCGCCTACGGGAATTAATCCTTTGGTGACGAACATACCGGCGAGGCCGAGTACGGCGACTTCGCCGGCAACGAGGATTGAATTGAGGATGGCTCCGAATGCCACGGTCAGGCGGTCCATCGCGCAGTTTCCGTCCTTGAGGGCGGCAAGCGACTTGCGCGGTGAATCGGCGAATCGGTGTCCGGCCGCGAGTATCTGCAGAAAAGGCAACGAGTGGAAGAAGTCGAACAGCACGGCGAAGGCCCCGTCGCTTCTCTTTCGTACGGCGTGGGATGTTGTGGCGAAGTGGCGTGAGAATGGAAGAAAGAGGACTATCGAGAACGGAATAAACGCCATGAACGCAAATCCGAGCGCGGGAGAACGCGAATACAATGCGAAGCCAGCGGCGAACATCGTGACGATGGCGGTGAGAAGGTGCGGGTAGAGTCCGGTAACGAACCCGCCGACCGCATACGTATCGCGTGTGAGTTTTGCGACGAATGTACCCTCGGCGAGAGGTGATAGCTCTGGCGGGGGAAGGTCCATGATGGCGCAAATGGTCTTTTCTTGCAGCTTCAGTTCGATGCTGCGCGCCCGCGAAAGGATGAACCGCTGGAGGCAGGGCGTCATGATCGCCCGGATGAACAGCAACACACAGAGCGTGACAAACGGCGCGACTGGCGACATCCTGCCGACGAGCGAGTCGATGAATCGCCCCGTGGCAAAAGGAACGGCGATTCCGGCGACGGTCAGCGCGATCAGGAGTGGAGAATATGCAAACACAATCGCCGGGGACGACAGTATGGTAGAAGCAAGGAAACTTATCCTGCCGAAGTTCGACTTTTTCTTGTCAGTATCCATTCTTGCATAACATACGATGCCGTCACAGAAATCTGACATTGACATCTTCGATAAAGTAGCAAAACATCCGATGTTGGTGGTGGTCTGGTTGGGCACGATTGCGAAGAAAATGGCTAATCGTGCCCGATTTGAGCATGATTTTCTGGGCACGATTACGAAGAAAAAGGCTAATCGTGCCCGTTTGCCGTTGACTTGTCTCAAGTGAAATGATATAATTTTTCGCGCAGGAGTGAAAAGATGAAAGATTTCTTTGGAAGAGATGAATTGTTGGACGCTTTGAAGACACTGTGGGCAAAGCGCGTTTCTTCGCTTGTCACATGTCGTGGGAGACGGCGCATCGGGAAGTCTACTCTCATTGAGGAATTCGCTTCTCGCAGCGGAGCGTTCTTCATCAAGATCGAAGGTTTGCGTCCCAAGGCGGGGCTTGCGAACAGGGACGAACTCGCATATTTCGCATCCTCCCTTGCAAGGCAGACTGGGTGCGACAAGACGCCGCCGGAAGATTGGCTCTCGGCATTTTCGCGACTCGACCGCGAGATTCCCGATGGAAGGCGCGTAGTCGTTCTTCTGGACGAGATATCGTGGATGGGATATTACGACAAGACGTTTCCTGAAGTACTCAAGACGGCATGGGACGATCTGTTCAAGAAACATCCGAAGTTGGTTCTTGTCCTTTGCGGAAGCGTGTCGATGTGGATCAAGGAAAACATTATCGACAATGGTGCGTTTGCCGGGCGTCGATCATACGATCTGATGGTACCGGAACTGCCGCTTGCCGACTGCGTGAAATTCTGGGGAAAGTCAGCCAAGCGGGGGAACGCCAATGACATCCTTGATGTCCTTTCCGTGACCGGAGGCGTGCCAAGATATCTCGAAGAGGTCAATCCGGCGCTTTCCGCCGATGAAAACATCAGGCGTCTTGCCTATCTTCCGAAGAGCGTCCTCGCGGAAGACTTCGAGGATATGATTCGCGATGTCATTACGGGCGAACCTGATGTTCGGGCGGATATCCTGCGCGCGCTCGTCGGAGCGCCGAAGAACGTGTCCGAGATATCCGAAGCGATCGGGAAGAAGAAGAACGGACATCTGTCTTCCGCGCTTGAGGAACTGGCCGAGGCAGGCTTCATCGTCGCCGACCAAGGAATCAACCCCGAAACGGGCAAGCCGGCCAACTCGCTTCGATACAGGCTGAAGGACAACTACGCGCGGTTCTATCTCCGCTATATCGAGCCGGTTGCCCGCATGGTGGACAGTGGCGCTTTCGCGTTCACGTCGCTTGAACAGCTGGGAGGGTGGAGTGCCGTGAAGGGGTTCGCGTTCGAGAATCTCGTGGTAAACAATTTTCGTGAGTTTCTCGCACCCTTGGGCCTGGAACGCTCCTTGGTCCTCTCTGCCGCGCCGTTTCGCAGGGACAGCCGTTCGGGAAACGGCGGCACGCAGGTGGATCTCATGCTGCAGACGGCTCTCGGCGTCTATTTCGTGGAGATCAAGCGACAAGCGGAGATCGGACGAGAGGTCATAGAGGAAGTCGCCGAGAAGGTGAGGCGGGTCCGCGTGCCGCGCGGGAAGGCGGTCAAGACCGCGCTTGTATACAGCGGTCATCTCGCCCCCATTGTGGAAGCGCAAGGCTACTTCAACGCTGTGATTGACATGCAAGACATTCTCTTCTGAACCGCGTCACGGGCCGTATGTTATCGTGCCATTAGGCAGATTCCGGCGGGTACGGAGGTTGACTCCATTGTCGGCGATGCTTTTCAGGGAACCAACCAGGACAGTGCAGTTCGTTTAAGAGGGACAACAAAATGCAACAGATTGCTGAATGTAAGCTTGAATGTGAGATAGGCCGCGGCGCATACGGCAAGGTATACCTTGCCGTCATGCCGGACGGCGAACGCGTGGCGGTGAAGATCTGCCAGCGCGAGGACATCGGTGACGAGCGTTACCAGCGCGAGCTGCGCGGCGCGAAGCTCTACCGGTTGATTCCGCCGCAGGAGGGGCTTGTCCGCATGAGGAACCTCGTCGAGAAGGACTGGGGTTTCTACACGATCATGGATCTTGCTGACGACGAGTTCGGCGGTTCTCCTGGCTCTCCGGAAGCCTACCGCCCCAAGACGCTTGCAAGCGTCATCAAAGGCGAGAAGGCGCTGCCGCTGAAGGAATGCGTCAAGCTCGCCATTGCGCTTGCAAAGGGACTTGCCGCGCTTCAGCGTCACCATCTCCTGCACCGCGACATAAAGCCGGGGAACGTGCTGTACGTCAAAGGCAAGCCCGTGCTTTCAGATCCCGGCCTTGTCGTCGAGGAGTCCGCATCGGTCTCTACCGTCGGCACTCCGGAATATATTCCGCCTGAAAGGAAGTTCACGGCCGCGGCAAGCCACATATACAGCCTCGGCCTCACACTCAAGGCGGCGAGCTTCGGCCGGCAGGTCGAAGACCTCGACAAGGGGCCTGCGATGGAGGCCGACACGGGCGAAGCGTGCTTCCCCGCATGGTGGCGCATCCTCAACAAGGCGGCAGACCCCGTTCCGTCGCAGCGCTACCAGTCCGCCAAGGCGCTTCTGAAAGACGTCGAGATGCTCCGGCTCAGGATGGTGGCGTCGTCGGTCTGTCGTTCATGGATGCTTTATGCGGCGATGGCACTTCTTCTGCCGTTGGTTGGGGTATACATATATAGGTTTTCCCGCGAAAGGGACAGACTCACGTCCGCACTGGAGACTGCTTCCCGCGAACTTGACGCGGCTTCCCGCGAAAGGAAGCGGCTGGAACCAGAGATTAAACGGGTGAAAAAGTTTGAGGACGTCAGGAAACGTCTGGACGACATGTCGGCGAAGGACCCGTTGGCCTGGTCGTGGTTCAAGGGATCGTATTTCTGCCGCACGGATGAATCGTACATGCAAAAGCTGAAAAGGGCGGAGGAGAAGGATCCGGCGATTGCTGCGAAGATGCGTGGCATTATCGAAACGCTGCAGAAGATCGACAAGAAGGGTGAAGAGAACAACCGGCGGATAAAGGCACTGCAAGAAGAAGCCGCGACGGGACAGGGCGCTGCCGAGAAGTACAATCAGGCCGAAATGCTCTCTCGGGCGAACGCCAAGCTTGTCCAGGCCTGGCTGTCGCATGTGGAGCAGTTCACGTTGCTGGAGGATGAAGTCAAGGCGAAGGAGTGAGGCTCTTTGTGTCGTAGAGTGCGCTATGTTATCGTGCCATTAGGCAGATTCCAGCTGAGAGGGCCGGACAATCCCGTTCGGGAAAATCAGCTTCAGATTTGCTCCGTTTTCGTACTGTTTATCCCGTTCGGGATAATTTCTGGTTGAATCGTAATTCAGAATGTGATAAAATACGGTCCAAAAATCGGTCTAATCAGGATAATGCTTATGATTCAGGTAGACAGCATGGTGGAAATCGCCGATTCTGTGCGTAAGGCACGTAAGGAGCAAGGAGTGTCTCAGACGGTTCTTGCTCAGCTTTCCAATGTTGGTCTTCGTTTTCTTTGTGAGGTTGAACATGGAAAAAGCACGGTGAGGTTCGACAAATTGCTGTCCGTCCTGACTTCGCTTGGAATTACGCTGCGGCTAGAAATGCCATCGGAGTCTTCAAATGCATGAATCGCTGAAAGTCTATCTGAAGAACAGCTTCGTAGGGTGGTTCTCCCATGAGACGGTCGGCGATGAGTATTCGTTTGAGTATGACAAGGACTATCTTGCGCACCCGGTCGAGGGCGCGCTTTCCTTTGCGTTGCCATTGACAGACGGGAAGTTCGATTCCACGCATGCCTTCAACTTCTTCTCGAACCTGCTGCCTCCTCGTGTCGTCCGGCAACGGCTTGGCGCAAGTCTCCATTTGTCGCAGCATAACGTGTTTGGATTCCTCAAGGCCATCGGCGGGGACTGCGCTGGTGCCGTGTCGCTCTATCCCTCATGGGCTAAACCGACACCACAGGATGTAGAGCATGTACGAGAGCTTTCCGAGGAAGAGGCCGTACGGATATTGAAATCACTCAAGCGCCGGCCGTTGTATGCAGCCGGAGAGGAGGGATACCGTTATTCCGGCGCTGGCGCACAGGACAAGCTGATTGCCAGGGTTGTGGACGGCAAGGTCATTTTGCCGCTCTACGGAACTCCTTCGACGCATATCATAAAGCCGCCGGCGGATGGATTTGAAGATTCGGTTATCAATGAATGCTTTTGCCAGTGCCTTGCATCGAGAGTCGGACTTCCCGCATCGCGTGCTGAAATCATAATGCTTGGCGGCGAGGGGTACTATGTTTCGGAACGCTATGATCGCGAAGTTGTCTCGGGCAAGCCAATTCGTCTGCATCAGGAGGACTTCTGTCAGTTGCTTTCCGTCGATCCTGAGATGAAGTACGAAGCGGATGGCGGTCCGTCGATAGCGGACTGCATCTCCGTCATGCGCCGCATGAGGATGACCGCGACGAGTCAGCTCGCGTTTATCGATTCAATAGTGTTCAACTACATTATCGGTAACGCCGACGCGCACGCGAAGAACTTGTCGGTCGTTTACCACGGCAAAAGCGCCGTGCTGGCACCGCTCTACGATCTGGTGTCCACCGTAGTCTATCCTGAACTGTCAAGGGAGATGGCGATGGGTATTGGCGGCGAGATGCGGTTTGTGGCGATAACCCGTGCAAACTTCTCCAGGATGGCCAGCGGTTGCGGCATTTCGCCGAAACTCGTGCTGTCGCGCCTTGATGCTCTTTGTGGCCGCGTAACCACTGCGGCTGAACGCCTAGCCGAGGAATTCAACGCTTCCTGGCCGAGCGGTATGTACGGAAAGATCATAGAGACGATAACGTCACACGTCGCGCAAGTGGCGTCCTGACGTAATCTTGTCAGATTTATCGCCCCCCTGCCGTATATTATCGTGCCATTAGGCAGATTCCGGCTGAGAGAGCCCGGACAGGTCTGCGGGCAGAGATTTTCGCGAGATTTCCGACCCGCCGGCCTGATTTTTATGATATACTAGTGGCGCTTCGGCGAAGTGGGGGCATCCTCGTTTCGCTGCGGCAAAACAGATTTCTCGCGCAGGGATGGTCGCGCATTCCGCGACCGCCGGGAGGGACGCGCCCCGTCGCGTCCGCTACCAACCCTGCGGACATGGGAAGCGTCGGATGGAAGCCTGAGAAACTTCACCGGAAAGACGCACGAAGAAGACGCTGCCATACAGTGCAGTTTCGCCTCCTTTGATGTATCAATCCGGGCTCTCTCAGGCGCCTCATCCGATGCATCGGAGGAGGTTTCCGTTTTCCGCCCCCGCCGATGTCTGGAAAGGAGCGCAAGCTCCCAGGGAGACTAGGCTTGTAGTCACTCTCGCGGGATGTCGGGCTGAAGACAGTGCGAGATCGAAACAGAGGTTGCAAGATGGCAGAGTTCACGTTCAACTGTCCGCAATGCGGCGCGCCAATAGAGGCCGACGATTCAATTCGTGGGCAAGTGGCCGAATGCCCGTATTGCGGCAAGGGGATCGTTGTTCCCAGAAGTAATATGCAAGCTGGCATTAAGCAAGAAAGTGATCATAAAGAAATTACCACAAAATGTCCACATTGCGGAACTTTGTATGAAGTCGTAGAAAGTTTTCTGGGGCAAGAAGTCATATGTGAAATTTGTGGTAAGAACTTTGTTGTTACCGATGTTAAACCGTCTGCTTTTGATTCCGGTACCGACATGTCTGCGCAGGAAAGTGTTGAGGAAGGGGCGATCCGTAAAGAATGCGCAAAGGCCATTGTTCATGGGAAAACACTGGCAACTATTGCAAAGGACAAAACAGTTGCGCTATGGAAGAGCGGCACGAAAGGCAAGGTCATTATCAGCGAAACGATCTTGATCGTTATTGGGATCGTTATTGGTATGTTGATACCTATACTCAGAAGTAATAAGAGCAACTCCATGACGAATATTGATCGGGATGCTACTAACCAAAGTGTTTCCCGAAGGGGGGGGATGGCGTCATCTTATCGCGGCACAATGGAACAGGGGCGTCTTGCCGACAAGGGCGAATATAAAGTCGACGACTACACATGGTCGTATTCAATTAGCAACGGTAATGTAACCATTAAAAGTGTGGCTCCTAAAATGGGCAGCATTAAAATCCCATCAAAGATTGGAAAATATTATGTGACGAGCATCAGTGATTGGGCGTTCTATGGTTGTAGCGGTCTTACGAGCGTGACGATACCTAACAGCGTGACGAACATAGGAGACTGGGCCTTTACAGATTGCGGAGGCTTGAAGAGTTTAGCGATCCCCAACAGCGTAAAGAGTATTGGTCTAGTCGCTTTTAGAGGATGCACTAATCTTATGAGCGTCACTGGGGGGAAAGGCGTGATGCATATTTCATATGGTGCATTCAAAGATTGTTGCAAGCTTGCTAAGAATGACTTTATAATGGTAGGAAGCATGCTTTGTGACTATGTTGGGTCGGATAAGAATATAACAATACCTAAAGGGGTGACATACATCGGAGGCGGAGCGTTTGAAGAATGCAAGAACTTAACGAGCGTGATAATACCAAATTCTGTAACGCATATCGGAGACCGTGCATTTAGCTCTTGCGATGGCTTGACGAGCATAACGATCCCATCCTCCGTGACA
>JAFXTB010000161.1 GCA_017525225.1 Kiritimatiellia bacterium
ACGAGCCAGCTCGCGCATGTCGTTTCCTCCGCATACGCGCGCGACCCGCTGGCTCTGGAACACGCCGGCTTCTCGGCAGGAAGCTTCCACGACATGACGCGCGTGGCGCGGCTGGATCCGGATGTATGGACGGATCTCTTTCTCGCGAACCGCGAGGCGCTCCTGGATGTGCTAGATGGACTGCTCGGCAGGCTTGCGGACTTCAGGTCGGCGCTGGATGCCGCCGATGCCGCCGCCATGCGCGACATGCTCGCTGAGGGCCGTGCCGCCCGCCTCAAGGCCTGCGGCATGGCGATGCCCCCGGACGAGAAAGGAAGGTAGGCAATGACACATCAGAATGAGGCAAGGACGGTGGTACGCAGGATACTCTCGCTTGTTCCGCTTGCGGTGGCGCTGTGCGCCGGCGCTGCCAGTGTCGATGGCATGCCGCTGGATCCGATGGTGCCGATCAATCCCGACATCGCCGACGCCAGGACGCTTGCCGCCGATCTCAGGTCGGCGCGTGAACGCTGGGGTCTGCGGCGGTTCATCCTAACAGGTCCGCATTCTTCCAGGACGCAGTTCAACAAGGCGACAGTCGATGTGTACCGTCGCATCGGCGAACGGATCGCTGAGCTGCGGGGGCTTCTCGCGGGAACGGACATCGAGCTGGGCTGGTGGCTGGCGCCGACGCTCCGGCAGGGCTTCGACGTGCCGGGACAGCATATCGTCGACTGTGAAGGGCATCCCTCCGATGGCGTATGCCCGCTCGACCCCGGCTTCTCGGAACGTCTGCTGGCGGGCATCGAGGCGACATGCCGCGCGGGAAGGCCGTTCATCGTGTTCTTCGAGGACGACTACGAGCTCGCCTGGCATCGCAGAATGAACGCGCTAGGCGGATGTTTCTGCGACCGGCATCTTGCCGTGTTCGCCAGACTGTACGGGAAGCAGCTCTCCGCCGCCGAGATCGCCGCGGCGTTCCGCAGCCGCACCGCAGCGAACAAGCCGCTGCGCCAGGCCTTCGCCGACACGCAGAAGGCGTCGATAGTCGAGTTCTCGCAGGCCATCCGGCGGACGATCGACCGGGTCGATCCCTCGATCCGCGCCTGTCTGTGTCAGTCATCGCGTGCGGATACCGATGGCGACACCACCGAAGCCGTCGCCCGTGCTCTCGCTGGCGGCACCCGCCCGGCCATTCGCATCTATGGCGCATTGTACAACAACGAGAACAACGCGGCGGCGATGCCGCAGGTGCTGGCCCACCTCGCATGGAGCGGGGCGACGCTGCCGAAGGACATCGAGCTGATCCACGAATCCGACCCCTATCCCCACAACCGCTTTTTCAGCGCCGCCTCGTTCCTCGGTTCGGAGATCGCGACCGCGTTCATGTACGGGGCGGGTGATTCGTATCTGTACTGCGCGCAATATCTCGACGACCCGTTCGAGGATGGAGGATATGCCGACTGGTTCAAGGCCAACCGGCGGCGTCTGGGAGCCGTACGCGACTTCCGCGCGAACGCGCGCCTGGTCGGAGTGCGCATCTCATACGACCCGAAGGAACGCTACCTGGTGCGCTCGTTGCAGGGCCGGAGGCTGGATTTCCTCAACGACGGCGCATACTTCCTCGCAAAGCAGGGCTTCCCATATACGGTGGTAGGCGGCGATATGACCATCCTTTCCTCCCAGTCGCTGGAGCAGATGACGGACGACGAGGTGCGCCGTGCGCTTTCGGGGGGTGTGCTGCTGGATGGCGTAGCGGCGCTTGCGCTTTCGAAGCGGGGGTTCAACGGATTGATGGGCGTGGCGCCGGAACGCGTGGACCGGCTGCCCGTCACGCGCGAACGCATCCTTCCGGCTTCCGGCTGCCGCAAGCGCGGCAAGAGGGTGAACTGCTGGCTGCTCGAGCCGATAAACGGTGCGGAGGCCAGCGTGTTGCTGCACCTAAGGCCGCTTGCGGGCGCCGAAGCGTGGGCGGAATACATGGGGCCGGACGGCGACGTCGTGGCACCATCCATCACCGTGTTCTCCAATGAGCTCGGCGGACGCGTGGCCGTTCTCTCGCAGGGTCTTTCCGGCAACCATTCATCCGGCATCTATTCGCCCCGCAAGCAGGAGCTGTTCGCCAATCTCTTCGACTGGCTTTCGCGGGGACGGCTCGACATCTGCGCGCCGGAGACGCCGTGCACGTTCGTGCTTGCCTGCGTGTCGGAGCGCGGCGACGAAATGATGGCGATGGTCAACAACCTCGCGGGCGAGACGCGCGACGACGTGGTTCTGCACCTTGCGGAGAAGTGGCGCGGGGCGAAGGCGTTCATACTGGCCGGCGACGGCACATGGCGGCCTGAGGGCGTGGTGGCGGAGCGCACATGGCGACCCAGCGTCAAGTTCGGCTTCCTTGGTCCCGAGTTCTTCCTTTTCAGGCGCGACTGAACGCACGGCCATGCCCGTGATACGCACACTTTTGAAGACTACGCGACAGATGGTATTTTCACCCTTGCACCAACGAAAAAATATGGTATAATATTCAGTCTTTACGGCGAAATAGAGAAAGTCATGGACATCGAACTCCTCAAGCAGGCCCACGAACAAGTCAAGTCGGTTCCCGTTCTCGTGAACCTGATCTCCAAGCGGGTGAAGCAGCTCATCAACGGCGAAAAGCCGTTGGTGCGGCCGCTGAGCTCCGATGAAGACAAAGTTGACACTGCACTTCGCGAAGTCGCGCTCGGCAAGCTGATCTCCGAGATTGACTTTGACGCGATCGCCCGTGCCGAAGACGCGAAGACGCGCTGGCAGAAGCATGCGGCATCGAAGTCGATCTACGTAATCTGACGTTCGCGCCGCAGGTTTCCATGCGACTGCGACCGGAGGCGGCATCGCCATGTCCGAGAGGAAGAAGAAAGGCGCTGCGCCAGGTGACTTCGCGGTCAACCGCAAGGCTTTCCATGACTATGCCGTGCTTGAGAAGATCGAGTGCGGCATCGAGCTTTCCGGGACCGAAGTGAAGGTGGTACGCCACGGCGAGGCGTCCCTGTCGGGTTCGTACGCCGCCGTGCTGGGCGGGCAGCTCTACGTCGAGCAGATGCACATACCCGTCTATACCTTCGGCAATCGCTTCAACCATGCTCCGCTGCAGCGCCGGCGGCTGCTGGTGCACCGCAAGGAGATCGCGGCGCTGCGGCTCAAGTCCGAGGCGAAAGGCCTCACGCTCATACCGCTGCGTCTCTACCTGAAGCGGGGCTATATCAAGCTGGAGCTGGGCGTCTGCCGCGGCAAGGCGCTGCACGACAAGCGCGATGCGTTGAAGAAGAAGGCACTTCGCCGCGACATGGAACGCGGCTACGTGTAGACCCTGGCAGGAGAGATGGAATGAACGCAGCATGTTCTTATAGGATTGCTGTTCTTGCGATTGCAGCCGCGTTGTCGGCGGCAATGCACGCAGATCCGCTGGCGGACACAAACACTCTTGTGTGGGTGGATGGGGGGACGTTGCCGCAGGAAGGACGATGCTTTGCGGACACCGAGACCCCGTATCACCGCATCAATAAGTTCCACCGCGACAGAATAGTGCATGCCAACAGGGGGGTTGCGGACAAGGGGACCTGGTCCACCGGTATCTGCTACCGGTTCGTGACCGATGCAAACGAGCTGACGCTGCGATGGTCGCTGTCCAGGGGTGAACTGGCGAGCCCGACATTGTCCGCCATAGGCCAGAGCGGCATCGACATCTACGCATGGACGCAGGAGAAGGGGTGGCGCTTCGTGAACTGGCGCTTCATCATGCCGCGTAACTATCCCACGCAACAGAAGGGCAACATCTACACCATCAAGTGGAAGCCTGGCCAGCCGTGCTGGATATACCTGCCGATGTACAACGGCATTGCCGATTTCGCGATCGGCATCGCCAAGGGAAAGTCGATAAGGCCGCTTCCGCCGCGGGCTAGCGGCGTGACAAAGCCGGTGGCGTTCTACGGGTCGTCCATAACGCAGGGGGCCAGCGCCTCGCGGCCTGGAATAGCCTTCACGGCGCTTGCCGGAAGGCAGGGGGACTTCCCGGTGGCGAACTTCGGTTTCTCCGGGAACGCGCACATGGAACCCGAGGTCGGCGACATGCTGGCGGCGGTCGACGCGAGCTGCTACGTGCTCGATCCGTTGGGGAACATGGGGACGCGCGAGGTGAACGCTCGCTACGAGAAGTTCGTGCGGAAATTGCATGCGGCCAGACCGGGCGTGCCGATCATACTGGCTGCTGTCTGCTGGGAGGTTGAGCGCCCTGCGTCAAACGCCAAGGCCGCGCATGCGATATACGAGAAGCTGAAACGCGAAGATCCCCGCGAATGGCGCTATCTCCACTGGATATCCGAGGACGAACTTGCGCAGGACGACGGCGAGTACACCGTGGACGGCTGTCATCCGAACGACTGGGGCATGATCCAGATGGGGCATGCCTACGCCAAGGCCGTGCGCGCGGCACTAGGGCTTCCGGGGAATGCCCCCACCCGCTGACATTGGCGGTCTGGATCTGCCAATCTAGGCGTAGCGTAGCCCCGCCGCTACTTCTTCCACGCGCGTCCGGAGACGGAGTCGACCGCGCCGTCCTTAAGCGTGTAGAACACCTCGACGATGAACTTGCCGGAGAAGAAACGCGCCGTGGCCGTTTGTCGGGCGACCAGGATCGGGTCATCGCATTCGGCTGAACACTTCAAGACCATCGCCCGCGGAACGACCGTCGATGGCTGGACATCCGGCTCGACCTCCACCATCTCGACGGCAGATACCTCAAGCGTCGAAGAGCCGCTCACCTTCGTCGAGCCGATCTTGCCCGCAAGCGTCACCGCGCCGTTCGCCTTCGCCTTGACGGTAAGCGCCGTGCCCGCGACGAGGTTGTAGGACCAGTCCACGTCCTTCGCGGACTTCGCATTGAACTTGCGCGTACCCGCCACTGCGTCGGCCACCTTCTTTGCATCGGCATTTCCTCCGAACGCGTTGCGTTGCGCGGCGATCCATGCCGGCGCCGCCATGCTCGGTATGCCGGTCGTGTACGTCTGGTAGCAGCCCACGAGCTGCGTCGCACTCCAGACCATGTTTGTATCGATCTCGATGTACGCCTCCCACACCTTGCTCTTGCCCTTCAGTGCGCCCTTCGTGATCTTCTGCGTCTTCTTGAGCGTGACCGCGTACACGCCATTCGATACGCTGTCGAACCCGTTACCCGAAAGCGCCGTGCCGCCGATGTTCAGCGTTATCTTGCCCGCCGCCGTCACGGTTACCTTCGCCGCCGACGCCCACTCGTCCATGAGCGGCTTGTAGATGACGGACTCCTCTTCCTCCTCGCCACCTTCACCTTCGCCGCCTTCGCCACCTTCACCTTCGCCGGCTTCCGGGGCGACGATGTTCGTGTTGGCGAAACCGTTGTAGGTTCCGGCAAGTTCGGCGGGAAACAGTGCTTCCACCTTGAACGTGGCGCTCGCGGCGGATGTATAGGTTTTCGTCGTCTTGCCCTTCTTCTCCTTCTTCTGCATCGTGAACGTCACGGTGTAGACACCGGTCTTCGCCGCCGCGCCGACGATGGCGGAGCCGTTCCAGGAAAGCCCCGCCGGTAGCCCCTTCACCGACACTAGCTTCCACCCGTTCGTGGCGAACACCTCCATGCCGAGGTCCGCAAACGTCCACTTCGTCTTCATGCCGCCGGTGGGCATGTACGGATCGAGCGTGGACGTCTTGAGCCCGGAGATCAACCCCGTGTCGATCGCCGCCGTGGAGTTGGGGGCGATGATGCGCACGCTTTTCGACGCGCTCTTCCCGGCGCGGTTCTTCGCGGTGATCGTCGCCGTATAGACGCCCGGCTTCATCTTGGAGAAGTCCGTCGCCTTGAGGATCCAGGTGGCGTCGTCCATGTCCGCCACGCGCACGAGGCCGATTCCGCCTGGCGCGCCCTTTACGGTCACGGCAGGATACGAGAGCGCTTCCGCCTCGATGCGGATTTCCCTTTCTGGTTCGGACTCCACGTACCACTCGTCTGACGAAGTCACCGTCAAGACTGGCGCGGCGTCGGTTGATTTCTTTGCGAACACTGCGCGGACCGAGACGTTGGCCGCCCCCAGCGTGAACGAGACGCTGGGCTGGCGGAATTTGGCCACGCTGGGCCACGGCGTGTCCTCGCTGCCGGTCTGTTCCCACCTGACGAACACGCAGTCCTTCTTTGGCGTGGCCTTGAGCGTCACCTTCGACTTGTACGTCTTTGTCCCCGCGCCGCTCACAGAACCCATCGTCTTCGAGTTCACCGTCGCCGACACCTTGTATTTCCTGATCTTCCAGCGTGCATAATAGGTCGCGTTCTTGGTGATCTTGGTAGAGACTGTTATTTTCGCACCCTTCGTCTTGGCCGTCCACCAGCCGTCGAAGGCATGGCCTTCACGCACGGGCAGGGGCAGGTCGCCGATGGCCGTACCCTTCTCGACCTCGCGCGAGGCCTGCGCGGCATCCTCGAACACACCACCGTTGGGGTTGAATGTCACGGTCCAGGTCTCGACGTCGGGATTGGGTCCGGGAACGGGCGGCGGCACGAGCGAGCCGTCAGGGTTGTAGTAGCACACATTCGCGTTGAAGCTTCCGTCGACCAGATTCGACTCGTTCACGATCCCCTTGAGCGCCACCGGCAAATACACCGTCTCCAGCGCCGTGCAGGAGGCAAAGGCGCGCTCGCCGATGGCGACGACATTGGACGGCACCCACGCCTCCACGAGACTGTCGCAGTTACAGAACGCGAATGCGCCGATCTCCGTCACGGTGTCGGGCAGGGAAACCTCCGCCAGCTGCGTCGCGCAGTTGAAGGCGTAGGCCGGAACCCGCGCGACGCCCGCCTCGAGCACGGCGTTCGTGAGCTTGCGGCAGTTGTCGAAGGCGTTGTTGGCGATACCGCGCACGTCGCCCGGCACGACCACATCCGTCAGTTTCTCCGTGTCGGCGTCGACGATCCAGCCGTCCACCGTCTCCACGTGGTCGATCGTGTTCGTATCGACGAACCGGCAGCTGCCGAAGGCGATGTCCTCGACCACCTTCACGCTGTCGGGGATGGTGAAGGACGAAAGCCCCGTGCACCGGTAGAACGCCGCGTTGCCGATCGTCTCCACGCCTTCCTCGACCGTGACGTTCGTCAAACCCGTACACCACTCGAACGCCCCCATCGGAATCCGCTTGAGCGACGCGGGGATGGTCAGGGAAGTCACGTTCGTGCAGTTGTCGAACGCGTTGTCCCCCATCACCGTCAGGTTGGTCGGCAGTGCCAGGCCGGCGAGCTTCTCGCAATTCTCAAAGGCCTGCGCGCCGATGTTCGTCACGCCGGACGGGAACGAGATTGACTCGAGCTTTCTGCAGCTCAGGAAGGCCTGCCCCTCGATCTCCTTAAGGGCGGCGGGCAGTATGACGGACTTGAGCTCGAAGCATTCCATGAACATGCCGTGCCCGAGAGACTCGATCCCAGGGGACAACGTGACGCTCGTGACGTACCGCTGCCCTTTGAACAGGCCGTCCGCGACCCCATCCACGCCAAAGAGGTCTACCTGTCCCGACGGGTTGTTCACCGCCACCGCCCAGCCGGAGAGAAGGGAGATGCCTTGGATCGTCTCCTGGTCGAAAAGCGAATCGGGACAATACTGGAAAGCGCTGTCGCCGACCCTTGTCACGCTCACCGGTATCAACACGTTGGTCAAAGACTCGCAGGAACTGAACGCAAAATTGCCGATGGACTCCAGTCCTTCGCGAAGGGTACATGTTCCGAGCGCGTTGCATCCGGAGAATGCGCGCTCGCCGATGGACTTCACGGACGCCGGCAGATCGACCACCGCCAACTTCCCGCAGCCCATGAACGCATCGGCCGCGATAAGCTCTACGCCATCGCCGAACGTCGCCGCCTCAAGCACGGAACAGGCCGAGAACGCGCTGTCCCCAACCGTCTTCACACTGCCCGGAATGTCGATGCGCGGAAGTGCCCGGCACATTGTGAACGCGCTATAGGCGATGTTGGTGACGGTGTCGGGGATGTTCACACAAACAAGGCTGTGGCACCGGCAGAAGGCGTTCTCGCCGATGTCGAGGCACCCCGTACCGATGACGACGTTCGTAAGGGTCGAGCCGCTGTCGAAGTAGAACGCATTGTCCGCTACGCGCCGCATGCCGTCCGGCAACGTCACGCTCTTCACGTTCACGCAGTTGCGGAAGAGGCCCGTCTTCATATCCCGGACGGGATACGCCGTCGTGCCGTCCGGTCCGTCGGGGCCGATGCGGGACGGCACGACGATGTCGCCCTTGACGATGTCGCGCGCATTTGAATCCCAGAAACCAGGCGTGGAGATCGTGGCCTCGCCGTTCGTGACGGAGAAGCCCCAGCTGATCTTCTGCGCCGAATCGTACCAGCGATCCTCGTCGCCGTACGACTGAAGCGCCGCACTTGTCGCGACGGCAAGCACCAAGGCAGCGGCAGAACGAACGATCTGTTTCTTCATGGCAATTCCCTTTCAACCTGTCCAGACGCGTCAATTATGCCACATTCCGTGCGTATCCGCAAGGAGGAATTCGGAATCTGCCTTTGCGGAAAACCTGAGTAGCACCCAATAAACATGATCGCCGGAATGTTGTTATTCTCTCTGGGAAATATTGCTTGAATGCTTACTCGGACAGATTCCGCTTCGGCAACCATCATAGTTATCCTTATTTGCATTCTCGTGCGCAGCGCGGGCGGCGGGCTAGCCAGAACCTATCCCCACGAGCACATCCTGTCCAGTTCAACATCTATCCTGAACACATCCTGTCCAGTTCGACATCTATCCTAGCGAGCACGTCTTTGAATGTGTTCGCGCATCCGTCAAGCAAACTCCTCAAGCGTTCTTTCCGCCGCCTCATTCGCCTCCGCATGTTC
>JAFXTB010000162.1 GCA_017525225.1 Kiritimatiellia bacterium
CAAACGGAAACGGGTGGTCAAGCATTACCTGTACGCCGCGAACCGTGAGAATCCGCGAACGTATGGCGTCCACGCTTCTGGCAACATTTTCACATTGGCAACATTAACCCACGCTCTTGCGCACGCATCATGCGAGGAATGATAGACTATCCCGAGACAAATTCCCAGAAAAAAGTTGTAAAAAGTTTGTAAAGTCCGGAAGCTACACGGACATGATGCTTGAGGCCACCATCAGGACCGACGGCGAGTTGGACGCGGCGGCGGATGGAGGTTTACCAGCCATGGGGGATTTGGTAAAATATCCGCCATGCACCTGGCAAGAACCATATTGGCGATGATGTCTCCGTGCGCGGCGGCGGCGTTCACGCTCTCGCCCGTATGCGAGCTGACGCGCCCTTCCCAGCCGGAATCCCTCAGTTCGCTCTCGTCCGTGGGCGGAGATGTCTTCTGGACGTCTACCGACTGGCACCCCGAACTCTTCGAGCTCATCCTGGAGCGGAATTCAGATGGCACGCCTTCCGGTGTGCGAATCACGAGGAAATGCGCCTTGGATGGCGCCGTGGACGTTGAAGGCATCGCGCGCGACCCGCTGCGTGGCACCGTATGGGTCGCGGACGAGCAGACGATGTGCATCTATGAGCACGACCCTGCTACCGGCAAGCGGCTCGGTACGCTCGATATGCCGCCGGTGTTCAAGAAGTTCCGCGCAACCTATGGCCTGGAATCGCTGAGCATGCGTCCTGACGGGCTGGAGCTCTGGTGCGCGAACGAGGAGGCGCTTTCATGCGACGGCCCCGTATCCACCCGCGAACATGGAACGACTGTCAGGCTGGCGCGTTTCACGCGCAAGGATGCCGCCGATGGCTGGCATGCGGCGGGGCAATGGGCATATACGACCGACAGCATCGCCGGCACGGCCCCGTTTAGGGCGTGCCGGTCGGGGCTGGTGGATCTCTGCGCCCTGGAGGATGGCACGCTCCTCGCCCTGGAGCGCGAATACAGCTTCAAGCCACTGCCTTCGCTGAGATGCCGCATATATGCGGTCGATCGCACGGGGGCAACGGATGTGTCGACGATGGAATCGCTCGCCTCAGGCGGCTTCAAGCCCGTGGGCCGCAAGCTGCTGTATGGCGCCGACACCGGCACGACGATGTACGAAGGATTGGCCGCGGGGCCGGTTCAGGCCGATGGTTCGCGGCTGCTCGTACTTGTCTCCGATGGCGACAAGCTGCTGAACCGGCGCACGCTCGTCCTGCGCATGGCGAAATGACGGATCCACGGCCGCGCTCATGGCGCCGCCGCTCGGGCCACTGCGATATCGCCCGCTCGAACGGAGGGGACGTCGGCGATGGAGACGGTGAATCTCTCGCAGAAGCCGATCTTCGGCAGCACCACCGCCACCTCGCCGGTCCAGCCCGTGCCAGGGACATATCCGAGAAGCGTGAGATGGGCGGAACCCGAAGCCTTGGCCTTCGTCTGTCCGGAACGCATCGCCGTCACCGTGACCTTGCCCTTCGCGGCGAACGCGAGCTTGAGATCATAGCCCTTCACTCCAACGACCTTGCGGGTGAAGGATGTCGTCTTCTTCGTGAACGCAAAGGCCGGCAGCCGGGCGCGCTTCATCCCCCAGACATCCTGCCGGAGCGTCGCAGTGAAGAACCCGTTCGTCCCGATCCATACCTTGTCGGCGGCATTCGGCGTGGAGGTGAGCTTTGTGCTGAACTCCGCGACGCCGCGAGACAGCGTGTCGCCGTCGGTAGAAGGATATTCCTCGGAGCGTATCGAGACATCTGTCGACCAACGAGCCTTACCTTCCTTGGCGACACCCTTGACCGCGTTGAAGCGGCCGGAAGCCTCTTCAGCGAAGCAATTGATCGAAAAGGCATGGACCACGCCGTCGTCCCACGTATATTTCCCCGACACCTTGCCTGCCGTGCCGACAGTCAGGTTGGCAAGGCCGGTTGGATCTCCGCCAGGCACGAGATACGGCTCCAGGGCCGGACCGTAGAACGTGCCTCTGACCCAGTTCGGCAGGCTCACTACCTCGATCGTGAACACGAGCGACCCGGTCCACTTCCACTTGTTTGTCGCCGACACGCGTACCGTACGCTTCTCCCCAGGCGATGTGGCGACACCCGTTATCTTTCCGCTTGAGAATGAAAGTCCAGCCGGAAGCTTTGTGCAATTCAAGGTGTTTGCAAAGCCGTCGAGTCCCCCTTCCGTCGCCAGATCGATCTGCTGGCGTACGCCTGCATGGATCACGATCGCATCGCCCGCCTGTATCTCGCCGGAAACGGGCGAGGGACCATTCAATGCGGTCGCCTGGGCGCGGACGACTATTCCATCCGCTATGACGCCGGGATTCGCGTCGTCGTACCCTGAACCCTGGTACACGACGAAGAGCGTTGTAGCCGTGTGCTTGACGGCCTTCTTGCCCGTGCCGTACGTGCGTGTGAACGTGACAAGGTACTTTCCAGGGGCCGTGGGAGTGCCGCGTACCTGTCCCGTGGACTTGACGAACGAAAGTCCCGTGGGCATGCCGGCGGCGGCGCAGTTGGTCGCTCCTGGGATGATGAAGTCGGATGGCACGCCGGCAATCATATCGTCGTAGTGGTCCTCTATCGGGATGTCGTCCGTGCGATAGTTGTCCACCAGAATGCGGAACTGGAACGACTTGCCGCCCGTCACGGCGTAGTTCTTCACGGTGAACACGGCCTTCTTGGCAAGTTCGCCGGGCTTTGTGGCCTTGCCGGAGATCGCATATCCTGCCGAGGCGGATCCTACCAGCTTGAGTCCGGCGGGAAGATTCCGGGCTGTCACGGTATACGGCGAATCCGACGCCACCACGACGCCTATGCGTACGCTCTTGCCGGCAGGCACGAGATAGACTTCCGAACCGGAAATGGGATCGGCGGCGAGGTCGAGCCCTATCGCGGGTCCGCCCGCAAAGGTATACCGCGTGCCGCCCACGGTCACGGAGCCGGTTATTCCGTCCTCCTTAACGGTGAGGGATGTGCTGGCTGTCTTCTTGCCGCTCTTCGACTTGACGGTGACGCCGAACGAGCCATCATCCACCGAGCCACGGGCATAGCTTTTCGACGATACCTTCCAGGTCGTCTTGCCGATCTTGACGGAGCCTGTGATCTTGCCGGCCGCCGTCACCTTGAAACGGACGCTGCCTACCGAATTGGACGCGGCGTTCAAGAGGTATGCTCCGAAGTTCCCCTTGGCCCATCGTGGAAGCGCCTTTATCGAGTACTTCCAGCTGTACACGCTGGAAAGTCCCGTGACACTGCTCTTCATGGTGAAGCGGGCCGTACCGGACTGCGCCTTCGAAGGTACGCCGCTCAGCTTTCCGGTGCTCGTGCTGAATTTCAGGCCGGCGGGCAGGCCCTTGACGGAGAACGAGATGCTGTCGCCCCAGTTCCAGAGCAGATATTCGTACAGGTTGGCCGAAACCTTCACGCCTGCCGAAGCCTGCGTGGGAAGCTTGTCGGCCACCGTCGGAATGAACGAGGGCGGCCTGTGTACGGCGAGGCACTTCAACAGGAGCTGGCTGGAGGGATCTTCAAGCAGCCACTTTGCCAAGGACCAGTCCACATATATGTTGTCCGCAGCGAAGGAAAGCTTGAACGTCCCAAGCATGGACGATTTGACGGTCGCCTTGCCCGTGGACACCGTGAGCGTGCCATATTCCACCTGCCGCCATCCATACCAGTCGGAGATCACCAGTTCAATCGATGCCTTGCCGTCGGACGCCTTGCCCACCGTGATCTTGAGATCCATCTCGACTTCCGCGAACGAGCCTACGAAGCTGCGCTTCTTGTTGGCCGTGTAGGCCGGGGTCGCCATCACCTGATTTTTGCACTCAACCACGGCATCAACCGCATCGGACGGAATGCCTACGCCGTTGACGGTCTTTCCGGCGAGCTGCCTCGCGGCGTCCTCCCACAGGCGCATCACCGCCGTGTAGCCGGTGTTCGGCGTGCAGTAGGCTGTCACGGTAAGGTATGCGAGCTGCAGGGCGGGCGCCAGCCCGATACGTTCCTGGAGAAGGTAGAAGAAGCGGTTCTGCACCCCTGAGTTCATGTGCACGCCGCCATTGTCGTCTCCATACGGATTGATCTCGTACCAGTTGGAGTCGCGATAGACCGAAGGCTGCACGAATGCCGAAAAACCTGAATCTGGATGGGCGATGTCGCGTATAGGCCTCGCGCTGCCAGAATCCTCCCCGAGGAACCAGTCAGCCGTCTGTGGTGTCCAGTCTGGATACTCGGGTCCCTCCGGCTGGAAGAGGTTCTCGCAGCCCACGCCGAAGATGTCCGCGAACGATTCATCGAGCGCACCGGTCTCGCCTTCGTACGGGAAGCCGACGGATTCGGCGGCTATGCCGTGGGAGAATTCGTGGGCGGTAACGTCGAGGATGTTGTAGGTCTGTGATGCGCTGTATCCAAAATACATGCACCCGCTGTAGATGGGTTCCTTGCCGGCCTTGGTGACGTCCGAGTAGAAGAAGGCATTGTCGTATCCGCCGGTGATGCGGCCATTGGAATCCTTGCTGGCGCAGCACACGAACGCGCATGTGCGCGATGAGGCTCCCTTCCTGCCAAGATATGACGGACGTCCGTAGACAGCCTCGAAGTATTCCGTGACCGTGACAAGGTCGGCTGCGGCCGCCATGGCCTCCGGATGGAAGTCGCCCCAGTCATCGGAGCCATAGCGAGCGAAACCGTTCACATCGGCGGCCGTGGGCTGGGGCGCCTCGCGTCCCTTCACCTTGCGGTAGATGTTCGTCACACCGTCGGTATTCCAGACGGCAAAGCTTCTCCCGTAGCGGTTGGTGCCGCAAAGATAGAAGTAGCCGTCGTTGCCGCGAATGCCCGGCACCTCCACCACGCATGGAGCGTCATTGGTCCAGAGCGGACGAGGAAGCTGGCCGCGAATGGTGCATGGCGTTCCAGAAGGAAAGGCCTTGGTCCGCGCCTTGGGCCCGTAGGTGGTCGCGTAGTCCAGCAGCCAGTCCTCCCCAGAACTCTCGTCCGCATACCTTGCGCCATCGTTGCGGACGCGCCGCTCGGTGGCGATCCTGTCGCCGGTGTGCGCATCGGTGTAGATCCAGAACCTGCCTTGGACGGTCTTCCACGCAAGACGGGCCGATGTACCATCGTCCGCGTCCGATGGAAGCCATACCACGAGTTCACCGTCCTGCGGCTGCGCGGTGCGTGGCGTTGGGTCGATGGCGATTCCGGGAATGAAGTGCCCGTTGACCTGGTACACGGTGCCATCCGGGGTGAAATGGACTATCAGCTGGCGCGACCTCACCGGCAGACCTTGGTACCGCTGGTCGAGGCGCACATGCACGTTCCCCGTCATGTCCGTCCACTCCGAGCGGACGGCAAGTTCCTCGGCGGCCACTGTCACGCCCAGTTGATCCTTGAGCGCCTCGGCGGCCTTCATGGCCCAGTCCGCCCAGTCTCCGCCCGGCTGCTGCTGTCCGGACACGCCCGTCCCAGCTGAAAGCAAGCGCCGGGCGGCAGCTGGCGCGCGCCACAGCCCATCGCCGACAAGATGTATGTCCGCCGCAGCGACACACGCAGCGGTAGCGACGACCGCCGCCAAAAGCCTCTTCATGTCAATCATGTTCATACTGCCTCCTTTTGACATGACTACACTGGAATCACCTTCAGGTTACATGGAATCCCTGGGTGTCGGCGGTCAAGCATCCTGCAGACGGACTGCAAGCTCCGGCATGGCGCATTCAAAAGACACGCCGTACCAGTGGTCGTCGTCGGTAGCGCGGATCGAGGAGCATACGATGTCGGCCGCAAGCGCGGCGGCGTCAAGCGCGGTCTTTCCGCGCATTACGGCGCCTGCGAACACCGAGGCGAACACATCGCCCGTGCCGTGCGACACGCGCCGTTCGCGTGGATTGAAATCATAGCGTACGGTACTACCGTCGGACACGGCCGATCCGAGAAGGCCCTCGTCGAAGGAGACGCCTGTGAGCACCACGTTCCTTGCTCCGAGGCCGTGGAGGTCCGCGCAGAGATTCTCGATGAACGGCTGGTCGTAGCCTTCAAGCACAGGCTTGCGGCCGAGCAGCAGCGCAGCTTCGGTGAGATTGGGCAGGATGTAGTCCGCCCCGACGCAAAGGCGCGCCATCTCGCGCGGGAATCCCGCGTCGAACCCGGCATAGAGCCGGCCGTTGTCCGCCATTGCGGGATCGACGAAGCGAAGCGCGCCAGGATTGGCGCAATGGTCCATGATCGAAAGGATCGGTTCGATCTGCGACTGGCATACATAGCCCGTGTAGAAGGCGTCGAAGCCTATCTTCTGGCGCAGCCACTCGGCCTCGATGCCGGCCATGTCGCCGGTGAGGTCGCGGAAGGTCCATGCGGAGAAGCCGCCCGTGTGGTTGGAAAGCACCGCGCTCGGCAGCACGGCACACTCGACACCGCAGGCCGACACGAGCGGCAGCGCCACGGTGAGCGAGCACTGCCCCACGCACGATATGTCCTGTATTGTGAGAAGCCTCTTTGCCATCTGACCGTTCCTTTCTTCATGCCCCGCAATTCCTGAGGGGCGCGAAAATTGTTACGCATATTATACACGAAACAGCCCGCATTGTGCTATAATACTTGCGTGAAAACGATTGCCCAGCGAAAACGCTCCAGATCGGGACAGGCGATGGTCGAATACGTGCTCGTGTTCGTAGCGCTGGTCGCGGCGTCTCTTGCCTTCGTCGGCTTCTTCGCCGCCGAACGGCGCAGCGCCGCCAGGTCGGTGGGGCTGGTTGCATCGGAGTATCCATGAACGGCGAAGGGAGGAATGGTATGGACAGGAAGAGCAGAAAAGGCCAGACGATGGTGGAGTACATCATCATCATAGCGCTCATCGCGATTTCGCTGATCGCGGTGTTCTCGTACTTCGGCGGCGCGGTCGGCAACAAGGTGGCCGGCGCGACGGAGGCGATCGACAGCGGCGAGGCCGCCAGCGGCGCCCGCCAGAAGGCCGACGACATCATCCAGAACGCCGAAACCGGCGAAACGATCAAGAAGCTCGGCAACTGAACGTGTGCGTCGGCAGGGAATGCCGGGCATCCGGGTCGCGGGGACGCCTGCGTCCCAGGAGAGGGCAGGCGATGCTCGAATCGATCATCGCCATGTTTTTCCTGTGCCTCGTGTTCTTTCTCGTCGTTGACTACGCGGAACTCCTCAGGACGCGTACCATCCTCGACTACGCCGCGGCGCGCGGCGCGCGCGCCAGGGCCGTCGGCTTCAACGACTTCATGGTCACCAAGACCGTACGCATAGCCTCGATGGCCGCGGCCGGGGAGTGCCGAACGGCGCGCGAGTCGTCGATCTCTCCGACGGTAGGCTTCCTCTCCAGCCGGGCGGGCAGCTACCTCGAGGCCGAATATGAGAGCGACACCAAGGGCATACTCGACTTCGCCCTGTGGGATCCGAGCGTCTTCGGGTGGCATGCCGACGAATCGCATGGCGGCAGCCAGGCGGACATCGCCTTTGAGGTCCACCAGCTCCATCCGCTCGTCTCCGGCCTGCCTGGTTCGCCTGAGGCCGCGACGATGCGCGGCAGCGCGAAGATCGAGAGCCACTACCCGTACTACCTGAAATAGCGGCGGCACAATGGCTAGACACCCTCGACATATCCATGAAGGCGGCCAGGTTGCGCTGGTGCTGGTCTTTCTGCTTGCGTCGCTTCTGGTGCTGGCGCTGATGAACGTGGATGTGTTCCTCGCCGCGCGGAGCAAGAACCGCCTCACCGACGCGGGCGATGCCGCGGCGCTAGCCGGCGCGCGCTGGCAGGGCCTGACGCTGAACCTGATAGGCCAGCTGAATCTCGCCCATCTCGACATAGCCTGCAGATACGCCGAGGATCCCCTTCTCGCATCGAACCTCTGCGCGGGCGTCGCCGCGCTCCAGGAGCGCATCGCCTTCGCCGGGCCGCTCATGGGCTGCTTCGATGCCAACCGCGCGGCGCGGCTCAACGGCGTAGGCGAATTCATCGAGACGCGCCAGCTGCTGCAGGAGGCCGTGGCGCGCGCCGTGAACCTGCCGTCCACCGCCACCTGGCCCGACAAAGCCTCCGACTACACGCTGATGCTCCAGGCCGCCTTCTCGGAAGGCGCCTCCGCCGGCGTCGACAACGCCAACCTCTACAACCTCGACTTCTCCGGCGACCATCCGCTATACAGCAAGGCGTTCTACAACGCCATCGACGGCGAGGACTGGTGCTGGTTCTTCTTCCGCGAGGAATACATGGCGAGGCTGAAGAACTTCACCGGCTGGGGCGACCTGCCGCCAGGTACCCAGCGCGGCGGATACTGCAACCCCGAATTCCTCGGCTGCGCCGTGCGTCCACGCCAGGGCCACGCATTTCTCTCGCTGCCAGACGCCCCGGCGATACTGCTTGACATTGCCACGAGACACGGTCTCGGCTCCGTGAACGCCGAGACGCTCGCCCGTGGGGTGTTCGGCATGCCGCAGGATGAACAGGGCCTCCGCCGGCCATGCGCCCTGGATCACGAATGGTGGTTCTACGACACAGGCGCCGATCCGGCAGGGCTTGACGCCACTGGCGAATGGCGGCCGTGGTTCGAGATGGATCCATCCGGCGGCGACCGTCTGCCGATCCTATCCGGCGTAAAGGATGAGTACGACGAGTTCGGTGCCTCTACTGCGATGCGCGTGTATGAATGGATTGGTCCCGTGACGCCGGGCGTAGGTTCCAACCTGGTATTCTGGACCGCCGCCGCCAAGCCGTTCGGCAGGCGTGAGACCCCATACGGCACATGCACGGTCACGCAGTACGCGCCGACTCGCGGCGAACGACCGTTCCCGCTCGTCACGCCAGACTTCACCGATGTGCGCCTCATACCGCTCGCAGGCGCGTCGGAGATGCGTCTTGGGACATCCGACCTTCCCTGGGTGCGCCATACCCGCGACCATGTGCCCGATTGCGCGCATGGCCTCGTGTTCGGCGGCTGCACGTACTGCAGGGCGCTGGAGAAATGGAACGATCCGCAGTTCCGTCGCCGCGGCGTGGACTGGCTGGCGGAGAACAGCGGCACATGCCGCCGTCCGGGCGGCGGCGGAGTATCGTCTGGAGGGACGCGCCATGCGCACTGACCGCCGTGCACAGGCCTTCATCGAGACGACCATCGGGCTTTTCACCCTGGTGTTCATCCTCGTGGCGCTCTTCACATTCGGCCGCATCATCCCCGAATCGCAGCGATACCGGTCGCTCGTACGCTGGAAGGCCGGCTACAACGCCCAGCACCGGGACGCCCCCTTCGACACCGCCATGAATGGAACCTCATGGAGCCTGGCGCAGTCGTTCGCCGAATCCCAGGGCATCTCACTGCCCCCGGTCCCCTCCGCCACCTCGCCGCGTCCTGAATCAATCACCTATGAGATCGACATGCGCGGCGACATCGGCAATTTCGCCGCGGACGAGGTGTTCGGCGTGGACGGCATGCGCCTGTCCGCGGAGGTCTATCTGCCCGGAATGTCGGTGCCGCTTGCAGGAGGTATGCAGCAATGAAACGTCTGGTTCTCGTTCTCGCCATGATCCCGGTGCTGGCCGGATGGATATTCCTCCGGAGGCCCGCTGGAACATCCGCCGAATGCACCTGCGAGCTACTGGGTGGCCGATGCACGGTATCGGTGCGCTTCAGCGACCTTTCCGCCGTCGAGGCCGCCGACCGGGAGGCATCCTCCCTTTCCGCAGACGGCTGGCAGGCCGCACCCGTCTGTACGCCCACCTTCCGCCTCATGACGCGTGGCGGCGCTGTGGCCGCGCTGCTGGCGGAGAACGCGGAAGGAAGAACCCGCGTAACGCTTCTTCAAAGCCGCGATGATTTATGATAAAATGAGGTTGCCATGAAACAGAAAGTGATACTGGTCGTTTCCATCCTGGCGGGGCTCGTCGCCGCCTTCCTCACGCGCGCGTACCTCGCCGCAAAGGACGCCGAAACCCGCCGCGCCATCAACACCTTCAACAGCCGCCACGGCGTGATGGAGGTGCTGACGTTCGCGCGCGACGTGCCCGGTGGCACGGTCCTCACGCGCAACGACCTCGGCACCAAGATGGTGGCGGCGTCCGGACTGCGCGGGCAGGCGCTTACGCTCGCCAACCTCTCGGATGTTCTGGGCAAGAAGACGGTGATAGGCCACAAGACATTCGACGTGCTCTTCTGGAGCGACGTCGAGGGCGGCAACCCCGTCTCCTCCGGCCTCGCAGCCGACGTAAGGCGCCGCAAGCGCGCCATTTCCGTCAATGTCGCCGGAGCGGCTTCCGTGTCGGGAATGGTGCGGCCCAACGACCATGTGGACGTCATCGGCACGTTCTCGTTCCCTGTTCCGGGCAGTCCCGACAAGACCGAGCTGGTAACGCACACGATGCTGCAGAACGTGCTGGTTCTCGCCACCGGACGCGAGACTGCCAAGACGCCGCCGCGGAACGACATGCGCTCCAGTGCAGGCTTCTCCACCGTTACGCTCGAAGTGTCGCCGCGCGAGGCGGAGATGCTGGTGTTCGCCGAACAGATCAAGGGCCGCCTGCACCTAACGCTGCGCAACCGCTCCGATACGCACGTGGAGGAGAAGCCGCCGCAAGTGGACTTCAAGAACATCCGCTCCGAGATAGAGGAGCTCGACAAGCTGCGCCGCGCGGAGGCAGTGCTGCGCTAGGAGGTGTGCAACATGGCATTCAACCTCGATCTGGTGCATCCCGGCGAAGAGACCCCGTGCCGATACCGGCTGGAGAACGGCACGTACATCATTGGCCGCGGTTCCGCCGCCAAGATAACTCTTCCATATCCCAACATATCCGAGCGACACGCCCTTCTCGTCCTGACGGCCGACAGCGCCCGCCTGGAGGACATGCGTAGCGCCAACGGCACGTATGTGAACGGAGCGTCCATAGACGGCGTGGTGACGCTTGAGCCTGATGCGGTGGTGCAGATAGGCGATTGCATGCTGCGCGTCTCCCCGGCATCCGACGCGGCCAGCGAAGACGCTGGAGAAGACGGCAGAGCGCCCAAAGCCGCCGGTGGAGCCAATGTGGCGGATGGTCCCGAAGGAGCGGATGTCGCAAATGGCCCCAAGAGCGCTAGGAGCGCCGGGGGCCGCAGCGCGCTTGGGCAGATCCGCCGCCAGGCGCGGGAGCAGATCCAGCGCGAGCTTCTTACCCGCCTCGATCTCAAGCGCCTTACCGTGTCCGGAGTTGACCGCGCAGGGCTTGAGGCGCAGGCTCGAGAGAAGATACACGAGATAGTCGAACAGGTGCGTAGGAACGGCAAGCTGCCTGCGGGGATAGAGCCCGCCCTCCTTGAACGCGAAGTGTTCGACGAGGCGCTGCGCCTCGGTCCGCTCGAAGGCCTCATCGACGATGAAACCGTGACCGAGATCATGGTCAACGGTCCACACCAGGTATACGTGGAACGGCATGGACGCCTCGAGCTGACGGATCTGCAGTTCACCGACGATGAAAGCGTGCTAGCCATCATAGAGCGGATAGTCTCGCCGATAGGCCGGCGCATAGATGAATCTCAGCCGTATGTCGACGCCCGCCTTGCCGATGGCAGCCGCGTAAACGCCATAATCCCGCCGCTGGCGCTTTCCGGCCCCACGATCACCATCCGCAAGTTCGCCAAGCGCGCTCTCAGTGTGGAGGACTTCATACGCTTCGGCACATGGACGCGCAACGCCGCCGAATTCATGAAGGCGTGCGTTATGCTGCGCAAGAACATCATAGTCGCCGGCGGCACGGGGTCTGGAAAGACGACCCTTCTGAACCTGCTTTCCGGATTCATCCCCGTTACGGAGCGGATCGTGACCGTCGAGGACGCAGCGGAACTGAAGCTTGCGCAGCCGCACGTGGTGCGATTGGAGGCCCGTCCGCCAAACATCGAGGGCCGCGGCGCGGTTACGATCCGCGACCTGGTGAAGAACTGCCTTCGCATGCGCCCCGACCGCATCATCGTAGGCGAATGCCGCGGCGGCGAAGCGCTCGACATGCTGCAGGCCATGAACACGGGCCATGATGGATCGCTAACGACGGTGCACGCCAACTCGCCGCGCGACGTCATATCGCGTCTCGAGACGATGGTGCTGATGAGCGGCATGGAGCTGCCGTCGCGCGCCATCCGCGAGCAGATAGCATCCGCCGTGGACATCATCATACACGAATCGCGCCTCTCCGACGGCAGCCGCAAGGTCGTTGCCATATCGGAGGTCACCGGACTGGAAGGACAGCAGATCGTGATGCAGGACCTCTTCGCCTTCCGCCAGATAGGTGTGGACGAGCGAGGACGCGTCGTAGGGTCCTTCGGTCCTACAGGCGCCATGCCGACCTTCTTCGAGCATCTGCGTAGCAGAGGGCTCCGCCTGGATCCCGCGCTCTTCGACCCTTCCTCAACACGCGAAGTCAGGCTTGAGACCGCCGGGGAGATGCCGTGATGGACCTGCACATCCTCTTCGGCGGCGCGGTCATGCTGGCGGGTCTCGCATTCGGCGGGTTCGCATGGCTCTTCGTGTCCGCGCTGAACGAGGGGACCGGCAGCTACGCCGCCCAGATGGGCGAAGAGACCAGTCGGCAGTTCGCGGACATCTTCCTGTTCGTATCCCCGGCGAAGATAGCGGAGCTGGGACGCCTTGCCGCCCTGGCGGCGTTCTTCCTCTTCTTCATACCGCTCTTCAGCTTCACGAACGCCATATCCACGCTCTGCGGGATCGTCCTTGGGCTGGCGGCAGGCGCGTTCACCTTCACCCTGCCTGGACGCTACGTAGCCATCCTGCGTGAACGCCGGCGCGTCAAATTCAACGAGCAGCTCGTCGATGCGCTAGGCACGATGTCCAACGCGCTAAGGGCAGGCTTTTCCATCAACCAGGCGTTTGAAAGCGTCGTGGAAAGCGGAGAGAACCCCATCCGCCAGGAATTCTCCGTGTTGCTGCAGCAACTGCGCGTGGGCATGGCCTTCGACGACGCCCTGGCATCTCTCGACAGGCGCGTAGCCTCCGAGGACCTCACGCTCGTATGCACGGCAATCGACATCGCCCGCAAGACTGGCGGCAACCTCACCGAGATCTTCGACCGCATCTCCCAGACGATCCGCGGACGCATGCGCATCGAAAGGCGCGTACGCACGCTTACCGCACAGGGGCGTCTACAGGGGATTGTAGTTTCGCTGATGCCGCTAGTGCTTGGAATCGCGATGACCGTGATGAAGCCCGGCCTCATGCTCCCCTTCCTCATGTCGCTCAAGGGCGCGGCATGCGTGGCGGTGGCGCTCACGCTGATCGTCTGCGGCTGGCTGGCGATACGCAGGATAACGCGCATCGAGGTGTGACTAGCGCGTGCGGACGCGGCGGCGGCGGTTGGCGACGAGGCGCGATGCCGCAACCAGCAGGCATGTCATCAGAAGCATCAGCGTCGAGAGCGAATTGATCACCGGCATCTGCCGCGAATGCTTGATCATGGAGTAGATCTTGAGCGGCAGTGTGTCGGCGCCGGGCCCTGTGACGAAGAACGTGATGACGAAGTCATCGATGGACAGGGTGAAGGCCAGAAGCCCGCCAGCCACTATGCCCGGCAGCAGGATCGGCAACACCACGTGGAAGAAGGCGTAGAACGGCCCTGCCCCGAGATCGTACGCAGCCTCGGTGATGCGGTCGTCGAAGTCCTGAAGGCGCGCCAGCACGGTCATCGCCACGTATGATACGCAGAAGGTCGTGTGGGCGATCCAGATGGTGGTGAGTCCACAGCCTATGCCCGCCGCCGTGAACATCATCAACAGCGAGATGCCCATCAGTATCTCCGGCATGACGAGCGGCGTGTAGATCAGACCGTAGTGGATGCTCTGCAGGCGCCCCTTCCAGCGGTGCAGCGCCACCGCCGCCGTAGTGCCGATGACGCACGAGGCGAACGTGGCGAACGTGGCAACGATGATCGAACGCTGGAAGGCCTCCCAGATGGCATGGTTCTGGGACGAAAATAGCGCCTTGTACCACTTGAACGTGAATCCCGCCCACTCGCCGCCAAACTTCGCCTCGTTGAACGAATTGGCAACCAGCACCACTATCGGCAGATAGAGGAAGACCATCACCAGGCCAAGCACCACGACTGCGAACTTGCTACGCTTCATCTTTCACGCCCCTATGCCGCGCCCCCGGAAAGCTTGCGAGCCGTCGCTTCGGCGAGGCGCTTCGCCTCGCGCGCATCCTGGCGCTTAATCATCCAGGCCACCCATGCGAGCGGCAGCAGCACGGAGAAGCCCATGACCGCCGCAAGCGCCGAGGCATGCGGCAGGTTGCGGTCCGGGAAGGTTCGCTGGTAGATCTTGTTGCCGATGAGCTCGGAGTCGCGTCCACCCACGAGATCGGGGATCACGTACGAGCCGATGGCCGGGATGAACACCATGAGTATCGCGCTCACCACCCCGCGCTTCACGCCGGGCAGGAATATCTTGCGGAACGCGAAGAAGCTTCTCGCTCCGAGGTCGCGCGCCGCCTCCATCAGCGAGAAGTCGAACTTCTCCGCCGCAGTGTAGATCGGCATGATGGCGAAAGGCAGGAACGAATACACGCTCACAACGAGGATCGCGCCGGAGTTGTAGTTGAGCGACACGCTCGCGTCAGCCAACCCCAGCGCAATGAGGACGTGCTGCAGGAATCCCTCGGGGTTCAGGAGCGTGCGCCAGGCGAACACGCGCACGATGAAGCTGGTCCAGAACGGCAGCATTATGAGGCCTGCCACTATAGCCCGCCAGCGCGTGTTCATCCGGGCGATCGAATACGCGCAAGGGAGCGACAGGAGTATGCAGACCGCGGTTGTCACCGCGGATATCCATATCGTCCGCCACACGATCTCCTTGTAGGGGGTGCGCACCACGGCCTTCCATGTCTCCATCGTGAAACCCGATGCGAACCCGCCGTCCGACGAAGGCGCGTGGAAGGCTATGGAAAGGACTATCAGCGTGGGGACGACGAAGAACACCGTCAGCCACACGAACGAGGGAAGCGACACCCCCCATTCCGCCCAGCGTCCCGAGCGTGTCATGGCGTTGAGGACTCCTTGGGCGCAGGGGGGTCCTGGATGAGCGATACGTCCATCGGTGAGAAGTTCTCGACCATGTACCCGTCGTCGGGATGCCACCAGAGGTAGACCCTGTCCTTCCAGGTAATGGATTCCTGGTCGAGCAGGAAGCGCGAATGGGGCTTCAGCGCGGACATCGAGCGTCCGCCGCTCTTCAGCCAGTACTTCGTATACACGCCCTGGTAGATGACGTCCGTGACTTCCGCCGTGAAGATGTTGATGCCTGCCCCCTTCTCGGGCGGCGGCGGGTTGAGGGTGACGCGGATCTTCTCGGGCCGTACCGATAGATGCACCTTGCGCCCGACATCCAGCTTGCGGTCGTTGTAGGCGCTTACAGCGCCGAGCCCCTCCACCTTTATCGTGCAGTAGTCGCCTTCGGTGGAGACTATCTCGCCCACCAGGAAGTTGGTGTCGCCGATGAACGCAGCCACGAACGAGCTCCTGGGGGCCTCGTATATCTTCGCGGCCGTATCCAGCTGCTCCACCTTGCCGAGGTTCATCACGGCGATGCGGTCTGAAAGCGACATCGCCTCGCCCTGGTCGTGGGTCACGTACACGAACGTGATGCCTACCTGGTCGTGGATCGTATCAAGCTCGAGGAGCATGTGCTGCCTGAGCTTCAGGTCGAGAGCGGCAAGAGGCTCGTCCAGCAGCAGCACCTGCGGCCGGTCCACGAGAGCGCGCGCGATCGCCACGCGCTGCTTCTGTCCACCGGAGAGCTGGCTCGGGTACTTCCAGGCATGGTCCGACATGCGTATCATCTCGAGGATCGCGTCGACGCTCTCCTCTATCTCGGCCTTTGGCTTCTTCGCGAGACGGAGCGAGAACGCGATGTTGTCCCAGATCGTCATCGTCGGGAAGAGCGCATAGTTCTGGAACACGGTGTGTACGCGCCGCATGTTCGGCGGGGCGTCCGTGATGTCCTTGCCGTCCAGATAGATGCGCCCTGAATCAGGACGCTCAAATCCGCCGACCATCCGGAGCAGGGTTGTCTTCCCGCATCCGGACGGTCCAAGGAGGGAGAAGAACTCTCCCTTCTTTATGGAGAACGAAACGTCGTCGACGGCCGTAAGGGCGCCGAAACGTTTCGTCACATGGTCAAAGACCAGAAATTCGTCCGCCATTTACGGAACCCAAACCTGGGAGGTCTGCTGCTCGTAGTGGCCGGGCTGCCACGTGCGGATCACCGCTCCGTTGGCCGTCAACTGGTCGACATAGCGGCCCTCGACCCACACGTTCTGCACGCGCGTCTCGTAGTGGCCGGTCGTCACCACCGTGGGCGCCGCCACGACCGTGGGCTGCTGCACCACGACGGGCGCAGGCGTCACGACGGTGGGCGCCGCCACGACGGGCGGCGGAGGGGCCGGACGCGTAGCCGCATCGATTATCGCCGCGCCGAGGATGCCGGCGCCTACGATCCCAGCGCCGATTGCCGCGCCATGGTGGTGATGGTGGTGGTGCGGCCCGCGGAACCCAGGGCCGAACCCAGGGCCTGGACGGGCGACGACTGCAAGCGCCGCCGCGCACGCGCACGTCAGAACGACTATCTTTTTCATGTTGTTCATGGCTCTTTCTCCTTTTTTGAGTTCAAGGGCATCAATCATCTGGCGCCCTGTAAAAGGCTAGGCGGGAATCATACCTAAATCTGACCGCGACCGCAACACTTTTTATATTTTTTTCCGCTCCCGCACGGGCATGGGTCGTTCCTGCCCACCGTGGCCGCGGCGCGCGGCGGCCGAGGTGCGCGCATCGGACGTGGAATCCCGCCACCGCCAACCTGGTTTATCATCGATGCGAACACGTCGTTCACCGACTTCGGTGCGGACGCCCCCTGCTGCGCCTGCGCCGGCCTTGGCGCAGGCTGGGCGGCGGGGTGCTGCCCGCCAAGCGTGCTTTCAAGCGCCGACTCGCCGCCTGAAAGGCGCACGTTCGCCTGCGACGCCTCTGCCGCAGCGATCATGCGCCGCATGTTCGACGCCGTGGTGGCACGGAACTCCAGGTTCGCGACCTCCGTCTTGATGGTGTTCATCAGGTTCTCGAACATGCCGAACGCCTCGCGCTTGTATTCCACGAGCGGATCGCGCTGGCCGTAGCTGCGCAGGCTCACACCGTGACGAAGATCGTCCATCGCGCGCAGGTAGTCCTGCCACTGGCGGTCTATGCAGCTGATGAACACCCCGCGCTCCATGTACGGAAGCACGGACTGGTCCTCGCTCGCGCACTTGCCCTCGTAGGCCTCCTGCACGCGAGAGTAGACGAGGTCGGCGGCCTTCGCCGGCTCGCCAAGGAAGGGTTTCAGCTCGTCCTCCGAGACGGTGACCGGGAACGTTACGCCGAGCCAGTTGGAGAAATCCTCGAGCCCCGGGTTCTTCGGGTCAGAGAGATACCGCTCGCACTGCGTGAGGATGAGATCGTTGAACACATCGAGGATCGTACCGTGCACCGTCTCGGGCGTGCCGGAGAGGATCGTGCCGCGCAGCTCGTAAACGATGGAACGCTGCTTGTTCATCACGTCGTCGTATTCGAGCGTGCGCTTGCGGATGGCGTAGTGCTGCTGCTCAACGCGGCGCTGGGCCGTCTCCACCGACTTGTTCAGCCAGCGGTGCTCCATCACCTCGCCCTCCTTCATGCCGAGGCGCTGCATTATGCCCGAGAGCTTCTGCGAGCCGAACAGTCGCATCAGGTTGTCCTCGAGCGAGATGTAGAACTGCGAGCTTCCCGGGTCGCCCTGGCGCGAGCAGCGGCCGCGCAGCTGGCGGTCGATGCGGCGGGACTCATGCCGCTCGGACCCTATCACGTGCAGGCCCTGCGGATGCGCCTCAAGTATCTTCTGGATCGTGTCCTTCGTGCCGGGCAGACGGTCCTTCAGCGAAAGCTGGCTCTTCACCACCTCCTGCGGCAGCGTCACCACGCCGGGGCCGAGCTTGATGTCTGTGCCGCGGCCCGCCATGTTGGTGGCGATCGTCACGGCACCGGGCTGGCCCGCAAGCGTGACTATCTCGGCCTCGCGGGCGTGGTTCTTCGCATTCAGCACCTCGTGCGGGATCTTCGCCACCTTCAGCAGGCGTGAAAGCACCTCGGACGTGTCCACCGTCACCGTGCCGAGCAGCACCGGCTGGCCGGCGGCGTGGCGTTCCTGCACCTCGGCTATGATCGCCTTGTACTTCTCGCGCTGCGTGCGGTATATCTGGTCGTTGCCGTCTATGCGGCGGATCGGGCGGTTGGTGGGGATTACGGTCACATCCAGCTTGTAGATGTCCTTGAACTCGCGCGCCTCCGTCTCGGCCGTGCCCGTCATGCCGGCAAGCTTCTTGTAGAGGCGGAAGTAGTTCTGGATCGTGATCGTGGCGAGAGTCTGCGATTCCTTCTCGATCTCCACGCCCTCCTTCGCCTCGACGGCCTGGTGGAGACCGTCGGACCAGCGACGGCCGGGAAGTATGCGGCCAGTGAACTCATCGACGATGTACACGTGGCCCACGCCAGTCTGGGGATCGGGCTGCACCACGTAGTCGACGTCGCGCTCGTACAGGCAGTATGCACGGAGCAACTGGTCCACCACGTGCACACGCGCCGAGCGCTCCATGAAATCGGCCTGCAGCACACGCTTCTTCTCGGCCTTGTCCGCCGCCGACATCTCGTGGTCGCCATCCAGCTGGCTCATCTCGCCGGCGAGATCGGGTATCACGAACATCTTCGGATCCTGCGGATTCATCTTGTCGCAGCCCTTGTCCGTGAGTGCGACCTCGCGCGTGCGCTCGTCGATCGTGAAGTAGAGCTCCTCCTTGAGCGCACGCCCCTCCTCCTTGTGCATCTCGGAGAGCATCTGCATCTCCACGTCCTCATGGAGCTTGCGGATGGACGCATCCTCGTACATGTGGAGCATCTGCTTGTGCTTGGGCATGGAGTGGTACACCTGGTAGAGCCGGCGCTTGCACTCCCATTCCTCGCCCGCCGCGAGCGCCTTCTTCGCCTGCGCGATGAAGTCGTTACACTGCTGCGTCTGTATGCGCACGATCGTCTCCACCAGCGGCTTCATGGCCGTGTACTGCGCGCTTGTGGACATCGTCGCGGGGCCAGATATGATCAGCGGCGTACGTGCCTCGTCGATGAGGATCGAGTCCACCTCGTCGACGATCGCGAAGTGGTGGCCGTTCTGCACCACCTGCTCCGGGCTTGTGGCCATGCCGTTGTCGCGCAGGTAGTCGAAACCGAACTCGGAGTTGGTGCCGTACGTTATGTCGCAGCGGTACTGCGCGTAGCGCTCCGCGGAGTCCATCGTGTTCTGGATGCAGCCCACGGTGAGCCCCAGGTATTTGAAAAGATGCCCCATCCAGGTGGCATCGCGCAGGGCGAGGTAGTCGTTGACCGTCACGAGCTGCACGTTCTTCCCCGTGAGGGCGTTGAGGTATAGCGGCAGCGTGGCGACGAGCGTCTTGCCTTCGCCGGTCTGCATCTCGGCGATCTTGCCCTGGTGCAGCACGATGCCGCCCACGAGCTGGCAGTCGAACGGGACCATGTCCCACGTGAGGGTATGGCCGCATACCTCCGCAGTGGTGCCAACGAGATGGCGGCAGGCGTTCTTTACGAGCGCGAACGCCTCGGGCAGAAGACCGTCCAGCGTGACTTCACGCGCCTCGAGGCGACGGCGGAACTCCGCCGTCATCTTCGGGAAATCCTCGTCCGTGAGGTTCCTTGCCTGGTACTCGGCCTCAATGCGGTTGATCTCGTCGACGATCGGCCTCAGCTTCTTGAGGTCGCGCGCATTCTTCGTGCCGAAAATCATCTTCAAAATGTTCATAGGCGGATATTATAGCAAAAAGCCCTGCCTTGCGGAGCGGGAAAAAGCAAAAACCAAACTGCTCACTTCTTCAATACCGCCGTCGAGCCGCTGAAGGGCGCGGCTGTGGAACCAACCTCGGCGAAACCGACGGACGTCTCGCCGTCCTGCCCCACCGCGATCTCCACCGTCACGGACTTCTTGCCGTACTTCATCGTCGCCTTGGTGCGCAGCACGCCGTCAGTGAACGAATTGAACGATCCGACCGAGAAGGAATACGACTTCTTCTTCGTATCGACGAACTTGCCGGACACCTTGCCCGTCTTCCCGACGGTCAGCGTCACGGTACCCTTCGCGGCAGGCGGCGTCTCGCCCGTCGCGGCAGCATAGAGCGTCCCCTTGAACGTACCCACGGCCCACGCGGGGAGCTCTGCCACATCGAGCTTCACCTTGTAGGTCCAGGTCTTCTTCTTGTTGGACGCGAGCGCGACCGTCACCGTCGCAGTGTACACCTTCTTAACGGTGGGCACACCGGTCACCTTGCCGCTCTTAAACTTCAATCCCTTCGGCAGTCCCGTCACCTTCGTGATCGACACCACGCTCTCGCCCACAACCGACAGCTTCGCCGAATAGCTCACGCCGACAGTGAGATTCGTCTCCGCCCACGTCAGCGTCGGCTTCGCGAGCTCGCTCTCCTTCTTGAAAGTGGCCGTGAGCGACGCGCCGTCCGCCGGCACCTTGTACTTGTAGGTTGTGGCAAGCGACAGCACCGTTGCCTCTTCCCCGTCCCCAGTCACCCAGCCGGTGAACGCATACCCCTTCTTAGGCGTGGCCTTCAGTGTGGCGGTCTTGCCGGCGAGGTACGAGCCAGCGCCCTTCACCGTGCCGCCCGCCTTGTTGTCCACGACCACCGTCACCTTCGGATACGGCTTGAACGTCGCGTAGTACGTGGCGTCGTTCGTGGCCGTCACCTTGATCGTAGCGGATTTCGCAAGGAATTCTCCTAAACCACCAACCTGTTCACTATTCACTATCCCCTCTTCACACTCTCTATACCATCCCTCGAAGCTCCAATACTTCGTCGGCGTCGCCTTCAGCGTCACCACCTTGCCATCGGCGTACCTGCCGCTGCCCGTGGTCTTGCCGCCGTTCGCTGGATCGGCGAGAGCGCGCACATACCGCGCAACGGCGAACTTCGGCGTCACCTTCTTGGACTTGCGCGTCTTGTCCGCGATCGTGGCCTTGGTGGAGTACGTCTTCCCGTTCGAGTACGTCCAGCCGACGAACACGTACCCGGGCAGAGCCTTCGCCGTCACGTTGCCCTTCTTGTCCTTCTTCGTGAAGTAGCCCGCCAGGACGTCGCCCTCCTGGTAGGGCCCGCTCGCCGAGCGGGCCGCATACACCGCCGTCGCCCCCGCCGGCAGGGCGGCCAGCCCTCTGGTCTCCTCCTCCTCTTCGTTCGCCACGTCGGGCCATTGCGCGTCCTTGATCCGTACCGTGCAGACCCTGGCCTCGCCCAGCGCCATGCCGCTCGCCGCAGCCAGCTGGAGCGTGAGGAGCTCATCGCCCTCCACGAGCGCATCGGCCTTGACCGGGATCGTGACAACCTTCTCCCCGACCTCGCCCGCCGCCCACGTGAGCGTGACCGGATACTTCGTCTTGCCCAGGTTCAGATCCACCGCCGAAGCGGTGTTGTACGCGAGATACAGCTTCACGCTTGAATTCGTGTCGGCATTGCCGCCCATCACGCGAATGACCACGTTGCTTCCCTCGTCGGATTCGACGTTCGCCTCGGCGAAATTCACAGTCCATCTTTCCGGCGCGACGGTGTTCCACCACGCGGGATCGGTTTCGATCGGGTCGTTCGTGTCGAACACGATGATGGCTGAATTGTCGATGCGTACGCCAGGAGGCGCATCTTCGCGCACCTTGACGCGGTAGGTGAGATGTCCCTCGCCGCAATGCGTCGCAGGGTTGTTCGGCGGCAGGAATCCACCTCTCACATCTTTCGGCCATGTGTCGCCTGAAGCAGGATCGACTACCCGCATGTACCAACGGACCTCGCCCTTGTCGCTGTCGAGATCGACAATGGAGCGGACAATTAGGTTCGTGCCGGTCATCGTCACCTCGTTCGTGGCGCATTGCTTGCCGGCGAGACCAAGGTCGATCTGGTCGCCAAACGCCACCTCGCCCATCTCGAAGGTGGACCAGTCGAGATACTCGCTCAAGGAGTTGGTCACAAATACCTCCTGTGCGGCGGCAGTGGCATTGGTCTGGTTCTCGAAGTAGATCGTATACGGCATCCACTGCCCCGGCTTCACGAAACGCTGCGTATCTGGATCGCCCTTCCCCAGCGGTCCCGCCATCTCGTTGGGGTCCCGCCCGGCGACACTGCTACCTCCTCCGCCGCCTTCTCCTCCGCCGCCGCCACCGGCGCCACACTGGCAGTTCTCGCAATCACCATCGCACGTAGGGCAATTTGGCCCACACTTACACCTTTGAGGATTGATTACGAGATTTGCAAACGCTTTTTTATCTCGCGTCAAACCGTCCTTGTACTTTTGGGTGACGACAACGCGTACTTCCAACGGATCCTTGAATCCTTTCGTTTCATATTTGTGCGTGTAGGAGCTACCGAAGAATTCCGGACTACCATCGCCCCAGTTTATGGATTCCAAATAATCGCAATGTTCTGAATCGTTCCAATCTACTCCGGTTGTCACCCTCGCATTTCCTTTGTCATCAATCGTCTTACTCAAGATCTTTGGCACTGCTGAATATGACACGCGGAATGGACACTCACCCCGTACAAGAGGCCAACTTTGGGGAAGGATGGCGACTTTACCTTCCCAGCATCCTAACCCTACTCCAGCCTCGAATGGAGTGAAGGTGATCGATCCACCCGCACCAAGCACAAACTGCCCTTCATCTGGCTCAAATTCCCCTCTCAAGGTTTTCTTGTAGGAGCAATCAAGTCCTACCTTTACCCCAATAGCAAGTGCCTTGGCCTTGACCGCCTTGAAATTAAATCCAGCGCCGACATCGACACCGAGCCCGGCCTCAATCGCGAAGCCTGGGCAAAAGGCGCTCTTTGTCTTTTCATTGGACTTTCTTTCATTGATCGGTCCAGAGCGAGGTCCATTCGCATCATATCTGAACCATCTTCCACGTCTGTCGGTCCGTGAAACCAACTCAAATCTTCCATCATAGCCCCCATGTATACCACCACTCACATATGCCGATCCCTCAACCGTCATCGGTATCGGTCCCGCCATGAATTTTCCAAGTTCAACTGATTTGGAGACATTAATCGGCTGGAAATCGATTCCTGCACTAAAGTCGACACCCACATTGATAGACACAGAACGCGCCACCTCAAAATAGACCATCGTTATCTTCCCGTCAGAGACCTCGAAAGCCATATGCCCATCTATCTCCGGGGCTATCGTTATGTATGGAAATTTAAGCTCACCAATTATGGTATTGGATATCTTGAACGGAGCATACGGACAAGAATTACGGATCTGTGGCAGAATCTCGCTTAATTTCGCTGTAAACCAACTCTCAGCCCCTCCTTTTGCAACAACTCCAGAGACAGAACGGAATACATCTGTAACATCTGCTGCCTGTACCCTGAGCGCGATACCACCAGAACCTCTGTCAATCGATTCCACCTTTACCGCAGCCGGACCATCACGGAACGGCACGACGAGAACATCTCCCACCTTGCAATCCGAGCCGATCGCTTCATCAACAACGATTTCATTCTCGGATGCCATAGAGACCAAATCTCCTGCGGACAGCGATCTTACGCCTTCATTCAATTCCGTACCAACATTCTCTCTTACCTCAACACATGCACTGTACGCATAATTTGTCCATGTTCCTTCATCATCTTGAACTTGAAGCATGACATCGTAGATTCCACTTTGCGCATATACCGTCGTCGGGGCGACTTCGGTAGAATCAATGGTCCCGTCCGCATCAAAATCCCATTGAAAAGCTTTTGACGCAAGAACCGCTTCGTCATCTATCTCGAAAGTTATCTCGCATGGGGCAAAACATACCGACATGTTTGGACGGAATGGCAAAAAGGACGGGATTGCGATGTCAACAAATGCCGTCTCATCCCTGGTCGCAGCGACTTTTATATCCTCAAACGACTTGGCATATCGTTCAATGGAAGAAATCGTATATTCCCCTGGCTGTACACCAGGAATCGCAAACCTCCCATTCGCATCCGTCGATGCTGAATACATTAAGGCATTGGTAGTGCCGTCTGTCGCTACCAAGATGATCGGCAGGTCAACGGGCGGCGCGTGGCCGCTCTCGAATGAGACCCTTCCTTCTATCCTCGCGGCAGTCGGCAGAATAATCTGTCCGTCAAATGCACCAGAACCGACTGGCATCTCCGTTTCTGGAAAGACCTTGTGTGCAAGGACACGGACAATGCAATTGTCATTGGTGACACCCCAGAACACAAAGCCTCCTGACGAGTCGGTAGTAGCGGAATCGATCCGCCCACCGTCCGCAAGCAGTTCCACCTGCGCTCCCGGCTGCATGACATATCCTGCAGCCGACACAACCGTCCCGGCAATCGGTCGCAGCGACGAATGAACAACAAGGTCAAGACAGTCTCCTGAAGCGGTACTTATCGGCGTACGTCTCACACCATCCACATCTTCGGTCTCTAGCCAGAGTCCTGCCGACTTTGGTACATCAAAAAAGGCGAACTCCCCTTCTTGTCCAGTGACGGCCGAATGCGCCACAGTTCCAGAATCGTCTTTCAGCGCAACCGGTCGTCCGACCATGGGACGAGAGATCGCATCGTTGAAAAGCCTACCTGTCACCATCGCATTGTCGAACCCAATTGCCGTCTTGTTGGCGAGATCTCTTGCACGCGTGAAATCTCCCGCCTCGAGCCCGGCAAGACCAAGTCGCGTCACTGCGACAGAAAGCCCTTCTGCAAAATCCTTCCATGTCGTGAACACGCTGTCCCGCTTGACATCCCAGTCAAAGCCAAGTACGGAATACGAAATATTGTATTCTCCTCCACCCGGACTGAAGAAAAAGTATTGGCGTCCGGTCTCGCCCGGCATGATCTTGCCAGCCTGCGCGGATTTGCCTGCACCTATGAATATGGCCGATTTGGAATACTCGCCATCCTGTGTGAGCGAAAGGGCTGTACCATTCGATGCCTTCAGTGTAATGATTGGAGCAAGGGCCTCGGCATTGCCAGAATTGTGCCACTCCACGAAACCCGAGGAGATGCGTCCACTACGTACAAAGGCCGGCGTGTCAATGGAAAACGATAGCTTGGGCTGGGCTGGACTAGCCTGGACCGCAAGCGCGGCCGCCAAACGAGCACTGGTAACACCTGCGACCGCAACCAGATCATGACGCATGCCAGGCGTCAACATGCCGCAGTCAACCTTTGCAAGAATGCGATCCGAGGACACGTAGGTCACGCTTGATGCCGGAATCGTCCGTGTGCCCGTAAAGGAGACCGATGTTGCCGGAGTGAATCCAGTGCCATCGATGGAAAGCGTCGCGATGCCTGACGAAGGCAGTACGGCAGGGACAACGCCAGTGATCGCAATCCCATCGGGTTCCGTCGATAGCGTGTACCCTGCGGAGACATCGCTTTCCATCACGACATATGTTTCGACAGCACCTTCTGGGACCATGAACGCAACGCCATCACCCACTACTGTGGCTTTGCCGGAACATAGGGTATCCTGCGGCATGAACCCAAAACCCCAAGTCACCCTGGTCCCTTCTGGAACGGCTATGCGAACGAGCCGGTTGACCGTATCCTGGTTGAATGGCAATTTTAGCACGGCTGGAACGCCGGGCGACACGCGTCCTGAAACTGCCGATGAAACATCTGTAGCGGCAACAACGATCTCGACAGGAACGGAACCCACAACAGCATTGTTTTCGGTATGATCTCCTTCCAATATGTCGCGATGTGTATTTATCTGCACTTTTGGAAACCATGGCCCCTCTTTCAGCGCAGGCACCATGAAAGTACCCGAACAGACGATGCTTCCACCAGGAGGGATGCTCCCCTCGGAATTTCTTTCTCCAAGGGACACCGTGCGGCCATTGGCGGATACAAGCGATACATTGTCGCGCCACGAGCCTGCCACGATGCAATCTCCTCCATTGGAAACCACCCAGCTCACCCTCAGCATCTCACCCGGAGAAACCTCCCCATCCGTGCCGACACTCGTCGCAACAAGATCGACCTTGGCCCGGCTCTGCACCTCGAAAATTCCTATGTCAGCCAGATTTGCAGCGCCGCCGGGTATGTTCTTGACGCTTGTCACGCGCGGTTGTCCGTAGAAATCATTTGTTGGTGCCATGACACCGGCCGCATCTATGCATGGAGAGGCAAGTTCAATCCTGAAATCACCGTTTTCAGGATCGGCAAAGAGGGGATCTCCGTATGTCATGCCACTTGCCGCATCATCACCCCCGACGTATGAAACCCAGTTTGTAGGGATCTCCTGCCCCCCCGAATAGGCCAGGCAATTTACGGTCAACGAGCCAGGGGCGCAAGTTGTACACATCCAGAACACGGAATTGCTGACAACGGTGCCGAATGCCCCTTGCCTGCACTGGGAGATTATCCCGTTCACGAATGTCGCTCGTTCCCGAGAGGTCTCATCCGCCATACCTGTCCAATGATTGTCTATTCCAAAATCTGCGTCTTCAAGGATGCAGTTCTCGGCATACACCCTTCCTGCACTTTCCACCACACCGATCATCCTTGTCGCAGAATGCTTCAAGATGCATCCAGAAAGGTAGTTGGTTCCGCGACGTGCAACCACCATCCCATGCGATATTCCAGATTGCACCATGCCATCAGGTGCGCCACCATAGTAGATGTTGGCATAGTTCAGATATGCCGTCCCCGTTTGGTTTATTATTCCGGCCCAGTCCCCTATCTCCGGAGCGACATTCCCTTCCTCGGGATTCGTGTTGCCGCCATGGGTGTCATCTCTTGCCGAGGTGAACACCACCGGGAATTCACGCGTACCATGCACATCCAGTACGCCCATGACCCTGAGCAGCCCGCCACGCTTGAACTTGATGGTCGTCCCCGGAGGAACTATCAGCCTGCCGGTGGACGCCACAATCAGATTGGAGACAACGTACACCTTGCCTGGAGACAACCCATAGGTGCTGCCGATCGACATCGGCAGGTAGCCGATATTGTCAAATTTCCAGGCGTCTCTGCCGACATGCTCCACCGCATCGGGAGGATTGAAGCTATACGTCGAAAGCGGACAGCCGCGGAAGGCGTAGTCCCCCACCCAGGCAAGGCTCGACGGCTCGGCAAAGGACACTCTAGACAGCGCAGTGCAGGAATCGAATGCACAGTCGTCTATCTTCACAACGCTGCGCGGAATGGTGACACCCGTCAGGTTGGTGCAGTTTCTGAAGGCGCCATACCCTATCTCCGTGAGTCCCTCCGGCAAGTCGACGCCCTTCAGCGCCTGGCAACCGACAAAGGCATTGGTCCCGATGACCGCCACTCCACCGGCAAGGGCTATATGCGTCATGCGCTGGAACGAACTCATGAACACCGTGGCAATGCGTCCTGTACATGCGCATTGGGGGAGCGTGACGTCAACCAGATTCGAGCAAAGCGAAAAGGCGCTCATCCCGATGTTCGTCACGCTGCCGGGCATCGTCAACCGTTCAAGGCCGAAGCATCGCGCAAACGCTCCATTCCCCAGATTCACCACGCCATCAGGGATCGCGACGCTGGTGAGATTGCTGCAGTTCATGAACGCGCTGTTGCCGATGCCTGCCACATCCTTGCCGCCAAGCGTGGCGGGAATTTCAAGGTGTCCCGGGTACGCTTGCGGCGCCATCTTCTGGATTTCGGCCATGCCGCCGACAATGCGATAGTTCCAGGTGCAGCCAGTATCGGGATCGTTCCAGACCTCGGCCCGGGCGCAAAAAGCGACCGATGCCGCCATCACGGCAGAGATTAATCCTGTTTTCATGGCCGGCATTATACCAAAACGCACCGCCTGACGCCAGCAGAACGGAGGATCAAGAGGATGGACGCAGAACCGAACGGCGCCTTCATGGCAAAACGCCCTTGCGCAGGGCAAGGGCGTTGGGGTGAACCGTTGATTCTCCGGCGTCTACTGGCACTCGATCACAAGATCGCGGCCTTCGTACGACGGCGGGACGTATCCATGCTGCGATCCCTGGACCCAGGTGATCTTCTTGTTGCCCGGTATGTTGTTCCAGAGCTTCGCAAGCCCCATCGGCGGACAGCAGTAGTCGCCCAGGCCGGCGCGCGTGATCTCGGTACGGCAGGTGGACGGTATGCGCCGGGCGAAGTTCGCCGCATCGTAGTAGCCCATCGCATCGGTCCACGGGATGTACCATCCGTCGCTGGATATCTCGCGCTTGAGGCGCGTCCCGTTCATGAACATGTCGCAGCACCAGGTGATGCCGCTTTCCGCCTTGGTGACCCCTTCTCCGCAGCCGGCGGCCCATATCGTCTGCAGTCCGCCCTGGCTGCCGCCGGAGGCGATGAGATCCTTTCCGTTCCAACCCTCGACCGTCTTGAGGAACTGCAGCGCACGCTTGACGCGGAGCACCATGCCGTTGAAGTACGCGACCTCCGGGTCGGCGTTCTGCTTCGGGTCAAAGGCGTAGGAGTAGCCGTGCGAGCGCGTCTCCCAGCGGAGCGCCTTGGTGTCGGCATCGGTCGCGCCGAACTCCTCAAGCTTCAGACCGTGCGCGTTGATGTTGAACTCGATCTCCCCGCTGCGCAGGTATGCGGACTTTACGTGCCTGCAGGCGTCGCCGTTGTAGCCATGCGTCGAAAGACGACAGGGATATGTCTTGCCTGCATACACGTCCTTGGGGACGGAGAGGTAGCCGGTCACAGGACGCAGCCCGGCGCAGTCGACGCGCACCGCGAAGAAGCGGCAGTTCGCGTTGGGCGACTTTATCTCGATGCGGTCCGCCTTGATCGGTACGAGGTCGAGGCGTTTGTACTGCTTCGCCCAGAATGCATCGAAGTCGGCGGGCTCCGGATGAGTGGCGAGCTGTTCGGGGCACACGCCGGCGCCGCCATCGAAGAACACGAACCTTTTGCGACGCTCGAACTCGTTCATCGCCCTGCGTCCCTCAGGCGTAGTCGTATCGCCGGTGTACACCTTCCTGTAGCGCGTGCCTGCCTTGTCGACGACATACGCCTCGAGGCGCACGAACCCCGGCTTGTCGATCTTGGCCTTGTAGGTGAACGGCATCGCGGAAAGCGGGATGCGCCCGTTCTCCTTCCCGCCGAAGTCATCGGTGCGCTTCCAGTCTAGGAAATACTCGCCCTCGGGGACGCTCCCCTCGACGCCCATCGCCGTCAGGGTGAAAGTCATCTCCTCACCTGGACGGTATGAAAGCGGCGACTTGTCGGTAACTCCCTTTATCCAGGCATTGTCGAGGGAACCTGCAAACACTACGCCGCATACGAGCGCGACCAGCGACACGATACGTTTCATCATCTTCACTCCTTTTGGTTTTTCATTACGTGCGGCGTCAGCCGCGCCTTTAGACAGTCTCTCCGTTCTGCGGCAATGCCCGGGCGGCTCCGTTTCCGCCATCTCGGACGAGAAGGCTAGCGACGGGCGCCACCACAAGGCATGCGACCATGCCGAAGAATCCGTAAAGCAGCAGATGGGGCTTGCCGGCCCACGGCAGCGCGTCCAGCCCGAACGTGACGGCATAGTTCGCCACGAGTCCGCACACTGCTCCGAAGCCGTTGACGCGCTTCATGAAAAGCCCCATCAGGAAGAGGCTCCCGAGCCCTGCGGCGAGTATGCCGAGGAAGCGCTGGAACTGCTCGTAGATGGAGAATACGTCCATGTTGGCGAGAACGAGCGCGAAGCCGCCGCCGAAGATACCGGCGACGACCGTGCACACGCGGCCGCACATCAGCGGGTTGCGTCCCTTGAAGAGCCTCGTGTAGAAATCGGTCGTGAATGCGGACGCCGCCGAGTTGAGGTTCGCGGCAAGCGTGCTCACGGTCGCCGCGGCCACTGCGGCGAATACCACGCCCGAGACGCCGTTCGGCAGCATCTGCGCTATGTAGACGGGGAGGATCTGGTCGTTCTTGGCGAGAACGGGCGCGGCGACGTCCGGGCTGGAATGGTAGCATGTCCAGAGTCCCACACCGATAAGGAAGCAGAAGAGGCTCGTCGAGGCGGCGAGCACCACCTCCGTCCACATCGACTTGCGCGCCGCCGCGACGTCCTTCACCGCCATGTACCGCTGCACGCAGCGCTGGTCGGATGTGTACTGCGCAAAGTTGGCGATGAACCCGCCGAGGAACACCACCCAGAAGCATGCGCGCGACCAGTCGCCCGAGAAGTCGAACACGCGGAACTTCCCGTCGGCCATGCCGGTCTTCACGAAACCCGCGACACCGCCTTCAGTACCGAAGACGAGAAACGACATTATGAGCACCATCGTGCCGAGCAGGAGCAGCGCCTGTACGAAGTCGCTCCACACCACGGCCTCCAGCCCGCCGAGCGCGCTGTAGAGGATGGTGACCGTCATCACGAGCACTATCGCGAGGTTGACGTTCATGCCGGTGACGGCCGCGAGGGCCACGGCCGGCAGATACGTCACCACCGCGATGCTCGCAATCATGAAGAGTATGAACGCGCCCGAGGCGAAGAACCTGCATGCCGGATTGAAGCGCCGTTCAAGGTATTCGTATGCGCTCGTCAGGTTGAGTTCGCGGAAGAACGGCAGATACCATCGCGATGCGATCACCACCGCCGGGAACGCGCCCAGGACGATCGGCAGGTACGTCATGTCGGATGCGTACACGAGCGCGGGGATGGAGAGGAACGTTATCGACGAGAACATGGCCGCGTAGAGCGAGAGCGACACCGCCCACCATGGCAGGTTGCCGCCACCCTTGAAGTAGTCGTCGGCGGAGCGGCTTCTGTGCATGAACCAGAATCCGACGCCCGCGATCGCGGCGAGATACCCCAGGACTATGACCCAGTTGATCCAGTGGAACTGATGCGCGTGCATGGCTAGTTGATCCTTCCGAAGCCGCTTGCGGCGGGTTCTCCTTCCAGGCTTTCGCGCACCTTGCCTGCGGCGGCGAGCCGCGCGAGCGATGCGAACACCTCGTCGACCGCCGCCGCGTAGCGGTCCACATGCTCGAAGGAATGCGCGTACATGGCGTAGAAGCCCGCGCTCGCGAGGAATCCACGCTTCAGCATCTCCTGCGTGAAATAGGATATCCTGACGGCATGATCCTCCGCGAACGAGAAATGGATGAGGGGCTTGAAGCCGCCGATGTGGATCTCGAGGCCATGCTTCGCGGCAGACCTCTCCCATGCCTCCCACACGCGATCCGAGATGGCAAGCATGTGGGTGGACGCATCGACGCGCACGAACTTGCCGATCATCGCAAGTGCCGCCGCCGGCCCCACGCGCTCCGTCCAGGCAGTCGAGGTTATGAAGGCGTCCTGCGCATACGACATCACGCTTCTGCGGCCGATCACCGCCGATATCGGGAATCCGTTGCCCAGCGCCTTGGAGAACACGGCGATGTCGGGCCGGAAGCCGAGCTTCAGGTGCGCGCCGCCGTTGCACATGCGGAACGCGGCCGTGATCTCGTCCAGGATGAGCGGCACCTTCCTCTTCGCAGCCTCGGCGTGGATCGCATCCATGAACGCCTGGTCGGGTTCGTAGTTGCGGATGGGCTCCATTACGATGGCGGCGAGATCGTCCCCCGCGCGGTCCAGCGCCGCCAGGAAGTCCGCCACGTCGTTGTAGCGGAACGGGATCGTGGTTCCGGCTAGCCCCTTCGGCACGCCGTTGGGGTTGAGCCCCGAGATCCAGTGGTCGTCCAGCGCGCCGCTCTTGCCGAGGTTCGCGGCGAGATACCAATCGAACCAGCCATGGTAGCCGCAGAACACTACCGTGTCCCTGCCCGTCGCGGTGCGCGCGATCCTCACCGCCACCGCCATCGCCTCGCCGCCGCCGCGCGCGAAGCGCACCTGCTCCGCCCACGGATGCAGCTCGATGAGCTTTTCGGCGAGCACCACCTCCTCCGGCGGATTGAGCGTCGAGGCGGAACCGTCATCCACGACCCGCTTCACGGCGGCGTTCACCTCGTCGTCCGCATAGCCGAGGACGGTCGCCCCGATGCCGCACATGCTGAAGTCGAGGTAGGTGTTGCCGTCGAGGTCCGTCACCTCCACGCCCTTGGCCTTCGAGAAATACCCTGGCCAGACTCCGCGCGCGTAGCGGTCTGGGCGCTTCGAGAGAAGCTGCGTCATTCCGGGTATGATGTCCGCCGCCTTGGCCTGCAGCGCGAGAGACTTAGTCCTGTCCATGTCCGTCCGTCCTTTCCTACCAGATGCTCCAGCCGCCGTCCACGACGATGTTCTGTCCAGTGATGTACGCGGACCTGTCCGACACGAGGAAGTCCACAGACCCCACGGTCTCGTCGTCCGTCATCATCCGTCCCATCGGGCAGAGCTTGGCGTAGCGGGCCTTGAAGCTGTCGTCCACGCGCCCCTCCACGCCGCCGTAAGTCACGCAGTTGACGGCGATGTGCCTGTCGGCGAAGCACACGGCAAGGCATTTCGTGAGATGTATGAGCGCCGCCTTCGCGCAGGCGTACTGCAGGGCCGGACGGAACGGCCCCTCGTAGAGATGCGGATTGAAGGAGTTCATGCCGTACATGGACGACACGTTCACGACGTGCTTCAACGGATGGCTTTTCGCCAGCACAACGGAGAGCCTGTACGGCAGCACCACGTCGATGCGGTACTCGGCGAGCCAGTTGGCGTCGGGCACGGTGCCGTCCGCATCAACGCCGAGCGCGCCGAGATCGCGGGCGTTGTTGACGAGATCCGCCACCTTCACGCCCAGGCTCTCCAGCCCCACCGCCACGCGCATGGGAGCGTCCGTCTCGCTGAAATCCACCTTTATGCCGTGTAGGCGCTCGCGCCCGGCGATCGTCCTTTCGATGTTCTCGTCGCTGCGGGAGGTGAACACTACGGTCCTTCCCGCGCTGTGGAAATGCTCCACCAGCCGCGAACCTATCTTACCCGTGCCGCCGGTTATCAGGATCGCTCCATCGCTCATTGCGCATTCCCCCGCTCAAGGATGTCCATCACCTTCATCGTTATCTCGCGGGAATCGTTCACGCGCTCCTTGCGGACGATCCCGACGAACTGCGCCAGCGCGTTTCTGAACATGAAGAACGTGCCGCCGAAATCCACCTCGGCCGCGCCAGCCGTGCCGAACGCCTGTATGCGGAAGCCGCACTGCGCGCCGTAGAGCGTGGTGAAGGTAGTGGTCATGCCGTTGGCCCACTTTAGCGAGACGATCTTGTTCGTGTCGTTGGAGATGACGTTGTGCGAGAGGATGGGCGTACGCCAGTCGAACAGGTGCATCGCAGGCTCCACCACATGGATCGCGTACTTCTTCCAGTCCTTGATCACGAACGCCTGGATGTGGCGGATCTCGCCTATGTCCTTCAGCTTCAGCCCGTCGGAATAGGCCAGGGCCGAGCAGGTGAATATCTGCCCGGGATACCTCTCCAGCGCGTATATCTCCTCCGCCTCCTGGATGGTGCGCCCGAGGGGCTTGTCGATGTAGATCGGAAGCCCCGCCTCGATGAACGGCCTGGCCATCGCGAAGTGGTTCTCGGGGTCGTCGCGCGCGAGCAGCACCGCATCGACCTGGCCTATCATGTCCTCCATCTTCTCCACGACGTTCGGGATGAGCGACGCCTTCGCCACATGGCGCGATATCGCCGCGTCCTGCGTCCAGATGTGCGTGACGTGCGCGCCGGGGATGCAGTCGTCGGGGAACTTCTGCTTCGAGAGGTACTCGGGGATCACCGGGAAGCCGCAGTCCTTCATGTACTCCATGTCGCATCCGTTGAAGATGGCCGACCAGGAGTACGGGTGCCCGTTGCCCTCGCTGAGACCGATGACGCCAAGCCGCAGATCGTTCATTGTCACTTCCTCCACTTGTTCGGCATGAATATGGACTGGTCGATGTCGGTGAAGCGGGCGGCTATCTCCTCGATCATGCCTGCCGGGACATCCTCGCCGAAGTCGTGAACGATCTCTTTGAGCTGGCCGATGTTGTCGACGCCGAAGACGATGTGCGAGATCTGCGGCTGGGACCGCACGTACGCGATCGCGAGCGTGCGGCGCGTGATGCCATGCGCCACGCACGCGGCCTCCAGCTCGGCGACAAAGGGCCGCGTCGCCGCCAGGCGCTCGGGTATCGCATCCAGCGGCATGAGCATGAGCCCCTGCACGAAGGCCGAGCGCGTATGCACGTCGATGCCGCGCGCGGCGGCAGCGGAGAGGAATCCGCCCGTCTTCATGCGCTGGTCGAGTATGCTGAACGGCGCCTGGACGAAATCCACCGTCTCCGGCGGAATGCACGCCATCGCCTCAGACGTCTCGTACACGGAGAAGCCCACGTGCCTCGCAAGCCCGGCCGACTTCAACGCCGCCATCGCGCCGATGATGGCGGGGTTGCCCGCCGCAACCGGATCGTGGCAGATGTAGGCGTCGAGGTAGTCCGTCCTGAGGCGCCTGAGCGAAGTCTCGGCGGCGGACCTTAGATGCGCCGGATACGCCGCCGCATCCGCCCCCTCGAAGATCTTCGTTCCGAACTTGGATATGACCTGCAGGCTTTCGCGCGGCAGGGTCCGCCTCGCGAGGAACTCGCCCACTACCTCCTCCGCTGTGCCGTATGCGGCGGCGGTGTCGATCGCGTCCACGCCGTTCTGCGTGGCGTAGTCGAGCATCGCCAGCGAATCCTCCAGGGGCGGACGCTTCCCGCCCTGGACGCCATAGTCCATTCCGAACTGGACAGTCCCGATGCAGAGTCCCATGGTTTCCCCCTATCTGAGAGCTGCGTTCTTGGGCACTATCCCCAGATCGGCGAACCGCTTGACCCACTTGCGCTCCTCGGCCTGGGAAAGAGGCTCGTAGGGGCGGCGCGCGGGACCGCAGTCGATGCCGATGTGCTTTGCGAGAGCCTTCCAGCAGGACCAGTTCTCGTCGGCGATCATGACCTCGACGAAGCGGTTCACCTCGTCCTGCCACTTCGCCGCCTGGGCGAAATCGTTGCGCATGCAGCACTCGTAGATGTTCGCGAAGTGGCGTGGCAGGAAGTTCTCGCTGGTGCCGATCGCGCCGGAGAAGACGTTCCCCAGCGCCATGGCGCATGCGAACTGCTCGTCGCGGCCGGCGAAGAAGATGGCCTCCTTGTTCAGCCGGCGCTTGAGGCACTGCACGGCGTAGTAGTCGCCGCCGGTGTACTTCATCCCCTTCACGTTCTTGAGGTCGAAGAGCCTCACGTCGCGGTCGGGCACCAGCGAGGCGCGGAAGCAGTAGACCATGAACGGAAGGTCGGTCGCCTCGGAGATGTCGCGGTAGTGACGGTACTGCGCCTCGAACGTCTGCCCGAAATAGACGGGGGCGACGGACGACACCCAGTCGCATCCGACCTTGGCGGCCTCGCGCGCCAGCTCGATGGAATCGTCGGTGCGAACGGCGCCGACATGGGCGATCAGCTTGCAGCGCCCCTTCGCCACGCGTGCGGCGCGGCGGAACACCTGCTTGCGCTCGGCCACGCTCAGTAGCATTCCCTCGCCGGATGAGCCGGTGAGGTAGAAGCCGCGCAGTCCGCCTGCGATGCCGTACTCCATCAGCTGCTCTATCGCACCCTCGTTGATGCGGTAGTCTTTCGTGAAGGGCGTCATCATCGCCGCGTATGGACCGCCCATGTCCTTGAAGCATCCGCTCTGCGGAAGCGTCAGAGTGCCATTTTTGCCTTTCATGATCCTAATTCCTTTCCTTGCATTTTCAAAGGTCTGCCATCGTCACAACGGGGATGTCCTTCTTGAGCGTCATGCGCATCGGCTTGAGCGCCGAGGCGTCGAACGCATATCCCTTCTTCATGTCGAGCGGCCACACCACGGGCGCCGTGTTGAGGATCGTCGCCTGGAAGCCCTGCATGGTTGCGCCCATGCTGCCCGTATGCGATGAATTGCAGCCCTCGTTCTCGATCACGAACGGATACCTGTACCCCTTGGCCATGAGATTCTGCAGGAAGGCCGTCCAGTCCATCGAGTCGCTGCCGCCGAAGCCTGGCAGGCGCGGCTCGTAGTGGAGGCGGTCCCATTCATTCGCCGGCTGCGGCACCTTGGCCCTCTTCGCGAGGCGGTCGTCCACCTTCTGCATCGGATAGAGGCGTCCCCAGTGGATCGCGGCGACGGAATGCGCGAAGTTGCGCGTACCCTTGATGTGGATGCGGCGGATGCGCGAGAAGTCGCTGGCGTTGATGACCTCCACGGGGTCGATGTGCTGCCATACGTCGTGCGACGGATCGTAGGTCTCGGCGTGGGCCTTGGACGGGATGAGCGTGTACATCAGCTTGCGCGCGGCTAGGCAGCCGGGCAGGTTGTTGTAGCAGTCCGGCGCGGTGACGGGCTGCCAGCCCTCCATCGGGCAGTTCTCGTAGCAGAGCGTCACGCCAAGCGACTCGGCGTACTTCACGATCGGCGTGAACACACGCTTGTACTCCATGAGGTTCTTCTCGAACCCGCCGTCCTCGCGCCCGAGCGCGTTGTTGTAGCCCACGAACGTGCCGCAGACGACGTCGTTCGCGTCGCCGCCAAGGAGCGCCGCGATGCGGATGAGCCTGAGGATGTGGTTCTGGCTCTTGACCCGCTGCGACTCATCGCCGCCGATCAGGTTGTCGTATGCGCCCACGGATACGCGCAGTCCCTCCTTGTTGCAGCGGTCGACCACCTTCTTCGCCGCCTCGAGATCGAAGGTCTCGTAGTCGAGATGCGTGGCGGTGTGGTCCTTGCGGGTGCCGTCGCGGCGGAACACGCAAAGCTCCAGCCCCTGCGCACCTACGGATCTTGCGCGCTTAACCACCTGGTCGAAGCTCTGCCCCGGAAAGGCCGAGGTCATGAGCCATATTGGATTGTTCATCGTTGTTCTCCTTTGCCTGGCTTTTTGCCAAAATTCTCGGAACCTTGTCCACGCGGACGGTTGTAGCCGCCGCGCCTCACCCAGCAGCTGCGGCATTCGCATTCGTCGTCGCGGCCGCAGGTGCCCTGGATGTCATGGTACGGGATAGGCTTGAGGGCTTTGCGGCAGAGTTCAAGGAATCGCGCATGGTCGGGAGACTTCTCGCCGCCGACAAGGTCCAGCACGCGGCTCAGGCGCTCGTCGCCACGGTTGACGAGCGCGTCGAAGGGCTGGGCTGCGACCTTGGCACCAAGCCGGGCCTGCACGGCCTGGCGGAGCGCGCGCTCGCCGTCCGGGTCTATCTCGCGCGCATCCGGACCGTTCCATCCGTATCCCGAGGCCGTGGCGAAGCGCGGCACGCTGAAGTCCATCCACAGGATGAGCTTCTTCCATTCATCGTCCGTGAGCGCAGGACCATGCCCCGACTTCAGTTTCTTGGTAAGTCCGCTCGCGGCGGCGAAGTAGTCGTAGCACTTCGAATAGTGCGACTCCTTATAGGCGTGCAGATAGGCCAGCTGGCGGCGCTGGACGAGGTTCGTCACGACATCCGGCGCGATGAGCGAGAACGTGCCCTTCCCGTCCAGTCCGTGGCACGATATGCACTTGCGGTCGAAGATGGGCTGGACCGAGAGCGCGAAGGAGAACGGACCGGAATAGCCAAGGTCCACCTCCGGCACGGGATCGTGCACCTTCCCCAGACGCGCCTTGGTATTCGTGTTCGGTTTCGCGGGCGCGGCCTGCGACTTGTTCTCGTGGCAGCCCGCGCACCCCTGTATCTCGCCTTTCTGGGAGAAGATGAAGGATCGCATCGTGAGGATGGCCATCCCGTTCTTGTCCAGGGCCTGCAGCTGTATGGCGACGCCGGAGGGTATCCTGAACGCGGCCGAACCGTCATCCTCCACCGGCACGGTGCCGAGGCTCTCCTTGTAGAGATCCAGGTCCGAGCCGGCATTGAGCGTACGGCGGCGGCATATAGGCAGGTTGATGAGCCTGTTGATACGCAGCGCCTTCACGCTGCCCTTGGGCAGATCCGTACGCGTATCGTACACGTTCTCCACGTAGCAGACGCCGGACGTGGGCGCGCTGTCCTGCGGCGGCAGCACGCTCGCCAGCACCGGCGGACGCTTCCGCTTGATGAGCGGGATCGGATTGAAGGTCGATATGGTGGGATCCTTGTAGATGAGTTCTCGCCCGCCAAGCGTATCCACCAGCCATATCCCGTAGGCGGCCTGTGTAGGCCAGGTCGCCCCGCAGCACTTGGCATGGTACCGGGGATGCCCCGGGGGAAAGGAGGAAGGCTCGTCGGAATACGCGCAGAAGAAGAGTGTGTCGTTCACCGGCATGGGCGAGCAGTACGTGCCGCCGAGCTGCCAGTTCTCGCCCTCGGGGAACGGCACCTCCGGCGTGATGCGGATGACCGGCGCAAGGCCGTCCTCGCCCTTGGCGAGATCGAGGAGGAAGAGCGAGCCGGCCGTGATGTTGTGGTGGGCGGATGCCGTCGCCGTCAGCAGCGACGAACCGGGGACCGTCTTGAGCTCCGTCGCCACGCAGACGTTCTCGGAATAGTTGCCGTAGAGATGCGTCACGCCCGTGCCGTCCGGACGTATCGCCCACAGCGACTGGTGCCACACGGCGTTACGGTTCACGTAGTCCCAGCGCGTATAGCCGATGCGGCCGTCGTCCAGCACGGTAGGCTCCCACTCGTTCGCCTCGCCAAAGGAGAGCTGGCGGATGTTCCGGGCGCAGGAGTTCTCGCCCACCGGCGGCAGTTCGGCGCGGTAGAGCATGAAGCTGGGCGTCCATCTGCCCCAGTGACAGCGCCCGAAGTTCTGGCTACGCGTGGATGTGAACACGACGCCTCCATCGGGGAGGTAGCACGGGTCCGCATCCTCGATCATCACGGTCTGCCGGCCCTTCCTCGTCTCCATGGGATCGCCGGGGCCGCCGGTCAGCTGCCGCACCCAGCTGCCGTCCACCGCCGCCTCGTAGATGAAGTAGCGGCGGTGCATCACCGAGTATTCGCCGTTCGTGGTGTCGCAGAGCGGGTTGGTCGGATCGGCGGCGACCCGCCACTTCGTGTAGTTCACGACGTCGCGATGAGCCTTGAGCGCCTTGGCGTCGGCCGGCGGCTTCGCCTCGTGGTCGCAGAACGCGAAGAGGACGCGGTCCGCGTCCCAGTGCAGGTCGGGGTTGAGCACCGTACCCTTCGGCAGCCTGCCCTTGAGAAGCTCCGTCTTGCGCGGCAGGGTCTTCCAGTCGTCGAGGGCCACAAGCCCCGGTCCTGGACGCGAATACCGGCCCACGTACTGGTCGACCATGTGGGGGTCGAGATGGTACGGTATCCCGCGCTGCACGCACAGGAGCCTTTCGAACTGGAGGTCTGGATGCAGAAAGAGTATGCGGCGGCGGAGCTTCGCGATCTCCCGGCCGATGCCGGCGCGGTGGCCCGCGTTAGTCGCGCCGGCGAGCCACTCTGCATCGACCTTCAGCTCCCTTGCATACGGCTTGAGCGTCTTCTCGGGAACCGACTTCGCCACATAGGCTAGTGTGCGTTCGGCGAGCGCGAGCGCATCGTCTGCGGCGTCGCCGCGCACAGCCGGCGCGTATGCCGCCGCAAGCGCGATAGCGGCCACGAGCGCCGCCACGGACAGTCTGCCCGGCAGGGACAGCCCTGAAGACCTCCTCGCCATCGCCCTAGAACTCCAGCGCAGAATACATCTTCACCAGGAATTCCTCGTACGAGACGCGCTCCTGCTGCATGGTGTCGCGGTCGCGCACCGTGAACTTTCCATCCTTGGGCGACTCCGGGTCCACCGTGATGCACCACGGCGTGCCCGCCTCGTCCTGCCTGCGGTATCGGCGGCCGATCTGCCCGCTCTCGTCCCAGAAGGCATTCACCTTCTTGCGGAGCTTGCCGAAGATCTCCTGCGCCATGGCGTAGCATGCCTCGTCCTTCTTGACGAGCGGAAACACCGCCACCTTCACCGGCGCCACCTTCGGACTGAAATGCAGCACCGTGCGCACGTCCTCCTTGCCCTTGTCGTCCGTGAGTTTCTGCTCCTCGTACGCCTCGCAGAGGAGCGCGAGCATGAGGCGGTCCACACCGGCCGACGGCTCGATCACGTGCGGCACGTACTTGCCCTCGAAGAGATTGCGGCAGAACTTCTCCGCCTCGATGGCGTCCTTGCCGCGCGCGACCCAGTCCTTCTGCACCTTCTCGATGAAGGCGGCTCGCGCGGAATTGTCGAGCTTCTTCGCGGCCTGCTTGAGCGGGTCGTCGAAGACCATCTGGCTCTCGCCGGAATGCTTCTGGTGCTGCGTGAGGTCAAAGTCGCTGCGCGCGGCGATGCCCTCCAGCTCCTGGCGCCCGAACGGGAAGTCGTACTCGATGTCCACGCACGCGCGGGCGTAGTGGGCGAGCTCGTCGGGCTTCTGCCAGTACTCCACGAACCGCGATGGCGGCAACCCTACCGCCGTGAGGAACTTCTTGCGCTGCTCAACCCAGTACTTGTGCCACACCTCCCAGCCCCAGTCGTCCTGCACGGGACCGTCCAGGTCGGGATTGTCCGCGAGCGTCACAACGTGGCCGTGGAGGATCTCCACCGCCTCGTCGGGACGGATGAAGAACTCCAGCTCCATCTGCTCGAACTCGCGGCTGCGGAACGTGTAGTTGCGCGGCGTCACCTCGTTGCGGAAGCTCTTGCCCATCTGCGCTATGCCGAAAGGCACCTGCTGGCGCGAGGTGTCATGCACGTTGATGAACTGCGCGAAGATGGCCTGCGCCGTCTCGGGACGCAGGTACGCGACGTTGGAAGGATCGTCGATAGGCCCCACGACCGTCTTGAACATGAGGTTGAAAGGCTTGGGTTCGGTCATCTCCCCGCCGCAGTACGGGCACGAGAGCGCGTATTCCGGGTTGATGCGCGCGGCTTTCTTGCCCAGCTCCTCGCGGATGTCGCCCAGCTGGTCGGCGCGCATGAGCTTCTTGCACTGCTTGCACATCGTCATCGGGTCGGCGAACGTGTCCAGGTGGCCGCTCGCCTTCCATATCCTGGGATGCATGATGATGGTGGCATCCAGGCCGACCACGTCGCTGCGGCCGCGCACGGTGAACTGCCACCATGCCTGCTTCACGTTCTGCTTCAGCTCGCAACCCAGCGGACCGTAGTCCCAGAACCCCGGCATGCCGCCGTATATTTCACTTGAATGGTAGATGAACCCGCGGCGCTTGCACAGCGCCACGAGCGGGTCTAGCGTAGACTTGGACTCTTCTGGCATTTCGTCTCGATCCTTCTCTGGCATTTAGTTTAGATGCTTCCATGGTTACCGGGCGGCGGCGCGTTCGCCACCTCCCGGAAACACGGATATTATACCAAGAAACACCCCGTCATGGGGAATAAAATTGATACGTTCTCGCCTGCGCTCTCACCTGAAAGATATGGCGAACACCGAGCGTACCACCGCATAGCCGTTCTCGTCAAGCTTTACGTGCTGGCCGTTGAGCCGCATCTTGCGCAGCTGCGCAGACGTCAAGCCGGCCGACGTCGTGCCGAACCGCACGCTTGACCCCGCCGGACATGATATGTCCACACGTCCGCTCCAGTCCTCGGATGACGAATCGGCAAATGACACCGCAGACGCGTCCCCTACGTCGATTCCGCCGCCGGCGGAGTCCACGAGCAGCCTGCCTACGGACGCCGTAACATCGTCGGCCGAGGCGAACGAGCCGCCGGCGAGCAGTATGTTCTGCGCGGAATTCATCGTGTCGTCACTGCCGACCATCCATGTTCCGCCCTGTATTTCAAGCGGTTCTACGCAGAAATCCGTCACGCCGTTCACTTTCATCGTGCCGGCACCCTTCTTTGTAATGCGAAGCTTCTGGTATACGTCTGAGGGGAAGCTCGGAGAATGGAACATCTTCATGTCGCCGGTGACGGTGAAGTCGACTGCGGCGGATTCCGTAACGTCATCGACGTCAAAAATGTCGCGTACCAATGTTGCCGCATTGTAGGTTGCAAGAATGGAGATGCCGGTATCCCACACCGATGGAGACGTCCCCGTGATTTTCCATGTGCTGTCGATATTGCCCATGCGGACGGCCTTGCCGTAGCAACGTGCACCGTTCTTCAAAGTCAGTGAATCCAGATACGTCGAACCTGCCGTATTGACGGCATCGGCGGAGGAACCTGGCTTTATACATTCGCAGCCGAATTCGGCCTCGCCCCCGTCAATGGTGATCTTTTGGAAGTCATAGCCGATATTTCCGACAAAATCAATATTTCCGCCCTGCCTCAACTTCCCTCCAGGACCCACGTAGATCTCGCACTTGCCGTTTGAAACACCCTTGGCATAGTCGAAGCCGTTTGTTGCAATCAAGGACAGTATCCCGTTCTGGCCGACCCTGACGACGCCGTTCGTGGGGAGCCCGGTCTTTAAAGCGATGCGCAATTCCGACCGGCATGTTTCAGAGTGGCCGAACACCTCGATGACTCCGCCGGTAGTCGAGCCTCCGTGCTCGATAATGACCCTCCGCCACCGGAAAACTCTTGCGGACAGGCTTGCGACGCAATACCCTGAGCCGGTCGGAGTAGTGGCGTACGAATTATTTTGGGAACAACCGCCGGCCGCAAAGCTTTTCGTACCGGGCTCTCCCTGGTAGTACCAGCAGCTGGCCGGACAATACTGTATATTGCCGTTATAATCGCGCAACTTGACCAGGACGCCCTTTGTATAAGAGCTACCGGATGTCTTGAGCTGCAGTTCAAACTGCAGGACGGTGTTGTTGTTGACCCACGTCATGTAACACACCTGCGCATCCGTCGGAGTCGTGGTGAGCATGTTGCCTGCCAATTTTCCAGATATGCTGTCCAAATCAAGCTCAACAAGTTTGCTGTCCTGGATGAAATCGTACCAGCCATTCTCCAGCGGACCGATCTCATGCGTTTGCGCATCATCAGCCACCGTCTCGTCCGTACCGACGCCCAACGTAGCGTTTCCTAGTTCGAGCGACCTGATGGTGGCGTCCTGGTTCAGGAACGTCACGGAGATGATGTCATCCACCTTCACCTTGCCGGCGCCGTTGAACGTCCCTGAGATACTTACCGTCGCACGCGCTCCGGCAGGGGCGAACTTAAGTCCGGTGCAACGGTAGCAGTATTCAGGGGTATTGTTTGAAGAAGGTAACGTTGTAGTTCCAATGGTGTATTCGCTCGAAGGCACGTCGAAGTTCAATCCAAGTACATTCGTGTTCATCACATACTTTGCATACAAGGTTTTCGCTTTGACGTCGTCGCCATCCTGTTCCAGGCGGATCTTGATCACCTTTGTCGTCCAGTTGGGGCTCAGACTCTGCTGAAGCTGCACTTCCATCCAGCCATCCCCGCGAACGACATGGTACGGCTCCGCATTGTAGTAGTCTCCACCACCTGCCGATCCGCTCAAGTGGGCATAGGCCACTTCGATGTCGGCCAGATCCACATTCTCCTGCACGAGTGTGTATTCATCTAAGAACAACCCCACGTTGGTGCCGGTCCACGGTTCGAGCGTTCCCGTCCTTATAAACTCAATATCCCCAGCGGCCGTCACGGCGTTTGAGATGCACAGGTTGCCGTGTGGTATGGTCACCGTCGCCCCGGCGGAGAAATTCATGGCGTCGCCAGAGAAGCAGACGGTATCGTTCGTGGTCACGTTCACCTGCATGGCGGATATGGACGAACCATCCAGCGTCAGCGTCACCTTGCCGTCACCGAACGACGTTTGCGGATCCGACGCGTCCCATTGATACTCGTACTTTCCGGCGAAGACGCCGGTTGTGGCGACTACGGCGGCAACCATAAATACCTTTTTCATCTTATCATCATCCTTTTTACGGAAACCTTCTGCTGAATTCCTCTGTGGCAGAGATTATGCCAAAACCAGGCCGTTTATACAAGGGCAAAATATGCGGCTATGCGGATTACATTGTTTTTACCAGTTGGTCCTGTTGCTTCCAATTCCCAATACAGTTGGAGGGCGAACGGAGATGCCCAATTGTCTTTCTTCGCAAACCCAACATCGCCGTGCCAAGGAGGAACAGCATACCGCCGGACGGTTCGGGGATGTTACCATTCCAAGCCCCGCCACCCACGACCATCGGGCCACCGTCGAGATCAATGGCCGAACCCAAAAGAGTCACCTTGCCGGCTCCATCAACATTTAGCGAAACCCATCCATAGAGATATTCTCCAGAGTACATACGAGGATCATCAAAGTTGACATTTTCACCCGTCAACTTCTCAACCTGTACTGCCAGGAAAATGTTCCCCGGAACATCCATCTGACTGGAAGTACCTGTGGAAACTGTGAGTCTTGTCTCTACAAGAGGTCTGTCGTAGTTCCCAAAACTTACCATATCCAGAACGGTTCCGGCATCTGCTATGATCCATTTGCCAGAGAAACCTGTGACACCTGCCGTTCCACTTAATGTCCGGGAATTTCCGTTTCCATCCAACACAAGAAAAATGTCCGCATAGAAACTCCCGCCAGCACCATCATATCCTATCAGATACGAACTCGTTGATGTGAACTCAGACATGTCCACCAGCCCAAAACTATCCCATAATACGGTCGCACCAATCACGGGACGACATAAGGCAAATGCCATTACGGTCAATCTAACTACTATGCCTGTGTTCATTGTCCACCTCTCTACCAAATGCCGTCAAGTTTCCTGTATGGTGTAAAATCAAAGAACCTAAGTGAATATCCCGGGAGAAGCGAATCCATGACAGATTGAACTCGTTAGCCTCCTCCTAAGCCCCAGCACCGCCGCGCCGAGAAGGAACAGCATACCGCCGGACGGTTCGGGGATTGGAAGCTGTCCAACAATAAGAGGACCCTCTTCTTCCAATGCACCAATTGGAGCAGACAAAACCCCATCTACACTATACGAAAGTTCTAACCATCCAAGATGGAGCGAACCTGGACTGTGCCAGTACTCTCGAAAAAAGGCAAGATATACCGAATCTCCACGTTCCAACGATATGGTATAATCAGACCTGGCTTCTTCGGGAGATGAATACCTTGCATAGGCAAAATAAGAATCTCGATCCAACATGTAGGATGACGTGACAACATCCCCTATCTGTGCCAATACAAATGTGGTAGCATATGCAAGATTCGCCTCTGGTTCGGCCTGGAGAATCAAAGTCACACCTGAGAAAGTGCCATACATCCTCAATTGCGGTGTATTATCAAGGTTTTCATAGAGCCTATCATGTACACCGTCTTCGATGACCGACGTTGCAATGTCTGGATATATCCATTGAACACTCGCCGCAGAAGCAACGGTTTGACAGAAGAAGGCTACAATCAGCGCAATATAGGCTGTTTTCGCTGTGTCATTGTCTACGAACATCGTTACTCCATTTCTTGAATAGTTTGAAAAGTTGACAAGTCAAGTGTCTTCAGTTGAAAATCCGATGTGTTGTCAAGTATCCGGCGGCAAGCCCGTGTTCCGCGACCCATCCCCATGCCGCGCCGACGAGCGAGGTCGTTGCGAACAGGTCCACGATGTCGCCCGCGAACAGGGTGTTAGTCGGCCATGCGAGCGACAGATGCGCCATGCCGTTCGACGAGATGGATATCCCCGTGAAGCACAGGTTCGTCACCTCGGGCGTACCTGAGCGCGGCGGCTCCTGTGGGAGCGCGGGAACAGGCGGCAGCACTGGCGATGGAACGTTCGCGGGCGGCGAATTTGTTTTTTCACTTGCGAATACGATGAATACGGCGAGGAAGGCAGCGGCGGCGAAGCGCTGGAAGGCGGACATCCTGCGCAGGGCGGAGCGGATTGTTTCGAACACGCCCAGCGCCTCGATCTTGAGGCACAGCCACGCGAGGGACACCACCGCGAGCAACGCCACAAGCGCCACCTCAAGCGATTTCGCCATCGCATCTGCAAGTTCGTCAATCAAGCTCCAAGCCTCGATATTCCAGACACCTCTCCTCTTTGCCCACTCCGGCCGTGATTATACCAAACGCCGCTTTGGCGCATCAAGCGGAAACGGCAGGTTGATAAAATAGGTCAGCAACTGTAAATTTTGATGAAAATTTTCGGGCATTGTCTAAGGGCGCGAATTCCCTGCATTTTACTATTGCACGTTGTCTCAAAAAGGAGTATCATCTATCCAATGAACAAAGCGGAAATAGCTTTTGAATGATTGGCATGGGAACGATACCGGAAACTTCCACGACACTGTTGAAGGACATCGCGAATGATTCGCAAAATGTCCGCTGGAGCGAGTTTGTCGCGCGCTACCGCCCTATGATGGAGGCGTTCCTGCGCGAAAGGTTTCCGTCTGTGGAGGCAGATGACATCATCCAGGAGACGCTAGCCGCGCTTTGCCGGGTTCTTCCTTCCTACAGGTATGCTCCAGACGAAAAGGGTCGCTTCCGCAATTATCTAACAGGCATTCTACGGAACAAAGCCTTGCGCGCGCTTGACAAGGAACAGCGCCAGACCGAGATTGCCCATGAACTTATGCGGTCGCAGAGCGACACGCCATGCCACGAGGAACGCGATCCGGAATCTGCCGCAGACAAGCAGTCCTGGCGTGAAGCCGTCTTCGAGCTTGCCCTTGAGCAGTTTCTCGCCGACGATTCGATTGCGGATCGAACGAAGCGCATATTCGAACGCGTCGCGATCAACGGCGAATCGCCGGAGGTTGTCGCGGCATCGTTCAAGATGACGCGCCATGCCGTCGATCAGGCCAAGAGCCGCGCGATGGCGCGGTTACGGGAAATCGCAAAGGGGCTAGAGGATGTCGCCGAAGTCTGAGAAAACCGGTAGGGCCCGCTCGCCGAGCGGGCCGCCCCCCACCGATGATCTCGCCGCACTCTGCGCCGCCCACGCGCCCGTATCTGCGAACGGTCGCTTTGACGCTGGAACCGTTTTCGGAGATTGGCGGCTTACGGCGTTCATCGGACGCGGTGGTAACGGCGAAGTATACTGCGCGGAGCATGCGACGCTTGGCACGCCTGCAGCAGTAAAGGTGCTGGTGCGCGAAGAAGAGCGTGCAAGGATGCGTTTTGCCCACGAGGCGCGACTTCTTTCATCCCTGAAGTCTAGGTCGTTTCCGCGATTCTTCGCATACGGCGAGGCGAACGGACACCCATATCTTGCGATGGAATTGCTGGAGCCGGGCGAACTGCCGGCTGGAGAGCGAGCCATCGCCCGTTTTCTGCTGAGAGTATGCGATGCCGTGGCGGAACTCCATGCGCAAGGACTCGTCCATCGCGACATAAAGCCGGGCAATATCCTGTGGCGCTCGGTAGGGGCATGCGTCCCGCGTGCCCGCGGACGCGCGTCCCTGCCCGTCCCCGTCCTGGCCGATCTCGGCCTCGTCAAGGACATCGCGACATCCGCCGGCGGACATCCGACTTCGGACACTACCCTCGGCGGCGTGGGCACGCCGGGCTACGGCGCGCCGGAACAGATGGAGCGCGGCGAGGCGACGGTCGCATCCGACATCCATGCGCTCGGCGTGCTGGCGGACAAGTGCTTTGACGGCAAGCCGCCGCGCGCATGGGCGCGGATAATCCAGCGCGCAACATCGTCCATCCCCGCACACCGCTATCAGTCCGTCGCCGCCCTCGCCCGGGCGATCCGATGGAGGTATCTGTCATGGCATTTGTTTGGCTTTGCGGTGTTATTGCTCGCTCTGGTTGCCATGTTGAAAATTTGGAACGATACGCCTTTAAGACCGGTAGATACTGGAAACCGCATGCAGGAATCAGGCGGGAAAATTGAGTCTATGCCAAGTGTCAGGCGATTGGATGGTCAAAATGTGGTATTGTCTGATCCGGTCGTTCTGGAAGGAGGCAAGGAGTATCAGGTTTACGGCCCCGGAACGCTTGACGCCGACATTTTCTGTCCTACTACGGCGGTTTTGCGATTGAAAAATTGTACGTTGATAAATCGGACAAAACGCCTCTATCCTGAAAATGGGATACAATACCGTTTGGAGAATGGCGTCTATCTTAATTTCATCAACATCCATGGGGATCCGGCGGCTTTGAATGTGCGTGATTTTACTGGCATCTACGATGGAGCTTTCAATGCAGTACGTTTTGGCGGACCGAAAACGGAGAAAGAACTTCTGCAATTAAGGGCGGAAGAGAGAAAACGTGAATTGCAGCGGTTTGGGAAAGAAGTGCAAAGACATTGGGGAACGTCGTGGTAAAAGTGCGAACGGAAGTGTAGATTCAATCGCGAGCCGATTTGCCGTCGAAATATTCTGCGTGACATTTCGCCGCGAGGCGGCAGTATGATATAGAGGAACGGTTTGCCCTGTGCCTCGCGGGAGAGATGGCACGATCTTGGACTCCCGCGCAGAAATATTCAAATTCGTGTGCACATGCGCACGGAGTTTTGGTATAATCTGCGCCAGACAATTCAAGAATCGTTGCGTTCAATGCATCGGTTGGCACTGTTGAAACCTGAGAAATTTCACGTGTGTGCCAGACGAAGCGAGGAATGCGTCCAGCTGGGCGTATGTCTCTTTCGTGGGTCACACAGGGCTTTCTCAGGGCCTCAACAGGAACACGGGAGAAGAGTGCGCCCTCTTTCTTTGCCCGTGATCGGAAAGAGGGCACCTGGGAAACCGAGTGGAAAGAAACGGCACAGCCGCGAAAAAAAACGCGCAACGGACGCACCGTCCGCTGCCGGTTCCTGTCCGTTCACCCTCGGTAGGGCCGTCTCGCCGAGACGGCCGCCATGATTTGTCATTGGCCAGCCAATCACCTGTCCACGTCAGGCGAATCGATGAACAAACCCCTTCCATTTACCACTCCCCCGCCTACTTGAATGAACAAGGCTGTGCGGAAACGGTATACTTTTGTATTTCAAACCAACGGAACCGCTTGCGCCCTCAAGCGCGTTCCGTCAACCAACCAAGGGCAAACAAGGAGTAAAACATGTCAAGTCGTATGGGATTAATATCGCTGGCGGTTGTCGGCGTTGTATGCATGTGTGGATGTTCGCAGGATGATCGGGATGAAATTGCAACGCGTGGAGGAAATGCGTGGGGGGCTTTGAAGGGCGAAACAACTCCGGGAGAACGAACGCCTCGTGTCGTGAAAGAACAACAACGCAAAGAACGCATCCGTCAGAACAACACCTGGACGCCCGAGAACCGTGCACATCATCCAGTGGAATACTGCCAGGCTCAGTTGGAAGTCTTGCAACGGCATTCGCGCGAACTGGAGGCGCGAGCGCATGAGAAGTCGTGTGCCATCGCAACTGTCAAGCGTACGATTGGCGACAACGAGGCAATGGAGAAATCCCTCAAGAAGTTTATCGACGACGCCAAGAAAATCTACAAAGAATGCGAGGCGGCGAATAGTTGGCCCGCTAAGCTTGGCGGCTATACCCTCTCCCGTGAGAAGACACAGGAGAAGATTATCGATGCCGCGCAAAAGCTTGCAGAAATCCAGTTGAATGCAAACAGCAAGAAGAATCAGCTGGTAGCTCTCGAAAAAACCTTGAAGATCACGCAAGACCAGCAAAAACACATCGTCAAGATTCGGGAACAGGTCCAGAATACGATCAACGATCTTCGTATTAAGAAGGTCATTGAGGGTGACAACAGCATAGTGGCTACGCTCAATGCGATCGAGGATAATATGGGGACACTTGGCGCGAACTATGACGACCCGAAGATCGAGAATATCATACAGCCTGACGAAAAGACGACTCGCGAGGAACTGTTCAAGAAGATCATGGCGGAGTGAGCTAACTTGTCAGCCCGTCCATTGTATGTGGACGGGCTGACGTAACAGGAGATTGGCATGAAGGGCTGTTTGGGCATCATACTTGCAATCGTGGCTTTGCACCTCATAGTGAAGGTAGGCGGATGTGTCCTTGATTCCACGAAAGAAAAGGCAAAGGAACTTTCCGAATGGCGCAACGCTCGCCTGGCCGAGAAGGCGAAACAGGCCGAACTCGAAAATGCTCAAAAGGTGGCAGCGGCACGGATTGCCGAGGAGAAGCGGCAGGCGGCAGCGGCGGCAGCCGAAGCCAGGCGGCGTCAATTGGCAAAGGATGACAAGATTCAGACATTCGCACTCAAGGAGGCTCCAAAGGTATGGGCTGTCTACCAGAATCTGCAAAGCGAGATTGATGTGCAGAACGGCAAGATAGACGAATTGCGTAAAACCCTGGAGACATTCGGCAAGGATCCGGCACAGGATGCAGACTTCATCCGCATCTGCGCTTTGCGCGATGACATGATCTGTTCCCGAACGGCGTTGCGTGCCAAGCTGGAGGATGCCTACATCGCAGCGAAGAAATACGAGGCGTCGCCCAGCCGCAAGGACTATCAAGAGCTGCACAAGAAGGCTCTTGAGGACGGTATCCTTGAAGCGGATGCTGCATCGGCAAAGTTCAAGGAAATGAGGTTGAACAAATGAGACGGAATCTGATATCGACGGGCGTGGTCGTTGTTGGGTTGTGTCTGGCTGGATGTCAGACGCAACAACCCCAACCTCAGCCGCCGCCAGCCCCACAGAAAGTTCTGGTGGTTGTGGAGCAGAAACCGCCACCTGCACCGCAGCCGCAAAGACCGCAAAAGCTTACTCAAGCGCAAATACAGATTCTTCAGGATTTTGCCATCAAGGAATCACCGAAGATATGGCAGACGATCCAGGCTATGCGCGGGGAGATCGCGGAGAGCGGCAGTAGAATCAGGAAGCTTCGTGCAGAACTTCAGTTGTTCGGCAGAGATCCCGATGCCGACGCGGATTATAAGGCGCTTGTCGCCGGATTGCGGGAATTGGAGCGTGCGCATGACGCCATTTTCGACAAGTTGCAGGAAGCATATATTGCGGCGAAGAAGTACGAAGCCTATCCCAGCCGTAAGGACTACCAGGACACGATGAAACGTGCCTTTGAAGACGGCATCCAAGACGCCAACAATGCCACGGAACGCTACAGGGCGATGATCAGGCAGAAGTGAATGATTTAAAAACAAACGGAAAACAAGGTCATGATAGAAGAAGAAACTGAACTTAATCAAATTCTCGCCTCTAATCCTTTCTTGGGTGAACTTGATAATTGGAGAAATGATCTTTTGCTCTTTAAGAGAGGAAATAGGAAATTGGAAGACCTCTATTTTGTATTAAGTTCCGACAAGGCCAACTTTTCTAATTACCAAAGGCATGTCGCTAAACACTCAGCGGGATGGGATTCATATTTGCACCCAGAAGTGTTACCGCAACCATTCATAGGCGATCCTCGTGCTCCTGTTTGGTACTTATTGTTGAATCCTGGATATAGTTTTCCAGATCGTTATGATCATCTGGGCATTTGTTCTTGCGATACGAACAAGTTGTTTATTGGGAGCGAGCCAGAGGAAAATATATTTGATAGAGGTCGAGATCGTGACGAGGTATTGGCGAAAAGACAATCACTTCTTCTAAATCAATTTCAGCTAAAACAGAATGCTCCGTTTTACATTCTGGATGATTCATTCAATACATTGCCGGACCGCAAGAGTTATAAAAAGAAAGGCGGCTACAGGTGGTGGCGTACTGTTTTGTTCGGGGCCAATCAGCCCAATGGTTTTTTATTGCCCGAATGTGGTGTAAATCCCGATGCCACATCTGTAGGAAAGAAACTTTTTGTCCTTGAATGTTGCCCGTATCATTCAACAAATTTTGACGCCAATGTATTATGGAACGAAAACGAGTACATGAAATTCTGGATGAATTTGATTTCATGGGCTGTAAAAGTTGGCAAGAAATTTATAGTGCGAAGCGAACGGGTGTTTCAGTTAATTAAGAATAGAGGGTTAGCGATTGACGACATCAACCATGTCCGATTCTCCAGTGAGAGGAATGTCGCGTTGACGCTAAAGAATCTCAAGAATAGTTGCGCACTTGCTGCGATTTGTCAAGCGCTTAAGGACTAAAGGCTTGAAACTTTAACGAAACCACAAAAGAAAGGAAAACGGCAATGAGTGGATGTGAGAAGTGTCATGGCAAAGGGACTGTTCCATGTTCCATCTGTAAAGGTAAAAAGACAGAACGTTGTGAACGGTGCAATGGTTCTGGCAAGGTGTTGTGCAGGAAGTGTTCTGGGAATGGAGAAATTGCTTGTAAAGCGTGTGGTGGTAGTGGAACTCAAACGGAGTGGAGCACCTGTTCGGTCTGCCATAATGGAAAAGTAACCAAGACGCGATGGATAAATTGTGCACATTGCCATGGAACAGGTCAAATCGTGAGGCGAGATAGATTGGGATCCTGTTGGGAGTGCGACGGCCGTGGACAAGTGAAAGAAAGTTATGAAGAAATTTGCCCCAATTGTCATGGCGATTATCGAAAATCTATAGCACAAACCTGTTCTCGTTGCCATGGTCGCGGATATTTCAGTTGCGAAGTCAAATGTGGTGAGCATCATAAGGAAATTAAATGTGATAACTGCGATGGAACAGGATATGTAACATGTTCGCATTGTAGGGGTTCTGGTAGTGAGAAGTGCCCAGATTGCGAGGCTCGTGAGCGGGAGGCAAAGAAGCAACGCGAACGCGAGGAACGAGAAGCAAAAGAGAGGCTCGAACGCGAGAAGGAGCGGCGCGAAAAGAGGGAACGCGAGGAACGCAATAGGCGAATTGAAGCTCAGGAAAAGAAAGAGGCGGCTGAAAAGGTTGCAAAAGAACGTAGAGATGCAATTCAAGGTTGTGGATGTGTTATCGCGGTAACTGCAACCATTGGATTCTTCATATGGTGGTGGCTTGAAGGTTTTACCACGGCTGCATTGCCAGGAATGTGGGAACAGGCAAGGACCTTTGTCGGTGGTACTGAAGGAGTGGCTAAGATCTTCTGTGGTCTTGTAGTATTATTCTTAGGCTGGAAGTTGATAACGATGTTCAAGCGCAAGAAGGATGGTTCTGACGAACCGAGATCACAAAAGAAACGTTGGAAATTCGTTGTACTAGGTTTGCTATTCGGATTCCTTGGTCTGCACCTTGCTTACGCAAAGCGGTGGTTCCTGTTCCTGCTGCTGTGGGCGGCCTTTATCACCGGCGGGGTTATGTCAGGCGGGAAAGGCGAACCTGACAAGCCAACCGCCGATGCGGGAGGAACGGTCCAGGCGCCGCCGCCGACAGACAGCTCGAAGAAGGACGAAACTGTGAAGAAGGAGGCAGACAATCCCATCAGCGGCATAGGATTTGCCGTGTGGGGCTTGCTCTGGATCGGCGGTACCTTGTTCATCAAGAAGGATGGAAAAGGCAATAGGATGTAATCAACTTATCTCCGCTTGCCGTTACCAAGATCTGTAGCGGCAAGCTGGGAAACGATAAGCAACGAAAAGGAGAACGGAAATGCAGGCACGAGAAGTAATCGGTCGTTTGAATGCTCGAGAGATAGGGAAAGAAATCACCTATCATGACGGAGGATGTGTACATCTAGGATGTTTCTGGGGGGAATTCGGACCCAGAAAGTCGCTTCACTACGAGATAGAAGCCTATTATAATTGTATCCGCGTGGAAATCCATTCTGAGATGGTGGAATCGCTTCAAGCAGTACATGCGTTTCTATACGAGCAATTCAAAGAGAAGAATCTGGGACTTAAAGGCAGAGTACGGGAAGGGAATCTAGTTGTGAATCGTGCATATAGGTTCGCTACAACCCAAATTGCTTGTGACAGAAGTTTCGATGCCATCCTCAAGGAAATCAAGAATGCAGTTAATGCCCTTTACAAAGACTATGATGCGTATCTTGCTTATGTTGAAAAATATTATACCACGAAACAGACCTTAAAAAGCTGTCAAGGGTATAGCGATTTCATGGCGAACTGTCGCTAGAGTTGAGAAAATACAATGAGGTGAAATGATGAAAAGAATTTCCGAAGAGAGTAAACGGCTGGATACTACAACCAAGACGAATCGGGTACAACACGTAATAGCGAGATTCAGGGCATTGTGCGCATCTTTCTTGGCAAGTCCCGAAGGTAAGGGGCATTTGACTAATCGCGGCTCTTATCTGGTTGATGTCGAGAAATTGCGTAGCGAGGTCTTTGCCGAACTTGTCAGAAAGAAAATTCCCGAAAAAGATAGTGACCGGTGGAAGAATGTCCGCATTGTCGTTGATTATGGAAGCGATGTGAATAATGAAAGCGAGTTGAAACCAGTACTCTTCGCCAAAGTCGTAACGACAGCAAAACCACTTCTGCCGCGCCTTTATAGGCGTCAGACGTGGTGTTTGTTCAAAAAACACGAACGCGTTCTGCTTTTGTTTGTCCACAAGGGCATTTCATCTTTGGATGAGGCGATTACCTTATCTGATCTAAACAGTGCCTATAAAGAGTGTGGGAAGGAAATGTTCTCTAAATCGGTACCTTGGATAGGGGTTGGTGCTGCCAAAGAGCCAAATGTTAACCTTGGTTCTGATGAGGAGTTAGAGTTTTCTGATGAAGACTTCTGTCCGGTGTTGGGGAACAAGGTCTACTCTGTACACTTTGACGATACGATTTCATCTTTCGTCATAAAAGCGAAGGACTGGTCAATGTCTCTTTGTTTGGGCTGATAATTCTTGTAACTGAAAAGGAAAGGATAACCAACAATGGGTACCAAGAAAAAAACGTCTCAAGTTGAAGCGGAAGTCCTGCATGACATCAGGACAGGCTGCGACAGTTGTTTCTACGACCATCTTCTAGGACGTGGCTTTACGGCAGACACCTTTTTGGAAGACGGTGGACTCACCGGAGAGTTTCTGGCAAAGAAATTGAAGAGTGTCGAGGCACAATGTACCGATGTAGACATCGACGATGTCAAGATTGTGATTTCCTGCGACAATGTAACATATCCTGTTCTTCTGCCTGTTGTCACTACATGGAAGAAAGGGTTGATCTTCAAGAAGACGATCAGGTGCGTGTTCTTCGTCTGGCATTCCGAGGTCACCGATGATTCCGCCGCCATTACGCTTGCCGAATTCAACGGCTTTCTCAATTCAAAAGGGCTTGAGGACTTTGGCGCTGCTGTCAACTGGATTGGAGTTGCGGCGTCGGAGGCAGACATTGCCGAGATTCGTGAGGCTATTTCCAGGGAGGCCCCGTGGCTTGGCCTAAATGTCAGATACGAACTTGGCTACAATCTCAAGTCCATAACTTTCGACAAGGCCAATATGGCACTTGTATTCAAGATTGAGAGCAGAGAATAGTCCGTAAACGAAAGGATGCGAAGCCCGTCGGCTGGATGAGCAACCCGGACGAGATCGGCCCTGTGTTCGTGGATATGGCGACGCTTAAGCGGTTAGCACAAACGGAAAAGGAGACAAAGAAATGAAAGAATGCGTAAACGGAATCAAATGGGAATTCGAAGTCGAAGGCGGGAACGCGATGATCACATCGGTTCCTCGTAGCATCGCCGGCGACGTGGATATTCCCGAAACGCTCGGAGGCGTGAAGGTTGCGTGTGTCACATACGGCGCGTTCGATAACTGCTCAAAGCTAAGGAGCGTGACAATTCCCGACGGATTGTTGTCAACAGTTAATGGCTTTGAGGAATTGGCCACATCTGGCATAAGTTCAGAGGCGTTCAGGGGGTGCAGTTCACTTTGCGCGATTCATGTTTCAAAGCGCAATCCGGCATACAAGTCCGTTAACGGCCTTCTGCTGACCAAAGGGGGCGAGAAGGTCGTGGCCGTGCCTCCGGGATTGATGGTTGCGACGCTGCCGCCCGGCGTGACGAAGATCGGTCAGTCTGCGTTCGCTGGTTGTCGTAAACTCAAGAAAGTGACGATGCCAAACGGCGTGCTGGAGATCGAGTGGAACGCATTTGATGGTTGCTGCGAGCTAGAGGGCGTGACAATCCCGGATACCGTGATGGTCATCAGGCAGGATGCGTTCCGGGGATGTCGCAAGTTCAAGAGCGTAACGCTCCCTGTCAGCCTGAAGGAAATCGAACCAGGCGTTTTTTCGTGCTGTGATGGCCTTCGTGAGATTTTGGTCGCAAGCCGCAATCCGAGGTTTAAATCCATTGATGGTATGCTGTTGGAGAAGAATGCAAAGATCAGAGATTGCATGGGGGAACGTCGTAAAGGAGATACCCTGCGGGCTGTGCCGGGCGGCTTGACGAGCGTGACGGTTCCAGACGGCGTGACGCATATTGACATGTGCGCGTTCGGTGGATGTAGCAGAGTCAAAAACGTTGTGATCCCGCAGAGCGTGACATGTATTGACTGGGAGGCGTTTAGGGGATGTAGTGCCCTTGAGAGCATGATAATCCCAGACAGCGTGACGGAAATAGGAGACGGGGCTTTCACAGAGTGCACTAAGATGAAGAACCTGACAATTCCGGCTAGTGTCACGAAAGTAGGGAGGTGCGCATTCAGAAAATGCAAGATTGAAAGTGTTACATTCTTGCCAGGCGTGAAGAGCATATATGCATCCATGTTCGCGAGGTGTCAGCTTAAGAGCGTGACGATACCTGACAGCGTGACGAGTATCGGGACATGTGCCTTCAAAGGTTGTACTGGGCTTGAAAGCGTGACGATTCCGCGCAAAGTGAAGAAAATTGGTGATCGGGCGTTCAATCAATGTTCTGACCTCAAGAAAGTGACGATGCCGGTCAGTCTGAAGGGCAAGGGTATCGGGCGCGATGTGTTCCCGACAGGTGTCAAGATTGACTATGTAAACTGACCACCTTTCACGCCTCTGACTCAAGAAGATGTGCGCGGAGACGGCGATGGGCGCGTAGAAAGTTAAAGCGTCATATTCGCCGGAGGACTTCTTCGCCAGGAAGAAGGATGCGAAGCCCATCGGCTGGATGAGCAACCCGGACGAGATCGGCCCTGTGTTCGTGGATATGGCGACGCTTAAGCGGTTGGAAGAGCATAACGAGTAGAGATGATTTAGGATTTTCTGTGTCCCGTCCAGAAGTAAACGCAAGTTTCCCTTGCGTTTACCCCCCGTAAAGATTAGTCGTCATTGACGAGGAGGAAGAATCTTATCCTTCCCTCCCGGGAGGGAGGCTTACGGACAGATCGTTCAACTCCGACGGCTCTCAAAGAGGGCTCCGCTACCGCTGCGCCCGATGCTCCGCGAAATCAGCCGCAGGAGATTGGCAGATCGTGAAGATTGATTTTGAGATGGGGTTCGCGGATGCTTGCGCACCCTTCGGGTTCGACTTCGTCGAATCTGCCCTTCGAAGCAAAGCTTCTTCGGCGCATTCCCCCATACCCCGAACGCCAGCCAATTGCCCGTGATTGGCCCACGCTCGGGGTCTGGGGCAGCGCCCCAGCTTCAAATCAATCTCCACAATCCAGCTGTTCCCTGTGGTTCGGCGGCGCAAGGCATAAGGCGCAGCGGTAGCGGAGCCCCATTTGTGAACCGTCGGAGTTGCATGACAGGCGCAATTGGCGCATGCACGAGCGGGACAAACGCAAGCTCTCGTTGACACATGTGATATAATGGCCGCGCCAGTTCAAAGCAGCGAAACGAAAATCCGCACTTCTGCACGGGTAGCGTAAGCTGTAGACATCCGTCTCGACGTTCCCCTGGCAAAAGCAGCTTTTTGTTGCCCGTCCGCGACCAATTCGGCCGCGAGAGCTCCATGTTTGCGCCGAACGACATGCAATTTTGATGTCTCAAGGCAAAACTTATGCGAGAGCCTTGCGTTTACTTTTGGAACTTGCGTTTACTTCCGGACGGGACGAATTTGTTATTGGGGTTTGTATCTTGTTGCCTCACCTTGGTTTTGGTATAATGGGGCCATGAGCGATAAAAGAATAGACAATTCAATTTTCATTATGTTCCTGTTGTCGGGGGCATATTGTGCCGCTCACCATATCTCTACGCAGGAATTTCTTGCCCTTGACGAAAAATATGCCATCCTAAATTACATAGCCGAATGCCCTGACATATTCGATTCGATGACGGAAGATGAGATGGTCAAGGAGATAGATGCTTATGTCAAAGGCGTTTGAGCAACCACTTTTTCATGGTACGATCGCGTCAATTGATCGAATAGACGTTTCTCGCGGCATGAAACTATTTGAGTTGCTTTCAGATCCAGAGACGCGGTTATACCTTGAGAGCGACGATTATCTTAAATCTGCGTGCGCGGCAGAGCTTGACCGAGGCGTCGATGCCATGTACGATTTCATAAAGCCAGAATATTAAAGCCCGATTCGTTCTGCATGTACGCTAAAGGCATGTATGGTGGCCGTTACCTTCCTAGCGTAACTGCTGAAATGGCCTTTAGCTTTTCATGTTCCTGCGACAGCGCAATGTGGTATAATATCGGCATGGAACTTAAAAGAAGAGTGTGGGTTGAGATCGACCTGGGCAAGCTAAGGGAGAACTACGCCAGGATATCCGCCGCAGTGAAGCCGGCACGCGTGCTGTGCGTGCTGAAGGCCAACGCCTACGGTCTCGGCGTGATGCCGTATGCGCGCGCGCTGGGCGAGACCGATTGCGCCGGATTCGGCATTGCCGAGCCGTTCGAGGCGCTCCAGCTGGCGGAATGCGGCAGACCGGTGCAGATACTGAGCAGCATCCTGCCCGACGAGATCGAGCCGATGGTCGCCGCAGGCGTGGCTCTGCCGGTCATCGACCTCGCCACCGCCAGACGCATCGATGCGGCGGCCAGGCGCCTCAAGACCATCGCAAAGGTCCATTTCAAGATCGACACCGGCATGGGAAGACTCGGCATCCTCGCCTCCGACGCGCCCCGCGTCATCCGCGAGGTGAAGCGGCTTCGCAATCTCGACTGCGAAGGGATATTCTCGCACTGTCCGATGGCATACGATCCATCCAGCCCCTTCACCCAGGACCAGATCGACCTCTTCATCGCGATCCTCAAGGACGTCGCCAAGGCCGGCATACGCTTCAAGAAGGTGCATATCGCCGCATCCGATGCGATAAACAACTTCCCACGGGCAGCAAGACGTCCGTTCACCCAGGTACGCACGGGGATCAACCTACACGGCAGTTTCGATCCGAACGGCAAGCGCGCCCTGCAGGTGGAATCGGTACTCACGCTGAAGACGCGCGTGGCGCAGGTACGCGACCTGCCGCCCGGCACGACGCTCGGCTACGGTCGCACCTGGTGCCTGGCGAAGCGGACGCGCGTGGCGACCATATCCGCCGGCTACGCAGACGGCCTGCCGCTGGCGCTCACGAACCGGGGACATGTGCTCATCAAGGGCAGACCGTGCCCCGTGATAGGACGCATCTCGATGGACTACACGACGGTGGACGCATCGCACGTGCCCGACATCGCCCCCGGCGACGAGGTGATATGCCTCGGCGGACGCGGACCACACGCCGTAACGCCCGACGACTGGGGCGCGCTCAAGGGCACCCACGCCTACGAGATAATCTGTTCGCTGGGCAACCGCGTGGAGCGCACCTACCGGGACTGAGACGAACCGTCGCTGGCGACATCCCACGGACCGCCCGCGCCGAACAGCCGGTCCATGAGCGTCGGCATGAGGCCGAGGCGCTGCACGAGATCCAGGCCGAAGTACCTGGCGCGCATGTACGGAACGCCGGCGAACGTCTCGCGGAAACGCGCGCGCGTGACGCCTATCTCCTCCGGCTCCACCGGCGCGCCAACCTTCCTGAGATTCCCCTTCACCTCCGCGAACGGCATTATCTGGGTGCGGATCCTCGCCGAAAGGTCGCCCCAGCCGTCGCGTATGACGGTCAGCTCGCAGCGGAGCGCATCCCGATCTGGGAACTTCTTCGCGTACTCCATCTCCGCGCGCTTGAGGTGTGCAGGACGGCCCGGGAACACGGCCGGCAGCGTGGCCTTGACTGCATCGAACGACGGCCACCAGGCAGCCACCTTCGACTCTACATCCAGCTTCGATAGATCCTGCTCGAGCAGGAATTCCAGGGTGGCCGTGGAGGCGAGCGTGCCGATGCCCACCTTGAAGCCGTGCGACACCGGCCGCCCGCCGAACGCAAGGTCCTCCATGTCCCAGTAGTGCGACACCTGGTGTTCCGTGCCGCTTGCCGGACGCGACGAGCCCATCGCCTGCATGGCGAAGGCGCTCATCACGAGCCCTTCGCAGAGCTTGCGGACCTCGCGCTCGTCACCCGAGGCGCAGCCGGACGGATTGGAGAGCGTATCGCGCAAAGGCCCCTGCACAAGCCTCCAGGCGAGCGGATGGATCGCCTCCGAACCGATGAGATCGGCGATCATCCAATCCGCGCCGGCCGGGATCTTCGCGATTAGGTCGGCATAGCCGCTTGCCGTCATCTCACGGGGCGCGGCGGCCGCCACGGCGCTGTCGACGATGCAACCGAGCGGCGCCCTGCATTCAAGGGTCTGCTTCATGCCGTCCTTCGTGATGGCCGCGCCATACGCGGTGTAGCCATCCATCGAAGCCGCCGTGCCCACAACCATGTAGCGGAGGCCAAGCTCCTCGCAGGAACGCTTCACGAGGTCGTTGATGACGCCCGAACCAACCGCCACGGGAATCGCGCCCGGGACGGCGGCGATGGCTCCACGCACCTCCTCCACCTTCGCGTATGTGGCATGGAAGTCGGAACCATCGGGATTGATCACATATTCCGAGACGGCATACCCGGCCGCGCCCAGGATCTCCACCACGCGGGCCCCTGCCACGGCCCGCGTACGCGGATCGTCCACGACGATGGCGCGGCGCGCCTCCGGAAACAGTTCCTTGAACATGCCTGCCGCCGACTCCACGGCACCCGGACCGATCACGCACGCCTTGGTGTCGGTGGCCTGCGCCAGCGCCTCCTCTATCATCGTCATAATCTCCTGTCTCCTTTCATTCCATGCCGCGATGCGGTCTTCGCATGGTTTACTCCATAGCCGAAAAGCGCGAAATCGCCACGAAGCGGATCATCGGGGAACACCTCCGCCAGCGCCGCGGTGAGCCGGCGGGCGGACGCCATCGACGCCGACGAGCCCTTGAGAAGCCCGAGTCGAACCGACTGGCGCACGACATGGGTATCGAGCGGCATTACCAGCGTACGACGGTCGATGAAGTCCGCCCACAGCCCCAGATCCACGGGCGAACCCGACCGCACCATCCATCGCAGGAACATGCACACCCGCTTGCACGCCGAACGGGCGTCTTTCGGGACAACGCCGGCACCGCACGGCGCGAAGCGGCGGCAGATCGCCTCCACCGCCCTGAAACCGTCGCCTGCGGCCTCGCGCCGGACGTATGCGCCGAGCGTGCCATGCTCCACGAGAAGGTCGCGGTAGGCCGCAAGGAAGTCGTGCATGCATCCGCACGTGAAGAACCTGTAGAAGCAGCGCGTGCATCCGCGCGGCAGGTCGGCGGCGAACCTGCCTTCGCGCACCCAGGAATCCATGTCGCTGCCGGCCCGGTCAAGGAGCCCCTGAACCCGGGGCATGAAAAGGCTACGGCTGCCGAAGCTGAGGCAGGAGGCCACGAAGGCTACGGCCTCGCGGTTGGCATCCCCTTCCACCTGGTGCATGAACCACGATGGATCGCCGTCCAGGAACGAGGCGGTCTCGTACTGCGCGGCATACCGCCGCAGCATACGCCTTACATCCGCACCTACCTTCATACCGCATCCTTCGCACGCATCTCGCGATGCGTCTCGTACGCCTTCACCACCATGGCGGGTAGCGGACGCGACGGACACACGTGCTCGCAGGCGCCGCAGCCGATGCACTTCAACCCATCAACCACCGGTACCCACGCATTCGCGTCGGTCTTGACGCGCACTATGGCCTTGACGGGACAATGCCGCTCGCACGCCGTGCAGACGACACCTTCCGTAGCCGCGATGCAGCGATCGCGATGCCACTCGGCCTGGCCGATGTGCACATTCTCCTTCCTTACGCCGTCGAGCGGAGCGATAGCGCCGGCAGGGCAGACATCGGCGCAGCGCGTGCAGTCCAGCGGACAGAACCCCTTGTCGAACGCCATCTCGGGTTGCATGAAATCCTTCGCCCGCAAGGATGGCCGCAGCACCTTGCACGGGCATGCCTTGACGCACAGCTGGCATCCGACGCATCGATGCGAGAAGTTAGCGAGCGAACGCGATCCGGCAGGCTTGAGTGAGGCGTTGCGGACGTCTATGCCGGGCGGCGAAATCTCGGCGAACCCGCCATCGAACAGCTTGTCATCGGCGGCGTGTGCCGCCAGCGCGACACTTGTGGCGGCCGTACCAGCTATGAACCCCTTGCGCGTGACACCGTCTGGATGATCCTGCACAGAAGCGCCGTCCTCTGACTTCTCCTTCGCTGCGATACTCCTGCCGAACGACACCGCGCCGACAGGACATGCCGCCACGCAATCGAAGCAGTCCACGCACAGCGACGGGTCGACCTTGCCACCACGGCCCTCTATCACCAGCGCACCGGTCTTGCAGCCCCGCTCACACTTGCGGCAGCCGATGCAGGAACGAGCATCTATCCGCGGTCGGAGGGGCGCCTTTCTGGAGACAAGCCCCAGGAACGTGCCGACCGGGCATATCCAGCCGCACCATGCGCGGCCACGTCCGCATGCCGCCAGCAGGAGCACGAAGGCAACGAGCGCAGGCCCGGCCCACATCGCGGGTTCGCGGACGAATCCACGCCAATTTCCGATACCTTCCCAGACCGCGAACATACGGCCGAACATGCCGTACGGATCAAGCCAGACGAATCCAAGGCCGCACACCCCCGCCACGATGAACGCGGCCAGTACCGCATAGCGGACGATCTGGCGGATTTCTGACGGCGCCGGGGCCTTGCGCGGCGGACGGCGGAAAAGCCATCTGGCCGCCCTTCCCAGCCGCCCACTGACATCCTGCAGAAGGCCGAGCGGACACATCACGCTGCAGTAGATGCGGCCGCAGAGGGCCGTGACGACCAGGATCGCGCCCGCCGCCACGACGTTCACGGAAAGGATGGCGGCCAGCAGCTGAGTCCTGGGAAGCGGCGCAAGATACGACGCGAAGCGCCATTCCATCCCAATGAACAGAGCGATGAAAGCCGACAGCACGAAGAAAGCCGCGATGCGCCGCAGCCATGCCATGCAACCTCTGAACGATCTACCGGACATGGCGCTCCTCCTTCCTCCATTCCGCAACCTGGATGTCGATGTCGGCCATGCGCAAGGGGATGTCGATGCGCTGCGGACAGTGCGCCACGCATCTTCCGCAGCCGATGCAGTGCTCGGCCTGGCGGAGATGCGGGATGGCGCTGTCGTAGTCCATGAGGAAACGCCGACGGTTGGCCGCATGGCCGGGGGCTGCGGGATCATCGGGCAGGCGGTTGTCGGTGCAGGCGGAGTTCCAGCAGTCGAATACGCCGGGGATGTCAATGCCGTACGGGCATGGCATGCAGTACTGGCAGAGGTTGCACGGGACGGTCTTGCCCTGGAGCATCAACCTTGCGACATCCTCAAGAACATCCATCTCCTTCGCGGTGAGCGGTTTAAGCGGAGAGAGCGTGGCGATGTTCTCAACGATGTGCGACTTGTATGTCATGCCGCTGAGGATTGTGAGCACCTTCGGATGCGAACCGCAGAAGCGGAACGCCCACGAGGCCAGCGAGGCGTCGGGGTCGAGCCCCTTTAGCTTTGCGGAGATGGCATAGTTGAATCGCGCGAGCCTGCCGCCGAGCAGCGGCTCCATCACTACGACGGGTATATCCTTCGCGGCAAGGGTCTTGTAGAGGTAGCTGGCGTCGAGGTTGCGGGCGTTGACCTCCTTGGCGTGGCGCCAGTCCACGTAGTTCATCTGGATCTGGCAGAAGTCCCACTGGCAGCGGTCGTGGTTCTCCATGCACCATTCGAAGGCCCGCGAATCGCCGTGGAACGAGAAGCCGAGGTTTCTGATGCGGCCGGCCTTGCGCTCCGCCAGCAGCCATTCGAGCGCGCCGTTGTCGATGTAGCGGCGCCTGAAGGTCTCGAGGCCGCCGTTGCCGATGGAATGGAGGAGGTAGAAGTCGAAGTAGTCGGTGCGGAGGCTCTTCATCGAGTTCTCGAACATCTCCTTGGCCTTAGGGAGCTTCCAGTACGTCTCGTTGAAGTTGCTTAGCTTGGTGGCCAGGAAGTAGCTGCCGCGCGGATGGCGGGAAAGGGCCTCGCCCATCACCCGCTCCGACTCGCCCCTGCAGTATACGGGCGACGTGTCGAAGTAGTTCACGCCGTGGGCGAGCATGTAGTCCACGTGCGCGTTGACCATCGCCTGGTCTATCGACTTCGTGGAGAACCCTTCCGCCGGCTTGCCGCCGAGGCGTCCCGTGGCATGGGCGCCATCGACCGTGGGCAGACGCATCGCGCCGTAGCCGAGAAGCGACACCTTCTCGCCATGCCTGCCCGTACGCATCTCGAGCCTGCCGGGAGCCCTTCCGCCGCCCGAGAGGAATTCACGCCGGGTTGAAGCTTCATCTTTTCCCATGTCCGAACATCCTTTCGTACGGTTGCTATATCGCGGAGCGGGTGGCGAGGAGCGAGTTGGAGTGCGCATGGGCGATGGCGAGCGCCAGCGCATCGGCGGCGTCGTTCTGGGGCAGTTCGGGAAGCGCTAGAAGCGTCTTAACCATGCGCTGCATCTGCAGCTTCTCCGCGAGACCGTTGCCGCATACCGCCATCTTCACACGGCGCGGCTCGTACTCGAAGATGGGCAGGGACGCATCCGCCGCCGCTGTGATCACGGCCCCGCGCGCCTCGCCCAGCACGAGCATCGTGCCGGCGTTCTTGCCGTAGATCACGCTCTCGATGGACATGACGTCCGGACTATGCAGCGCGATAAGCTCCACCACGCGGCCGTGGATGTTCCTGAGGCATGCCGACAGCGGCAGCTTCGGCGCGTTCCTGATGGTGCCGGCGTCGAGCGCCGAGAGACGGGAACCTTCCACCGACAGCACGCCGTATCCGGTCGAGCGCAGGGAGGTATCTATGCCGAGGATCGTCATGGCGCGCGCCTCAGGTGCTTCTCCGTGCAGTACGGGAAATCCGACGGCTTGTAGCCCTGCACGCTGTCGCGGGCGAGCGAGTACGCCTTGGGGAAGTGCAGGAAGATCCAGGGGCAGTCCTCTCTCACGATCTCCTGCGCGCGCCGCCAGGCGGCGTTTCGCGCCGCCTGGCTGGAGGCTGCCATGGCCTCGTCGTAGGCGCGGTCGAAGTCGGGGTTGCGGTAGTTGCCGTGGTTGGCGCCGGGCGAGGCGTTCTTCGAGTGGAAGAGCTGCAGGAAGTTCTCCGCGTCGGGGTAGTCGCCCACCCAGCCGAGGAAGAACATCGGCACCCGTCCGTCGTTGACGGCCTTGAGGTATGCATCCCACGTCATGTAGCGTGACTCCAGCTTCACCCCGATGCGTTCGTAGAACGAGGCGAGCAGCTCGGCCTGCTCGCGCGCGTCCTGCGTGGCGCGGCCAAGCGTGATGGAGAGCTCCAGCCGCCGCTTGGTCCGGGGGTCTATGCCGTCAGGGTAGCCGGCCTCGGCGATGAGGCGGCGTGCCTTGTCGAGATCGAAGGCGTACTGGAAAGGCGTATCGAGGCGCCCTTCCACGCCTTCGGGTACGGGACCGTCGGCCGGGGCGAGCCTGTTGTTGTAGAACTTCCGCCACGCCGGGAAGTCGAACGCGCAGTTGAGCGCCTGGCGCAGCTTCTTGTTCTTGAACAGGGGATCGTCCAGATTGAAGCCCGCATACATCACCTGCAGCGTCGACGTGCCGTAGAGCCGTATCCCGCGCGCGGCGAGGTCCGGTACAAGCGTTCCGTCGGGGTTGACGACCGCGTCCCAGTTGTTGTTCGAGATACCGCCGAGGAAGTCCACCTCGCCGCCGAGGAACATGAGCCACTTGGTAGACTCGTCGTCCACCACCAGGAACTCGATCTTATCGAAGAAGCGTCCTGTCGCGGCAGATCCGTCCTCAAGGCGCGACTCGCAGTCGCTGGGATCGCTCCAGCCGCGCCATTGCGGAACGCGCACAAACGTCATACGGTGGTTGCGCCACCATTCTGCGAGCCTGTACGGTCCGGAGCCCACGGGATGGCCGCCGAACGACGTGCCGTAGCACTCCACGGCCTCGCGCGGCACGGCGGAGGCGTATGGCATCGCCATCAGCCAGGGGAACACATGCAGACGTTTCTTCAGCTTCACGACAACCGTGCGGGCATCGGCGGCGGAGACGTCCGCCACGCCGTCCATGAGCCACATGCCGCTAGAGGCGTTCTCCTTCGCGCCAAGGCGTTTGAGGGAGTAGACGAGGTCCTCGGCCACAACGGGGCGGCCGGTGGCGGCGTCCTTCCCGAAGCAGGGATCGGGATGGAACCTGGAGCCGTCGCGGATCGTGAAGGTGTAGACGAGGCCGTCCGCCGACACCTTCGGCATCTCGCACAGTCCGGGCCTGAGCCTGTAGGGCCGCGCGTAGTAGTCCACGTCCAGCGGGGCCTCGTACACGAGCGTCATCGCCGCCGCATCGCAGACGGACGCCGCCCGAAGCGTATCCATGGACGCGACGCGCTCCATGGAGCGGCGGAAGGTATCCGAATTCTGCACGGCCGCGCAGGACGCGGATAGCAGCAGGATGGACGTCAGTGCCTTGTTTCTCATGGCGGATAGCATATCAAATCCTCATCGTTCTGGCATGGGAAAAATCCTTGGCGGCCTCAGCGCCAGCGCCTGTGCGCCCATAGATACTGTTCCGGGTAGAGGCGAATGGCTGCACCAAGACGCTCGTTGAGCGCGGCCGTGGCCTTGGCGACATCGCTGCCTGGCGGGAAGCTGAGCGGTTCACCGCCGACAAGCCTGTAGCGGAACGGCGCCACGCGCACGAACGAGCCGACGACCACGGGGATGCGGTAGCGGATGGCGAGGCGCGCCGCAGTGGAGAAGGTCCATGCCGGGCGGCCGAGGAAGTCGCAGCGTACGGCGTGGCGCGGGTTCGCGTGCTGGTCCATGAGGATCGTCATCGCGGCGTTCTCCTGCAACCAGCCGCGCAGGACGTCCGGCGTGAAGCCGTGGTTCTTGTCGATTATGGTAACCGGTCCGCGGAAGTGGTGCGCGCCCATCCATCTGGCGATGTACGGGTTGTTCATAGTGCGGGCGATGGCGAACATCGGCCGCGCGAAGGAGAGGAGGTTGGTGGCGGCCTCCCATACGCCATGGTGCGCGCTGACGAGCAGGATGGGCCTGTCGGTCTCCTCCAGAAGCAGCTTCACTGCGGCCGGGGCGCCGCCGGATTCGTCGAGATGCTCGCGCCAGTTCTCCCGCGTTATGACATAAGGCACCTTCAGCGCCTCGCAGATGTGTCCGGCCAGATGTCCCCAGCTCATGCGCGCTATGCGGTCGGCCTCGGCATGGTCGCTGGTGATGCCGGCCTTGAGTATGTTGTCGATGGCTATCCTGCGGCGGCGGCGGAATAACGGGTATAGGGCGCGCGCGATGGCCGCGCCAAGACCGTATGCGCGGTTGCAGGGAACGAGCCGGTACAGCGCGCTGAACATCCAGAGCGCCGCGTACGCGACAATCCCCAACATGAGCTGGAGGAGCTTCATGCGGAAGATTATACCAAAAAAACCGCCCTGCATGTTCACTATTCGTGCACAGCGCAAGAACCGTAGGGTCATTTCTTCACTTCAAAGCCCACGAACGAATAGGCTGTGACATCACGCAACACTACCTCGCGTCCGTCCAACGTACCATGGCAATTGATGAATTCAACTTTCGTATAGACGTCGTCCAGCTCAATGACGGGATTCAGCATCCAGTCGGCCGACAGGTTCCATACGCCGACGGCCAAGGCATCCGATGAACGCCGCGCAAGCAGATAGACATCGGGATTGCCGGACGTGAATGCCGGGAGATCCCGTCCCGAAAGCCACTTGACCCCTCGCCTCAGCTGACGGGCACGCGCATATCCGCTGGCGAGCCTCGCTTCCGAGAAGATTCCGTCAAAGGCATAGACAAGAAACCGTCCGCCGGCCGCATTCAAGTAGCGGTATGCCGCCGGAACCCGCGCAGCGTCCTTGCGGAACCCCCTGAGATCCCTGTCGTTCATCACATATTCGCTGTCGATTTCCGCAGCGGGATCAAGCGACAGGCGAAATGCCTCGTAGCTGGGCGACACCGAAGTAACGGCATCTTCCGCCTTGAAATACTCGCCGCGCACCGTAAACTTCTCTCCGACCATTCGCAGGCCGACATCGACCCCCATGCCTGTCAGTACCTCCGCCGCCCGGACATCAAGGATCACACCCTGGCGCATCTCTTCTGCCGTCAGGTACCTTGCGTTCTCGCCAAATGCTATCGACGCGTACCCCGCGCCTTCATACGAAGTCGGGATGCCGGCAAACGCCAGGAACGCCCCTGCCGACGGCGCAAACGACGCAAGATAGCCTCCCGTTCCTTCCAGCCCCTTTGGCACCACCGCGTCGGCAAGCTTTCGCATGCGTTCGTGCACGCGCACGCCCGCCGAGCGCTTGCCGCCGAAACACCGGTTGATGGCCGCGCGGATCGGAGCATTCCGCACATGCCGGTCGATGTAGCCTGTCTCATACTCGACCGGTGAATAGTAGTCCAAGGCATAGAGGAAGTTCCCATCGACTCCGCCGGACGCACGCAGCAAGAGATCGTAAAGCTCGAGGTACGCGGCGGGGCAAGCCGTGCGAGGTCTCGGATAGGTATCACCTTCTCCAAAGGTCTCCACCGCATCTCCGCACCAGCTCTGCTGCAGACGGTTGTATTCAAATACATCCTGGAGGCGAAAGCCGCGAGTCCCGCGCGTCGCCCAATAAGGCCCGGAGATGAACCGCATGAACGGTGCCGTCTTCCCGGCCAGAAGCTTCGCGATCTCGATTGAGTCTACACCGTCCGCATCCCACATCGACCATTGGGTGCACGCGCCAAGCCGGATGGTCGGATCGACGGAATCGACGACGGCTCGCATCCGCAGCGCAAACGCACGCAGGGCATCTCCGTTGGCCTTCAGCCAGGCATCCCGCCAGCGATTGCGGCCGCCCGTCATCGCCCGTCGCCGCAGCTCCAACGGCGACACATCCTCGCCAAGCATCCTGCGGATCTGGGCCATGTGCAACGGGCATGTGCATATCACCTCGAATCCATGCCAGTAATGATTGCCGTAGCAAAGATCGTCGTCCAGGACGATGATGCGCACGCCCGTGCGCGCCAGATCGGCGACGTATCCCTCCGCCATCTCGCAGAACGCCGAATCTAGCGGACAGGCAAACTCGTTCAAGGGCCTGGGCGTACCGTCCGCCGCGACCAGCGTCTGATACGCATGCTGTCCCTTCGGCAGAAACAGCGCCCAGATGCGGGTAGCCGGCACGATGCCGTTGCGCGCGAAAAATGCGGCGTTCTCCTTGAGCTCCGCAATCCGCGCACGCCGACGGACAGGATCGAGTTCGTATTTACCCATCGCCAGCTCGACCCATCTCGCGTCCACTCGCTTCAGCTGCGCAAGAACCTTCTCGCGACCGCCACATTGCGCGATGTTGTCGTTCGGGATGGGGACATCTACAACCCAGGCCATAACCGGCAGAGCCGACAGCACACCCACCGTCAAGAAAAACAAATGACTCATCACATCACCTATGGACAGGACGCGTTCTCAGTTGTCGCGTATGGCGGCGCAGACCTCCGGGGAATAGTTGCTCAGATCCACAACCTCCATCGTGATGCCGTCCGCCCCAACCGCACGCGACATCTTCATGAGGCGCGTCACAACCTCGGCCTGCGTCATCTTGCAGCGCTTCGCGTATTCGGGATAGCCCGGACGTCCCGTAAAGTTGTATCCCATTATCGGCAGATATACCTTTGCCGTAGCGCGCGCCGCCTTCGCCTCGGATACCGCAAGCCGGTAGAGACGCTCGGTGGAGCCCCAAGGGTCGTTCCAGTCGGGCTTGACGCATGCGATCGCGATGGAGTCCACGATATCCTCCCGGAGGAGCCTCCGCCAGTCGACGGCTCGGTTGACGAGGTTGTAGTCCTTCGCGGCTCCCCAGTGTTCGACGGTCATCACCATCTCCGTGCCGGTCTTCCTTGCGCGCTCGCGGATTCCGCGGTAGTACGCGCGCGTGTACTCCTCGACGAGTTCGATCCAGCGCGGGTCTGCTGCGTCCACCGGCGGCTCGCACGCGTATCTCCGGCGCCACTCGGCGGTGACGGCGATGGTGTACTCCTTCGCTGGCGTCCAGCCGCCGGAGCGGAGCATGTCGAGGCAGATCATCTTCGGCCTGTAGGCGAGAAGTTCCTCCATGAGCCTCAGCTTGTGGTCGCGCACCTCGGGATGGAAGAGCGACACGCGGCCCGGCCACGGCGTACCGCCGCGCGTGCAGCACCAGAACTGCGGATGCTCGAGGTTCCACGGACCGAGCGTCCAGCTCTCCCAGTGGTTCTCCTCGGTGGTCACGTGTATGCCGAACACCACCTTCCTCTCCGCGGCCCAGTCGGCCGCGTCGCGGATGGGATCGGTCCAGCAGTCGTCATAACGCACCCATCCGCGTATCGGCTCGTTGAGCGGGATGCGGCGGATGTCGAGCGGCGGCTCCTTCAGGGGGAGCACCTCTTCGGGGCTAGGATAGCAGGGAATGCTGCCCGACTGGTTGCGCCATAGGATGATGTTGGCGCCGGTCTTCAGCACGTTGTCCACGATCTTCCGCGAGCCTTCGACCGTCTCCGTCTCGTATGCGGCGGAATAGTCGAAGCTGTCGATATAGGCGATCTTCTCGAACGCGCCCGATGCGGCGCATGATGCGGCGACAAGGGCCGCAAGCGAAAAATGCATTTTCATTCGAACACCTCCGCGATGGAAAAGGGATGCTTCACGTTCTTGGGCCATCCAGTGCCGATCTCGAGCGAAAGGATGTCGTCCGTGCCGGCGAACGGTTCGCCGATGGTCAGATGCTTCGGGTGGTCTATCGCAAGCGTACCGCCTGCGAGCCTGCGAGACGCCGGTATGCCGTCTGGACCGCTGAAATACAGGCTGTCCGCGGTGCGGATGCCGGTGAGCGTAATCTCCTCCCCTTCCTTCACGCGCCTGTCGAACGTGCATTTGGCGTATGTACCGTCGCCGCTCCTGACGCCGAACTCGGGGACGCCGCTATCCAGCAGCAGCTCGAAGCCGACGGAATGTTCCGAATAGCGCCCCATCGCGATCTCCGCGAAGCGTGCGGGCTGCTTCTCGCGGGCACGGATGCGGGCGCGCACGAAGAAGGTCTTGTCCGAACCGAACGCGAAGCGTCCGTCAAGCGGCACGTTCGCAGGATACTTCGGCTTCTCCACGCTGAAAAGCACCTTCTCGGGTGGGAAGGCCTGGGAGGGTCCGGCCGTGGCGTCCCCGGCTGCGGCCGACGGGAAGTCGCATGCTGAAAGGCTCCGTTCGTAGAGGTGCGCGCCGTCATCGTAGATCATGCGCGTGCCATCGGGGGAGATGTCGGGATTGCGCCCTTCACAGATGCGCTTCACGGCGCCGCTGCGCGGATTGAGCGAATATACGCACCAGCCGGGATCGCCCGCGAGGAAGCCGGTGCAGACCAGGAACCGTCCGTCCTTGGTCCAGCGCGGAGAGTATGCCGCCATCCTGGGCGGCGTCGCCGAACCCGACAACTTCGGGGTGTCCGCGCGAGCGCAGCGGATGTACCAGAACGACTGGAAATCGTCAACCTGCGCCCAGACGAGGATTCGCCCATCGCGCGAAAGCGCCGATTGCCCTGACCCGGAGTTCAAAGAGCCCTTGCAGAACTCAAGTCTCATGTCCGAGCCGTCCGGACGCATCGACCAGAGCGCGGACAGCGTCGCATAGCCGACAGGCCTGTCGCCGAGATCGCGCGTCGTGGCGAAGTATATGCGGGAGCCGTCGGGAGAAAACGATGGCGCGTAGTCGCGGTATCTGCCGGACGTTATCTCGCGCGGCGTCTCGCCCTTGCGCCAGAGGCGCAGATGGTAACCAGTCTGGCCGTTCCTGGCGGCCCAGGCGGTATTCGTCTCGTTGCCGTAGGTGTAGGCCAGGGTCTGTCCATCGGGGCTCCAGGCGGGATGTGCCGCGTTCCCCTCCTTTTCGATCCATTCGACCGACTTTTCGCATCCGCCAATCTCCATTACGCCAATGCGGCTTTTGCCCTGGACGGCGCGCGTGAATGCGATGCGCCGTCCATCGGGCGAATACGTGCCGGCCGTGCCTTCGCACAGCCGGCGTGGCCGGCAGCCATCGTCGCATCCGCATGACGCCTTGCATGATGCAGATGCGGCCATGCACAGGATCGCCGCAAGGGCGATGTGCATTGAACTCGATATTGATGCGGTATTCACGTTACATTCCTTTCCATACAACCGGTCACGCGGGACGCGTGACCCTACCTTGCGATGGCTGGGCACCAGAGACGGAACCCATGGAGGTTGTAGCGGTTGCCAGGGAATTCCCTGTACCGTCCGCCGGCGGATGCATGATCCAGCGCAACGCCTGCAGTCTTTATTTCCAGCCAGTTTCCGCCGCGGATCACGCGGCGATTCCTATATATCTCGCCTGTTTTGGTATTCTGTTCATATCCCTCGTCCGGTCCTGCGGGATCGATGGCGTCAACCGGCGGAGGATCGTAGACCCAGTAGTCAAGGCAGTATTCATCGATGTTGCCGTGCATGTCGCAGAAGCCCCATGCGTTCTTCATCTTGATGCCGACCTCGAACGTCCTGTTCGTATCGAACCATCCAGAATCACGCCAGGAGTAACCTTCGTAGTACATATCCCTTCCATACGATCCTGCACGGCAGGCGTACTCCCACTGCGCCTCCGTAGGCAGATCGAACTCCACGCCGGAAAGCTCGCGCAGCTTGCCGAGGAAGCTGTCGGGGTCGACGCCATGAAGGGGCGTGGAGTTGGGCCAGTCGTACACCGACGCATCTCCCCGGAACTCGTTGAACGTGATCCTCTCGACGGGACGCATCGGCGAATCGGCATCGTTCTTGAAATCGCTTGGCACGGCGCCTCCCGTTATGTTCATGCCGGCCGCCACGTATGCGTTGGAATACTGCCCCTGCGTAAGCTCGTATATGGCAAGGTAGTAGTCCTCCGTGAACGCGACCTGGTGCATGCGCGACTTGGGGTAGTTGTCCTCTATGCCCATCCGCCATTCCACGCCAGCGGCGGGAACCTTGCGCATCACAAGATACCTCGTCTTGTAGAGGCTGTTCGACACGCCGAACGGGATCGCCTCTTCCGTGACGTAGTAGCTGATGCCCTTCTGTCCCGCCATGTCAACGATCATCCAGTCCGGCGGGGCGTTCGTGGCCCACGCGGTCACCACAGCGCGGACCTTTCCGCCCCTGATGTCCTGGTCCGGCCAGTCCCTGTCCGCACGCCATTCGACGGTCTTGCGGGAGGCACCGTTCTGGACGAGCTTGTTCACGTCGCCCGACATGTTCGCCATGCGCGTACCGCCGATGGACTCCCAGGCGCCAGTCTCGGTGTTGTTCGTCTGGATGTCGATGGTGATCACGGCAGGTTCGTCGTCGAGCCTGTAGGTGATCGTAACCTTTCGCGTATTCATGTTCTCGGAGATGGATACATCATCCTGATCGACGCGAGGCACGGCGAACGCCGCGAGCGCGGCGACGAGTGAAATTGCGAGAAGTCCTGTCTTCATTGTCTTTCCCTCATTTGAATGTTCTACTTTGCGACCGCAGGGCACCAGAGGCGGAACCCATGCTCCTGACGTGTTTCGCCCTGCGAGGCACGATATCTGCCGCCGTTCGCACCACGCGCCAATATGCCGCCTTCGGATGCAACCGTCCAGTCGGCGCCGCGCAGACAGCGTGCTGTCTTGGCGGCATTCCCCTCCGACCCCGACTCTGGTCCCTTTGGATTGGTGGCGTCCGAATCGTCAGGCTTGTCAGTGTACCAGTCGAGGCACCATTCGTCCACGTTTCCGTGCATGTCGTAGAAACCCCAGTTGTTCCTTTTCTTGAGTCCCACGCAGTACGTTTCCACGTCCAGCCCCATCATGGCCGGGAACCATGCGACTTCGCGCCAGGAACCGCTGCCATCGTTGAACTCGCTGGAGGTTCCCGCCCGGCAGGCGTACTCCCATTGCGCATCGGTGGGAAGGTCGAAGTCGATTCCCGTGAACGTGCGGAGCTTGCCGAGGAAGCGGTTTGGATCCACGTCATGGAGAGGCGTGGTGTTGGGCCAGTCGTAGCTTTCCCTGTCGCCACGGAGATGGAGGTAGTTCACCCTCTCCACGGGCCGCGTCTTCCAATCGTCCCTGCTTGAACGGCCATAGTAGCTCGGCGAGTCATTGAGGAACGACATCGCGGCCGCGTTGTATGCGTTGCGCCACTGCTCCTGCGTAGTTTCGTAGATGGCGAGGTAGTAGTCCTCGGTAAGGGTCACCCTGTGGTATGGGGCCGCAGTGGTGCCGCGGCCCATCTTCCAGATGACGCCCGCCGCCGGAACCTTGCGCATGACAAGCTTTTCCGACTTGTAGAGAAAATTCGACGTGCCAAGCGGGATCGATTCCTCGGTCGCGTACCAGCGTACGCTGTTCGTCCTGAGGAGATCGACTACCATCCAGTCGGGCGGGGCGTTCGTGGCCCACGCCTGGACGACGGCGCGTACGCCGCCTGCGGACACGAGTCCTTCCGGCCAGTCCTTGTCGGGCCGCCACCAGATCGTCTTGCGCTCCGCGCTCTCAGAGACAAGGCGGTTGACATCGCCCGCAAGATGCGTGATATGCTCGCCGCCTATCGACTCCCACGAGCCAAGCGCCGCGTTGTTCGTCTGGATGTCCAGGGTAACCACGGCGGGCTCGCCGGAGAGGACGTACGTTATCTCCACCAGATGCCTTTCCTGGTCCTGCGACACGTCCACGGTGTCGGAATCCACATGCGGCGTCGCGAAGGCCGAAACGGCCATGGCTGCCACGGAAAACGTAAAGATGCCTTTCATCGTTTTTCTCCTTTCTTCAACCTATCGCGCCATCGCGGGACTGCAGAGCCGGAAGCCGTGTACACTGTATCTTCCACCTGGGCTTTCGCGATTGCCCATTCTGCCGCCAGCGGAACCACGGTACAGCGCGGAATTTACGTCGTTCACTTCAGTGAAGTTGCCGCCGCGTACGACGCGCCTGTCCGTGGTGCTACCGACGATAGTGGCCGCAGGCGGTCCCACGGGATCGACGACATCATCGTCAGGCATATATTGGACCCAGTAGTCGAGGCACCACTCGTCCACATTGCCGTGCATGTCGCAGAATCCCCACTTGTTCCTCATTATCGTACCAACGGGATGCGTCTCGCCTTTGGGATACGCTTCGCTGGCGCTGTTCGTGAGCCACCATCCGGCGTTCCCCCAGCTGACACCTTCCCAGTAGACAGCCCTTCCCTGCTCGCCTGCCCGGCATGCGTACTCCCACTGCGCCTCGGTTGGCAGATCGAACTCGACCCCGGTAAAGTCCCGGAACTTGCCGAGGAAGCTGTCGGGGTCCACATCGTGGAGCGGCAGATGGTGCGGCCAGTCGTATACGGTACTGTTGGGATCGCCGCGAAGATCCGCATACGACACGCGCTCGACAGGCCTTATCGCCGAATCGGCTAGATTCTTGAATACGCTCGGGACGGAGAAATCTGGTATGGTACTGTTGCCGGGCATCGACACTTTCGAGGACTTGTACGCGTTCCTGTACTGCTCCTGCGTCATTTCGTATATGCCGAGGTAGTAGTCCTCGGTAAACGTGACGAAATGGAGGGACGCCGGCTGCCAATCCTCTATCCCCATGCGCCATTCGATTCCGGCGGCGGGGACCTTGCGCATCACGAGCTTTTCCGTCTTGTAGAGGCGGTTCGAGACACCAAGGGGGATGGATTCCTCCGTCGCGTAGTAGCGGACGCAGTTGGTGGTCAGAAGATCCACCACCATCCAGTCCGGCGGCGCGTTCGTGGCCCACGCCTTCACCACGGCGCGCACTCCCGTGCCTGTGACAAGCCTCTCCGGCCAGTCCTTGCCGGGAATCCAGTAGGCCGTGCGGCGATCCGTGCTGTTGGTGACTACCTTGTTGACGTCGCCCACCATGCTGGCCAGGCTGGCGCCTCCTATCGACTCCCAGGCGCCGGTCTCGGTGTTGTTCGTCTGGATGTCGATGGTGATCACGGCAGGTTCGTCGTCGAGCCTGTACGAGATCGACATCTTGCGCATCTGATCGTCGTACGAGACCGCGACGCCCTCCTGGTCGACGCGCGGCATGGCCAGCGCCGCAAGGGATGCGGCAAGCGGCATTGCGAGAAGTTTCGTTTTCATCGGCTTTCTCCCTATCTGAGGTAAATCGCAAGCGCACGCGGCATGGTGAAGAGCCGCTCGAGGCTGTTCGAGGCCTGTGCGGTGAAAAGCAACGTGTCCAGCGTAGTCCCGGCGGGCATGGCCGAGGATGCTGCCGACTCCGTTCTCGCATCGAGCGCCTCTCCGAAGACGCCCGCCTGCTCGTTCGGGGACGCGTTCACGTAGGCGCGCGTGTCCCAGAAGTCGTTGTTGATCGTGTTGTCCAGCGCGAGGACCGCGCCGGACGCGATGCATCCGAACGCCGCCAGGGCCAGGCAGACATTGCGCAACTGTACTTTCATGGTAGTAGCCTCCTTGTCATTTTGTGTATTGAATCTTGACCGCGAAATCGTTGAAAGTCGTCCGGTCCCCGGAAAGGACCATGAAGCGGAACACGTTGAGACCCTTGCGGACGATGGATGGATCGACGGGGAAGGACGCCAGTCCGTTCTTCACGGACGCCATCTTCAGCTGCGTGCCGTTCATCCACAGTCCGATCCCGTTGCCGTCCGTCCGTCCCGTAAGCGCGAGCGCGGTCACATTCGGCCTTAGTCCCTTCGCGGCGGCCTTGGCGAAATCGTCTCCGATGCGGATCGAGAAATTGACCGGTATCCCCTCCCACGCCCCCATCGGCTGGCTGGGATCGATGTACGCCACGTTGCGGAACCGCGCGCCGTTCTTCAGGTAGTAGTCGCAACGGTAGCCGCCGCCGCCGCGCTCCGTGGCGAAATAGATCTTGTCGAGACCGTCCGTCTCGCGCGGCGACACCTGCGCATGCCTCTGGAGCGTTCCATACTCATGGTTGAACAGGTATATCCCGTCGCAGCCGGCATCCATGCATTCCGCGAAGCGCGCGTGCTGGAACTCGAGCGTGCCGCGTCCGGGGATGATCGGCCTTGGCGGCTTGCTGCGGGCGCAGATCCCCGGAATGCGCGTCTCATCGAGCGAGGCGTAGAACTTCGCGCCGTACTGGTGGCAGAGTCCGGCCATCTGCGCCCAGTCGTTCAGACGGAAGTAGCATCCGCCCACGACCTCGTCCACATACCCGTGGCGCAGCCAGGTGGCCACGTCCAGCCCGATCGCCCTGTCGTATTCCGGCGAATCAGCCACGCGCACGCGAACGAGGATCGGGCGTCCACGCCTTCTTCCCGCCGCATCGACGGCGGCGCGGATGTCGCGCATCAGCACCGTCATGGACTCGACCTCCTTCATGCTCGCCTCGCCGCCGAGCCACACGCTCTTGAAGACCACCAGGTGCCTGCAGAAGTCGATCTCCAGCACGTCGAAGTCGTAGCCGGCGCAGAAGTCGCGTACTACCTTGAAGGCCGTATTGCGCACGAGCGCGTGCGTGAAATCGACGGACGACCATGCGCCGTAGCGTGGGCCCTCCCCCGCATCCTTGGCGGACGGCGCCATCATGCATTCGGGATGCAGCCGCTTGAATGGCGACATCATCTCCGCGGGCATCCAGGCGTCATGCGTGTCGTTCATCCTGATGGAGAGGGTTCCGTACATGCCGCGGGCATGGGCGTAGTCGATGGCCATCTGCAGGCAGTCCAGCCCCTTCGCCCAGAAATCGAGCGTCGCGTTGCGGCAGCCTTCGCCAGCGTAGCCGCCGGATACGGTGTTCGTGCTTGGCCATCCCGAGCGGAAGAGGGAGTAGAACGCGAAGCTCTGGGATGGCGAATACGCTATCTCGGAAACCACGGTCCCCTTCGTGTAGTCCAGCCGCTGGCTCGCGAAGCCCTCCGGCGTGATGGGCTTGTTCGTGGGATACCGCTGCATGTCGTCGCCATCGTTGTTGTAGATGATGAGCCGTTCGCGCCCGAGCGCGCGCTGGCGCATCAGCTCGTAGTCCGCATCCGCCGCCTGGGCGATCGCGCACGCGACCGCCAGGGCCGCCGCCATGACGGCATGCCGCCTGCATTGTTCCATCGTTCCTTGCCTCATTTCATTTCTCCTGTTTTAATCTTGCTTCTTCCTGCCGCATCCCTTTCCTACCAGGCGGTCATGCCGCCATCGACCACGATGTTCGAGCCTGTCATGAACGACGATGCGTCGGAACAGAGCAGAAGGAGCGCGCCGGAAAGCTCCTCCGCGCGCCCGGTGCGGCCCATCATCGTCTTCGCGGAGAGCCTGCCGATGAATGCCATGTCGCTCTTGGGCGTCACGTTCGGGAAAGGCCCGGGCGTGAGCGAATTCACGCGGATATTCTTCGCTGCCAGCGCCGCCGCGCAATAGCGCGTGAACTGCAGGACGCCCGCCTTGCCAGCCCCGTACGTGGGCGGACTCCACGGGATGTCCTTGCCGTAGATGGCGAAGTCGGGCGAGACGAGCCCATACATGGAGCCGATGTTGACGATCGCCCCGCCGCCGCGTCTTTCGAGATGCGGGATGGCCGCGCGCGTGCAGCGGAACGTGACGCCAAGAGTACCGTCGATGCCCGTTTGCCAGGTATCGTCGTCAACGCGGTCGAGCCGATATTCGCAGCTCTTGCCGCCCGCGCCGCCACCGTATGCGGCATTGTTGACAAGAACGTCTAGTCCGCCGAACGTAGCCTCCACGGCATCCATCGCCGCCTCCGCGCCGCCCTTCTCCGCGAGATCGAACTGGAGGAAGGCGAGACGGCCTGCGGCGCGGAAATCCGCGAACTCGTCGCCGAGCCTGTCGGTGCGGCCGATGACGGCCACCTTCGCGCCCGCATCGAGAAGAGTGCGCGTCATGGTCTTTCCAAGATTCCCCGCGCCGCCGGTAATGGCGACGACCTTGCCGGTCATATCGAAAAGCTTGTTCATCGGCTGCACCTCATTCGTTTTCCATACTTTTCGTTGACGGCCCGCTCGGCGAGCGGGCCCTACAAATGCTCGCTATCGGTGCGACAATAAGCGCAACCACCAGGCCGAAGAAGCCGTAGAGGAGCAGGTGGGGCTTGCCGGACCACGGCACCATGTCGAGGCCGAAAGTGACCACATAGTTCGCGGTGAGCCCGACCATCGCACCAAATCCGTTCACCTTCTTCATGAATATCCCCATGAAGAAGAGCGAGGCGAGTCCGGCGGTGAGGATGCCGAGAAACCGCTGGAACTGGTCGAAGATGGAGAAGACGTCCATGTTCGCGAGAACGAGCGCGAAAGTTCCACCGGCGACGCCCGTCGCGATCGTGGCGATACGTCCGCACCAGAGCGCCTTCGCCTCGCCGCCAGGGTCGTTCGGACGCCTCTCGAGGACGAGTCTGCGGTAGAAGTCGGTGGTGAAGGCGGTCGCCGACGAATTGAGGTTCGCCGCGAGCGTCGAGACTGTTGCGGCGGCGACCGCCGCGAAGATGATGCCGGAGACACCATTCGGGAGAATCTGCGCGATGTACACGGGAAGGATCTGGTCGTTCTTCGTTATGGCGGGGATGATATTGGGGTGCGAACGGTAGAACGCCCACAGCCCGATGCCTATCGCGAAGCATGCGATGTTGGTGAGCGTGCCAAGGATCATTTCCGTCTTTATGGATCTTGCGGCCGCCGCCTCGTCCTTCACGGCCATGTAGCGCTGCACCACGCGCTGGTCGGAGGTGTAGGATGCGAAGTTTGCGATGAAGCCCCCGAGAAGCACCACCCAGAAGCCGGCCTTGGACCAGTCCCAGGTGAAATCGAATATGCGCAGACGCCCCTCGTCCCCTGCATGGGCGAGGAAGCCTGAGACTCCACCCTTCGCACCAAAGACGAGAAGCACGATTATAAGCACCATCGACGCGATGAGAAGAAGCGCCTGCACGAAGTCGCTCCAGACGACGGCCTCGAGCCCGCCCAGCGAGCTGTAGAGTATGGTCACCGTCATCACCACGACTATCGCTATGTTGACGGACATCCCTGTTACAGCCGCGAGCGCGACCGCCGGTAGGTACGTCACCACCGCCGTGGATGCCACCATGAAGAGGATGAACGCCGCCGAGGCGAAGAGCCTGCATGGAAGATTGAAGCGCACTTCCAGATACTCGTAGGCGCTTGTGAGGTTCAGCTTGCGGAAGAACGGCATGTACCATCTTATCGCGATGAACGCACCCGGAATGACGCCTACGATGATCGGCAGGTAGGTGAGATCGGAGGCGTACACGAGGGCAGGGATCGAGAGAAACGTGATGGATGAGAACATCGCCGCGTATAGCGAGAGCGCCGCCGCCCACCACGGGATGTTCCCTCCACCCTTGAAGTATTCCTTCGAGTTCCGGTTGCGGTGCATGAACCAGAAGCCCACCCCGGCGATGACGCCGAGATAGCCAAGTACTATGACCCAGTTTATCCAGTGGAACTTCACCATGGTAACCGCTCCGCCTTGCCCTTCCCCTGCCGATCAGCTGAACGACTCGATGGTCTGGCGCAGGATATCGGCCTGGCGGACCGAATCCGCCTCGTCGAAGTAGTCCGTCTTGAACTGCAGCAGACGCGGCTGGAGGCGTTCCGCCACCGGGCATATCCCCTTCGAATAGTCGCCGCCCACGACCTTCTCGCGTCCGAGGAACGCGCGGTTGCGGTACATAGGCTCCATGTAACCGAGCATCCACGCACCATAGACGCCGTCGCCACCCAGCTCCATGAACTTACGGCGGAAGTCGAACCAGCCTACCTTGTCGGTATCCAGCTCCATGACGAACGCCCACCACGAATTCACGAAGCCTTCAGGCACGGCCTGCGGCTTGAGCCAGGAGCAACCCTTGACGGCGTCAAGGAAGTGGTTTGCCGCCAAGATACGCATCTCCACAAGCTCGTCGAGCCGTTCGAGCTGTGCGAGGGCCACCGCGCCGCAGAGATCGGACGGACGGTAGTTCCACCCCATCACCACATGGCGCTCGAAGGTGGGGCTTTGGATGTCCTCCTTCGTGATGCGCCCTTTCTCAAGGCCGATGGAACCGTATCCGAGACCGGAATAGCGGCGCAGCTTGAGCGCGAGATCCGGGTCGTTCGTTGTCACGATCCCGCCTTCCCCGGATGTCATGTGCTTCGATGCCTGGAAGCTGAACGAGCACATGTGCGCGACAGATCCGGTGACACGGCCCCGGCAGGTGCCCAGGAAGCACTGCGCGTCGTCCTCGATCACGGTGAGCCCGTGCTTCTCGGCAATGGCCATAATCGCATCGATGTCGCACGGAAGGCCGTAGAGCGACACGGGGATTATCGCCTTGGTGCGGGGCGTGATCTTCGCCTCGATCGCCGCCGGGGAGATGTTGAACGTGTCGGGATCGATATCCGCGAATACGGGCGTCGCCCCGGCGTGGAGGATGCAGATGTTCGTGGACGACATCGTAAGCGGCGGGCATATCACCTCGTCACCCACGCCGACGCCCGAAGCCTCCAGCGCGCAATGCAGCGTCACCGTGCCGTTCACCATCGCGATGGCGTACTTCGCACCCATCTTCTCGGCGAAGCGCTTTTCGAGCTCCGTCACCATGCAGTAGTTCTTCGCGCTCTTGAACTGTCCGTCGAGCACCCGCCCGACGTATTCGCGCTCAAGCGTCGAAATCCGTTCGATTTTTTTCATGGAAGTTTCTGGTTTCTAGTCGTTAGTCGTTAGTCGTTAGTTGCTAGTCGTTAGTCGCTAGTCGTTGGTCGCTAGTCGTTAGTTGACGTTGGCGGGGTCAGAGGCACTTCAGTTCCTTGATCTGCTCAACCATGCGATCCGCGAGGGCGGCGTCGGGCAGGACGAGGTCCGGCAGGCGCGAGAACGGAATCATCTCCACCGTGTACGGTCCTGAGTATCCCGTCTTGTCCATCGCGGCGAAAAGCCGTCCGAAATCGACGACACCCTTGAAGAGATCCTCGCCGAAGCCGTGCAGGCCGCCGGCGGAGTCGCTCTCCTCGAAGTTCTTGAGATGCACAGCCTTGATACGGTCGCCGAGGATGTCGGGGAAGTCCTCGGGGCGGCCCGTGAGGCAGCAGTTGCCCGCATCGAAGTAGACGCCGATGCGTTCCGACTGGAACTGGTCGAGGAAGAGCTTCCATTCCATAGGCGAGACGAGGAAGCGGTTCCACACGTTCTCGAGCGCGATGTTCACGCCAAGCTCCTCCGCCACCGGCTCCAGCTCGCGGATGGAGGCGGTCGCGTTCTGCCAGGCACTCTTGTAGGACACCTCCGCGTGCGACGCGTCCCACGCGACGCGCGTGGCGCCAGGCACGGTGAGCACCGTCTCGGCGCCCAGCCACTTCGCGAGCTGCATGTATTTCTTCATGAAGCCGATGGCCTCGGCACGCTCCGCCGGATCGTCCGCGCAGAGCCACTTGCCCCAGCCTGCGCCGGAGGCGAGCGTCCTCAGCCCAACGCTCTTGCCCTTGGCGTAGTCGGCAAGTTCCCTCGCCTCGGCCTCGGGGACATCGACGGACAGGCAGTCGCCCACGGTGAGTTCCACGCCATCCAGCCCCTTGCCGGCTGCCCAGTCGATGAATTCGCGCGGCTTCCTTTCCCCGCCGAATCCGCAGTAGACCCATGCATTCAGCGCGATGTAGCTCCTCATAGCGCCACCGCCTTCCCTGACTTCACGGCGCGTTCCTCGGCGAAGGCCATCTCCATCGTCGTAGCCACGGAATCGAGTGTCTGGTACTTCGTAGGCGCGATACCCTTCTTCACGCACTGGACGAAATACGCGAGCTCCTGGTGCCAGCCCGTAGGCCCGGCCTTGACGTCGCACTTGGGCACGATCGGCTTGCCCTTCACGGGATAGATGTGGTAGCCGGAAGCGTCCAGCTTCAGCGTGGCCTTCTCGCAGACGATCGTGAAGGACATCTCGAAGGGCGTGCCCTTGGCCGCCGCCCAGCCGCCCTCGGCCATGACGAGCGTACCGTCGCCATAGTCGTAGGTGGCCACCACATGGTCTACGCCACCCTTGCAGACGACATCCGCCGCACCTGCGGCAGACAGGCGCTTGGGCTTGCCGAAGAAGTAGTTGACCTCGTCGATGTCGTGCACGTGCAGGTCAAGGAGCGCCCCACCGGAGCGCACGCCGTCCATGAACCAGTTCTGCCAGGCATTGCCGTCCACCGACGGCGAGATGCGCTTGAACGTAGCCGTCTTCATCTTTCCGGCCTTGCCGCTCTTGAAGTATTCCCAGGCATGGCGGTATTCCGGCCAGGCCCTTACGCACATGCCTACGTTGAAGAACGTCTTGGCCTTCTTCACGGCGGCCACGATCCGCTTGAGCTGCGCCCTGTCGCGGCAGAGCGGCTTCTCGCAGAACACGTGCTTGCCGGCCTTGAGCGCCGCCACCGCCAGGTCGGCATGGTCGGGCGTTGGCACGCAGATGTCCACGATGTCCACATCCGCATCGGCAAGCATCGCAAAGCCGTTCTCATAGACCGTCACGCCCGTGAGATCAAGGGGCTTGGAATTGTCGCCTCCACCTATGTTGCCAACGACCTTAGAGATGTCTCCGCGCCGCTTGGCCGCATCGACATCCGCCACCGCCACGATCCTGGCATCCTTCATGCCCTTGTAGATTCCCCAGTGGGTCGTGCCCATGAAGCCCAGACCTACCAGCCCTATGCGTACCTCTTTCATTTGAATTTCTCCTTTCGCCCTTAAGGGCAAGGCAAGTATATCAAAAAATGAGCCTGCTATGTGTATTATATATTTTCATAAAATATCATGTACATTTCCAGGGGCGTATGCTAGAATGAGTCCATGCGCGAAAAAGCATACTCCGTGGACGTCTACGACGATCCCATACTGCACTACAGCCAGCCCGGCGAGAGAAGCCTGGACCTCAGGAAGATGGGGGTTACATGCGTTCCGCGTCTCGGCTTCAGCAGTCACAGCCGCATCAGAACCGGCACGGGATTCCACCGCCATCCAGGCTGTCTGGAGATATGCATGTGCCTTCGCGGCAATCTCTACTTCGAGTCCGAAGGAATCCAGTTCCCCTTCTTTCCCGGGCGGGTGTTCGTGTCGCGTCCAGACCAGCCGCACCGCATGCTCAACAGCCCCAAGGGGTTGCGCGTGATGGACCTGCTATTCTCGCTTCCGAAGAAGGGACGCTCCGTCCTGAATCTGCCTTCCGGTGAATGCGCGTGGCTC
>JAFXTB010000163.1 GCA_017525225.1 Kiritimatiellia bacterium
GTGAGCTACGCCGACAAGAGGCTCGGCTCGGCCGGCGAGGCGTTCGGCGACGACTACGACCTTCCCAACGAGGACGCCTATCTCGAGACGTGCGCCGCGATAGCGAACGCGCTCTGGAACGAGCGCATGTTCCTCATGCATGCAGACGCGAAGTACATCGACGTGCTGGAGCGCGCCCTCTACAACGGCATGCTCTCCGGCGTGTCCCTGGGCGGCGACGAGTTCTTCTATCCCAACCCGCTGGCGAGCAAGGGTGGGTACAAGCGGTCCAAATGGTTCGGTTGCTCGTGCTGTCCCGTGAACGTGGTGCGCTTCCTCCCGCAGGTGCCGAAGTTCGCCTACGCGGTGTGCGGCGACGCGGCGTACGTGAACCTCTTCGCCGAGAGCGCCGCTACGCTGCGGCTCGGATGCGGCCGCGTGAAGATCTCGCAGAAGACGGACTATCCCTGGACCGGATCGGTGCGCCTCGATGTCACGCCGCCGAAGGATGGCGCGCGGTTCGCGCTCCATGTACGCGTGCCGGGATGGTGCGTGGGGCGGCCCGTTCCAAGCGACCTCTACGTGCAGACCGTCCCGGGAACACTCGCGGACTTCTCCCTGAAGGTGAACGGGACGAATGTAGAGGTGAAGCCGGTGAAGGGCTTTTGCGTCGTCGACCGCAGTTGGAAGAACGGCGATACGGTCGAGATATCCATGAACATGCCCATCCGCCGTATCAAGGCGCACGTGAAGGTCGAGACGGACAGGGATCGCCTTGCGGTGGAGCGTGGACCGATCGTCTTCTGCGCGGAGGGTGTGGACAACGGCGGCAAGGCGTTCGATACGGCAATACCGGCGGACGCAACGTTCACCGAGGGCCGCATCGAGCTGGACGGCCAGCCGTTCGTGTCGCTCAAGGCGTCCAGCGGAACGACGCTTGTGCCCTACTGCATCTGGGATAACCGCGAACCGGGCAATGAAATGCAGACCTGGTTCCGCTGACGGCTGAAGGGGCAGGACGGTGCATATGGAAGTACAGCGCGTACGCGGACCATGCCGAGGCCGGCTTGCCGTGCTTGCCATGCTCGCGCTTTGCGCCGCTTCGGCGAAGACCGTCCTCTTCGACTTCGAGGGGCCGAAGGGTGCGGAGGGCGTGACGCTCGTCGATGGCAGGCACTACGGCTATTCCATCACCAACGCATTTGCCACGGGCGGCGAACGTTCGTACCACATGCGGTTCTCGCAGTGGGGGGAAGATGCCGCCGGATACGACATGTATCCGTGGACGACCTTCAGGATCCCCAGGGAGCTTTCTGACTGGCGCGGCTACGACCGACTCGCCTTCGACATCGTGACCACGGGCCCGGGCGGCGACCTGTTCTCCCTACTGATACGCTCGACCAACAAGGTGGAGTCGCTGGCTTTCCGCTACAGGTGGGTCGGCCACAGCCAGGGCCTGAAGCGGTTCGTGGTCCCACTGGACAAGTGGAGCGACGAAGTGCGGGCAGACTGCCTGCACAGCCTTACCTTCATCATACGCATGCCGCAGGCGACGGACTTCTATCTCGACGAGATCGCGCTGTACAGGCCCGGCGAGACGATCCCGCCGCCGGACGGCAGAGGCGTCACGGACGACCTTTTGCCGTTCCTTGGACGGTACATCGATTCGCTCAAGGAGGGGAACGAGGAGAGCGGACGGATTGTCCGCCATGGCGCGTCGATGCGCGCGTTCCTCGCGGATTGCGCGGCCAGGGGCACCGCCTCTGACGGGATGGCCGTGGGCCAGGCCCGTTCGACGGAGCGCGTGATGCCGCGCGATGCGTTCACGGCCCGTGCGGCGGACGAGGTGTCGGTGCGGCTCGCCAGGAACGAGACGGAGAGCTTCCAGATCGTGGTGGCGAATCTCAACGAGGACCTTCGCGACGTGGGCGTGGCCGTGGAGGGTGATTTCGTCGGCGAGGGCGGCGCGGGCACGTTCGCGGCGGCGAACGTGAGGCCGTGCGTCACCGGTTTCGGCAACGTCTACGAGCGTGCGACCTACCATGCGCATCCCGGCGACCGCGCGCATCTGGGATGGTACCCGGATCCGATACTCGACTTCCTTGAGACCGCCGACGTGAAGGGCGACGACGTGCAGAGCTTTTGGGTACGCGTGAAGGCACCGGAGGGCCAGGCGGCAGGATGCTATCGTGGCGCGCTCGTCGTATCCGCCACCCGCGCCGACGGCAGGCGCGTCTCGCGCCGCGTGCCGGCAAGGATCCGCGTGAACGCCTTCACGTTGCCAAGGACATCGCCCCTGCCGCTGATGATAACCTTCCATCCGGAGACATCCAGCACCGTGTTCGAACGGGAAGCGAGGCGGCGCATCGCAAGGGATCCCAAGTCTCCCATCAACATCTGGAGGAGGCATTTTGCGAAGTGGGTGGATTTTCTTGCCGACCACTACATCACGATGTCGTGGCTATACGGGAACGACACGGCCCAGATGAAGGACATGTACCTGCCCGCATGGCGGCGGTTGAGGGAACAGGGACGGCTGGGGGCGCACTGCATCGGCAACTGGAACTATGTTCCCGATGGTCCAGATGGAGAGAAGACATGGCGCGAAGGCATGCTCGCCACGCTTCGGAGGAGATACGAGATGGCCAGGGCCGAAGGGTTCCTCGACGGCGCATATCTCTACGGCGCGGACGAGGTGACGATGAAGTTCATTGAGAACTGCCGCCGCGCGGCCGAGCTGCTCCATGAACACATTCCCGGTGTGCCGGTAGTCACCACCGGCTGCTGCCAGGGCGGCGGAGTGAAGGGAAGCCCCGGCGAACCGCTTGGCGGCGTGATCGACATGTTCGTGCCCACCACCGCCGCATGGCGGCGCGGCGTGGCGGATCCATCGAAGGTACGCGCCGAAGGCCGGCAGCTCGGCTGGTACATCTGCAACAATCCGGACTACCCCTACGCCCAGATGTTCACGGAGTCCGAGCCGATAGAGGCCCGCATGCTGATGGGCATAATGGCCGCGAAGTACGACCCCGCCGCATTCCTCATCTGGCAGATATCCATCTGGAACTCCGAACATGTCGTGGAGACCGGCCCGTTCACCGGCATCCGCGAACGCACATGGACCAACGACAACGGCGATGGATGCTGGGTGCATGTTGGCCCGGACGGCGTGCCGCTTGCGACGATCCGCCTCGAGAACTTCCGCGACGGGCTGGAGGATCTATGGTATGCAAGGCTCTACGAGAAGAAGTTCGGTAGAAAGCCCGCCATCCCGGAGACCCTTCTTCGTGATCTTCGTGACTTCTCCCGCGACCCGGCCGGTCTGGCCGCCTGGCGCGACGCGATCGCCGACGAGCTGGAGAAGTAGGAAAGGAGGAACCGTTACAACGATGAAAGCAGAAAGACACCTAGCCACCACCTTCGCGCTTGCGCTTGCGCTTGCCGCTGGCGGTGCGGCGGACGTCGCGCCGGCCGCGCCGAAGCTCGAGAAGCTTGCGCTCATGGATTCGCTCGACATGGCGAACTGGTGCGACGTCGAGACGAAGGAGGGATGCGTGAAACTCGTCGAGGACTGCCTCAGGCCGGGCTCCACCGGCATCCTGTGGCGCGACAAGGGCGGCGGCGGATGGATGCGCTATCCGTCGAAGGAGGAGGTCGCCCCGAAGACGTCGGAATACGTGATCGAAAAGCGCCGCAACCTGCCGCGCTTCGGTGCGTACTGGGCGCTCAGGCTCGACAACCTCGACTTCGAAGTGTTCCCCTTCGTCTACGAAGAATGCCGTCGCCGCAATCTCGCGTACGGCATCCACCAGACCTACGAGGAGAACCACACGTCCAACCATTCGCAGAGCCAGTGGACGATCGAACACCCGCAGTTCTGGAACTGCGCGCTGGACGGCATACCCTGGCCGGGCCACGCATCGCTCGCATATCCCGAGGTGATGGCGCACAAGCTCCGCTTCGCCGACGAGCACATCGCCCTCAAGCCGCAGAAGATATTCATCGACATGTGGCGCTGCGGACACTGGAGCCTGCGCTGGGAGTACGTAAAGCCGAACCTCGACCGCTGGGCCGCCCTCTATCCGGGCGAGCCGCCGCCGAAGGATTGGAAGGACGACCGCTGGACGAGACTCTGCGCCGAATCGACGATGGCGTACCTGCGCGAATACGGCCGCAGATGCAAGGCAGCCGGGATACAGCTCGTCATAGGGCTGCCCGAGATGGATCTCAAGGACGATTTCGCCTGGCGGCAGTACGGGCTCGACTGGAAGCTGCTGATGGCGGAGGGCACGATAAACGGCATCTGGGTCATGAACGCGAAATACGATCCAGCCCGCGCCATGGAGTCCACGCGCGAGATCCTCGCGTACGTGAAGTCCAAATGCGTCAACGGCGGTAAGGCGTACTTCGGGGTCAACTGGTATCCCGCCCGCGGCGGCGGAATCGCGCGCTACGCGCAGCTTTCGGGCTGCACCAGCGCCGAGGCGACCAGGCGGCTCATGGAGATGCTCTCGACCCTTGGCTACGCCGGGGCCGTCTTCGAGTGCCTGGACTGCCACTGCTATCCCAAGGACGTATGCGAGGAGCTGAGAAAATGGTGATGCGAGCTCTTATGGCCGCCCTCGCCGGGGCGGCGCTTTGCGCGCGCGGCGCGCAGGACGAATCTGTCGTGGCCGGCGAGAATCCCGCGATCTCGCGCGATGGCCGCCGCCTTGCGTTCCAGCGCATCGAGAACCGGCGCTGCCATCTGGGCGTCGTCGATCTCGCAACCGGCAGGATCGAATGGGTCGCGCGCGGCGATACGGACCGGACCCGGCTTGAGAACGCCTGCCACCCCGCCTGGGGGCCGGACGGTTCTCTCGTCTACTCCTACGCCAACATGACCAACACGGCCTACGAGCGGTTCTCCGCAAAAGGCCCCAAACTCGGCTACGCGCTCCGCGTCTGGAAGGACGGCTCGTCGCGCGAGCTCGTGGGTGGGCTCACGCGTAACTTCAGTCCCTCGTTCACCCCGGACGGCCGCACCATATACTTCTGCCGCCAGGGTGGACGCGGTGCGGCCGGCCGGCACGACTTCACCCGTCGCATGGGGATCGCCCGCGTGGATGCGGCGGCGGAGCACCCCGACCCGCTGCCCGTGATCGGATGCCCGTCGCGCGACGCGGGCCTCAGCCAGCCAGTCGTCTCGCCGGACGGCCGATGGCTTGCGTATGCGGAACTGTCGCGTGCGTACGGGATCTGGGGGATAAAGGTGGGCCGCCTGGAGAATCCAAAGGAGCAGATGTCGGTATCTTCCGGCGACCAGAGCGCCTACGCGCCCAACTGGTTCCCCGATTCGCGCCACATCGTGTATACCGGCTTCTCGGTCGGCGATCCCGGATGGTGCGTGTATGTGATGGACGTGGCAAGCGGCGCCATGAAACGCCTCTGCGAAGGCGAGGATGCGTGCGTTGCGCCGGACGGACGAACGATCTACTATTCGCTCCGTGGCGAGATACGCCGCCGCGCCGTAGATGCCGCCGACTTCCCCGCCCCCGCTCCGCTTCCGCCAGACCCCAGCCTCCAGCCCGAGCAGGTGCTGGCAAGGTACGATACCGTAACCACAAACCGTACGAACAAGGTGATCAAGGCACCGCATGCGTGCAGTCCGGATACCGTCCATTTCTATCGCTACAAGTTCTTCTGGGATGGCCGCCCCGACGCCTTCCTGTGCGCCTGCGCGTTCGGCGGAGCCGGCAGCTCCTGGTCGTTCGTGCTGGATCACGCCTCGACGATGAGCGGTGTGGAGATTGGAGGCTCCTCGACGTGCACGGCCGGCATCGGCGACGAGATCGGCGTGGGGATGCATGAGATCACGTCGATCATCGCCGGGGGCGTCGTGTACAACTCGATCGACGGATGTGTTCCGATGCCGCGAAGGGGGCGTCTGCCGCGCGACCCGTGCGCCGGCGTGTGGCACATGAACATCTTCCCGAATGGCGGACGCCTCAACGACCGCGTCAAAGACGACAAGCTGCGGGTGGAGTCCGTGGAGATGGGCATCGGCTGGCCGAAGAACGTGCCGCGTCCGCTCGTATTCCCGCTTCCATGAGGCGGTGGAATTTGCTATAATCCCTGTCCAGGGAAAAATAGGAGACTCTTTCAAGGAAACGGGACAATCATGGGAAAGAAGGTATTACCGGTCTTTATGGCCGTGCTTCGCATCGCGATTGGATGGCATTTCCTCTATGAGGGCGTATGGAAGCTGATGCAGAAGGACGGCTGGAGCTGTCTGTCGTATCTCGACTCCGCGCAGGGGCCTCTGGCCTGGTTGTTCAAGTGGATGGCGTCGCAGGGATGGATCGTCGCCATTGGCGACCGGGCGGTGGAGTTCGGCCTTGTGGCGATCGGGCTCGCGCTCATCACGGGCGTGCTGGCGCGCATAGCAGCGCTTTTCGGCATCGCTCTCATGGCGATGTTCTACTGCTGCCAGCCGCCGGAACCGTTCGCGACCGCCATGTCCGGCGCGGATGGCAGGTTCTTCCTGATCGAGCGCAACGCGATCGAGGCGGCAGGACTTCTCTTCGTGGCGGCGCTGCCCTGCTGGCGCGGATGGCTGCGCACGCTCCTGCCCGGCGCGATCGCGCTGGCCGTCTTCGGCGGATGTTCCTGGATGCACTACCGCGCAGGCGGCTTCAACAAGGTTGCGGCCGTCACCTCCGCCACCGTGAAGGTGCACGAGTTCACGGCGCTTGCCGCCCTCAAGGCCCCGTTCGCGGACAAGGTGGAGATCGGTGGCGTCACGATATCGCGCCTTGCGTTCGGCGGCGACCTGGTGGCCGGCCACGCCCATGCGCGCGACCTCATCTGGACGGATGACTTCATGCGCCGCTACAACAGCGGCGTCACGCTCGGCCGCACCGTTCGCTACTGCCTGCATTGCGGAATCGACGCGGCGTTCGTCGAGCCTGCGTACATCGCGCAGATGGCTGCGGCCGCAAAGGCCGTGAACGGCGACATGAAGTTCTTCGCCAACTGCGCCGATGCGAAGGACGCCGCGCTTGCGGCCTCCGGCGGCGCCAAGAGCGTGTATCTGCGTCCGCAGGTGGTGGACGAGCTTGCACGCAAGGGCGATGCGGCGAAGATCTCCGCGCTCTTCACCGATCTCAAGGCGACCGGGCTTCCCGTGGGCATCGGCGCCGAGGACGTTGCGACCGTCAGGTTCTGCGTGGAGAAGGGGATCGTGCCGGCATACTGGGTGCTGGCCTTCCATTCGCTGGACTATCCGGCGGCGACGATGGCGCAGCGCTGCAACAACATCTGGTGCACCGATCCAAAGGCGGCCGCGGCGTACATGAAGACGCGCTCCGAGCCGTGGATCGCGATCCGCTGCCTGGCCGGCGGCGCGTTCGATCCCCCAAAGGCGTACAAGTACGCCAGGGACAACGGGGCTACGGCCGCCGCGATCGATCTGCTCGACTACCGCATCGTCGAGACCGTCAACGGCATCGTGGCGCCGCCGGCGCCTGCCAAGGCGAAGGGAGGGAAGTAGTCATGGAGTTTCTGGAGAAAAGGCAGAACCTCGTGGTGTCGGTCATGCGCTTCGCGCTGGGCTGGCATCTCGCGTACATGGGCGTGTGGGCGCTCACCTCGGAATGGACGCATTCGTGGGCAGGGGTGTTCCGCTGCGCCCACTGGCTGTTCGGTGGCCTCTTCCGCGCCATTGGCGGATCGGCGGCGATGGGGGCCGTGGACCTGGCCCTCGCCTGGGCGCTCCTCGTCGCCGGCGTCCTGCTGATGCTCGGCCGTGCCGTGCGCTACGCGGCGGTGTTCGGCATATTCTACCTCGCGCTGATGTACATGCTCAACCCGCCGCATTTCGGCCATACGGGCGAAAGCCATTTCCTGTATGTGGACCGCAACGTGGTGGAGATCTGCATGCTGCTGTGCGTGATGGCCTGGGGAGGCTGCGGATGCGCAAAGGCGGAATGCCGCGAAGACGGGAACGATGGAGAAAGGAAGACCAATGAAGCCTAATGTCAATCGAAGGGAACTGATATTCGGCGGGGCGTCGCTGCTGGCGCTCGGCGGCGCGGGCGCGTACACGAAGGCGATGCGCTCCAAGCCAGTCGTCCGCGTGACCGGGCCGGAGATATCGGCGTTCCTGCCGGAGCGCGACCTCGAAGGCCTCGGCCATCCGATCACCGAGTACGGGAAGATCGGCAATGTGAAGCTTTCCCGTCTCCTCCTCGGCGGCAACATGATCGGCGGCTGGGCGCACTGCCGCGACATGCGCTTCTACGACAAGCTCGTGAAGGCGTACTTCACCGACGAGCGCGTGTTCCGCAACTTCCGCATCGCCGAAGCCTGCGGGGTCAACACGATCCTCACCAACCCCGCGCTGATGCGCGTCATCAACCGCTACTGGCGCGAGGATGGCGGAAGCATCCAGTTCATCTCCGACTGCGGCTACCGTGGTGGAGTCATCGAAGGCGCGAAGGTCAGCGTGGAGAACGGCGCGAGCATGGTCTACTACCATGGCGGCATGGCCGACAGGGTGGCGCTGGTCGAGAAGGACTGGAAGAAGCTGCGCCAGTATCTCGACGAATCCCGGAAGCTCGGCGTGCCGGTCGGCCTCGGGTGCCACAACCTCAACACCGTCAAGTTCTGCGTCGAGCACGACTGCCTGCCGGACTTCTGGATGAAGACCGTGCATCGCATCGACTATCCCACGGCGCACCTGTCCGAGGACAAGGGCAAGAAGTCCGCGATCGGCCTTGGCGCCTGCGACAACCGCTTTGTCGACTGCGACCGCCAGGAGACGTTCGACTACATGGCCACGCGTCCCGAGCCGTGGATCGCGTTCAAGGTGCTGGGTGCCGGCATCGAGCATCCGCGCGACGCCTTCCCCATCTCGTACAAGGGCGGCGCCGACTTCATCTGCTGCGGGATGTACGACTACCAGGTGGTTGAGGACGTGAACATCGCCAACGCCTACTTCGAAAAGGGTCTGCCCGAGCGCAAGCGTCCGTGGCACGGATGACCGCCCACGCTATCTCGGAGGTAATTCCGCGAGAAACGCGTCCAGCAGGGCTGTGGACTTGACGCCGGGCGCAGTCTCCAGCGAGCTGTTCACATCTACTATGTCCGCGCCCGATGTGGCGGCGGCCGCTGCATTGGCGGCGGAGATGCCGCCCGCCAGTACCACGCGGCGCCCGGCGCGCTTCAGGTCTGCTATGCGCGACCAGTCCGCCAGCCGCCCGGTGCCGCCGCTTCTTGCGCCATCTCGGCCGTCTAGAAGCGTCGCATCCTCTCCCGCACAGTCCTTTTCGTCGCCTGCGAGCCTCCACACCTCGCAGCCCTGCGCCTTGATGGCCGCCACCTTCTCCGATCCGTATGCGCCGTGCAGCTGCACGACGTCCAGAGGAACGGCCTTCGCGATCTGGAGTATCTCCGGTACGTCCTGCTCCACGAACACCCCGACGAATCGCGGGGCGTCCACTCCGGTTTCATGGCGTACGTTATGGGCGATCTCCCTTGCGCGCGCCGCGTCCACGCGCCTTGGCGAACCGGCGGCGAAGATGAATCCGAGGTAGTCGATGCCGCGTCTTGCGGCCTCGAGCGCGAACGCGGCATCTGTGATGCCGCATACCTTCAGCTGAGGCATGGCTTCTTTCCGTCGGCAAGGCATTTCACCAGGGCGGAGCCGACGATGAAGCCGTCGGCATGGCGGCAGACCTCTTCGCCCTGCGCCTTCGTGGAGATGCCGAATCCGGCCGCCACCGGGATGTGCGCCACGGCGCGTATCGCATCGAGGCGGGCGGTGAGGTCGGGCGGCAGCTCCGTGCGCGCGCCGGTCGTCCCCTTTACCGTGATCACGTAGAGGAAGGAGTTTTCCAGCCCGGCCTCGCTTTCAACCACGCGCTCGATGGGCGTGTTGGGTGCGATCAGCGGGATGTATCCCACGCCGCGCGGCTTGAGGAATTCCAGCAGCTCGTCGCGTTCCTCCAACGGCAGATCCACCGCCAGGACGGCGTCGATCCCGGCATCGGCTGCCGCATCCGCGAACGCCTCCAGCCCCTTGGAGAAGATGAGGTTGTAGTATGAGAAGAGGACTATCCCCGTATCCGGATGGCGTGCGCGCAGGCGCTTTGCCAGCGCGATGGTCCAGTCGAGAGTGGTCCCCTGCCTCAGCGCCTCGTATGCGGCGGAGCGGATGACGCCGCCATCGGCGAACGGATCGGAGAAGGGCACGCCCAGCTCCACTATGTCGGCGCCGCCGGCGATGACGTCGTCCACGGCCTGTTCGCTGGCGTCAGGCGTTGGAAAGCCCATCGTGAGGTAGGCGATGAACGCGCCGCGATTCTCCGCCTTGGCCTTTGCGAATGCGTTGGTGATACGCTGTTTCATTGGAGATTCCTTTCTTTGTCGCTAGACGTTGGACGCGCTTGCGTGGGCCTTCTTGTACCGCATGATGTTCTCCATGTCCTTGTCGCCACGTCCGGAGAGGTTGACGAGCAGTATCTTGTCCTTGTCCATCCCGGGCGCGCGCCTTATGGCTTCGGCGAGAGCGTGGCTCGACTCGAGCGCGGGGATGATCCCCTCGAACCTGCAGAGGGCGTCGAAGGCGGCGATGGCCTCGTCGTCGTCGACCACGGTGTATTCGGCGCGTCCTGTATCGTGGAGATGGCAGTGCTCCGGCCCTACGCCTGGATAGTCAAGCCCGGCGGAGACGGAATAGGTGTCGAGGATGTTGCCGTCGTCGGTCTGCAGGAGCATGGTCTTTGCACCGTGCAGCACGCCGAGCCTGCCGCCGTTGATGGATGCCGCGTGCTCGCCGCTGGCGATACCCTTGCCGCCCGCCTCTACGCCCACGAGCTTCACTTCGGGATCGTCGATGAATCCGGCGAAGAGCCCCATGGCGTTCGATCCGCCGCCGACGCAGGCGATGGCTTCGTCCGGCAGGCGGCCGTACTTCTCCAGGCACTGCCGCCTGGCCTCCACGCCGATGACGCTCTGGAAGTCGCGCACCATCTCCGGATATGGCGCCGGGCCGGCCACCGTGCCGATCACATAGAAGGTGTCGTCGCAGTTCGCCACCCAGTCGCGCAGGGCCTCGTTCATTGCGTCTTTGAGGGTGGCGCTGCCTTCGGAGACGGCGTTGACCTTGGCGCCCAGCATCTTCATGCGTTCGACGTTCGGGGCCTGCCGTTCCACGTCGATCGCGCCCATGTATACCTCGCAAGGCATCCCGAAAAGCGCGGCGACCGTCGCCGTGGCGACTCCGTGCATTCCGGCGCCGGTCTCGGCGATGAGCCGCTTCTTGCCCATGCGCCTGGCGAGCAGCGCCTGGCCGATCGTGTTGTTCACCTTGTGTGCGCCGGTGTGGTTCAGGTCTTCGCGCTTCAGGAGTATGCGCGCGCCGCCCAGATGCTCCGAAAGGCGCTTCGCGAAGGTGATCGGGCTTTCACGCCCCACGTAGTCGCGCAGGATCTCGTTGAACTCCTGCGAGAACGATGGATCCTGCTTCGCCGCCTCGTATGCGGCCTCAAGCTCCCTCAGCGGGGCCATCAGCGTCTCCGCCACGTACTGGCCGCCATAGATTCCGTAATGTGCATTCATGTTCTTCTGTTCCTTGGCATTGGTCCTGTTTCTATTTTCCCCGACATCATGCGCCCTCGGGCCGCATAAGCTCACACAGCCTGTCGCCGGGGTTTTCCGCGCGCATGAGCGCCGTGCCCACGAGAAAGCCGTCCGCGCCTGCCGCCTGCGCCCTGCGGATCGCCTCCGCCGTATGCATCCCCGACTCGGCGATGCGCAGGCATGGACGCGGTATCTGCCCCACGAGCGTCTTGAGGAGCGATACGTCGCAGGCGAAGTTGCGCAGGTTGCGGCAGTTCACGCCGACGATCCGCGCGCCGGACTGGACGGCCCGCTCGATCTCCCCCGCATCGTGCGTCTCCACGAGCGCGGCAAGGCCGAGACCGTGCGCGAAGGCCAGAAGCTCCTTCAGCGCGGGGTCGTCCAGGACGGCCGCGATCAGCAGGACGGCGTCCGCCCCGGCCGCGCGCGCCGCCGCCACCTGGTATGGCGACGATATGAAATCCTTGTAGAGGATGGGGATATCCACGATCCTTCGAACGGCCGAGAGGTATTCCTCCGAGCCGAGGAACCTGTGCGGTTCGCAGAGGACCGAGAGCGCCGCCGCGCCTGCGCCTTCAAGCGCCTTCGCCAGCTCGACGGGGTGGAACGCCTCGCGAATCATCCCTTCCGAGGGCGATGCCCGCTTCAGCTCCGCAATGACGCGCGGTGTGGACGAAGCCTGGAACGCCGCCGCGAAGTCGCGTGGCGCTGGCGCCGCCTCAGCGCGGCGCAGCATCTCTACGAACGGTACCTCCGCCTCGCGCCTTGCGGCATCGTCGCGGCGCGCCTCCGTCAGCTCTGCAAGTATATCGTTCATGGTCTCTCCACCTTGTTCCCGTCTATGGCCAAGGTTCAAAAAACACTGATTATACCACATTCCCCGCCACAGGTGTGGCATAAAATAAGTAATGTTCAGTTAGGGGCGGCACGGGGCGGCACCGAGGTCGGCCTAATTCTCTTGCCTTCCAAGAGAGGGTTGTGATAGACTATCCATCGTCTAAAGGAGAAGGAGGCTTGACAATGAGGAACGATGCGAATGGGCAGAGCAGGCGCGATTTTCTTGCCGGCGCGGGCTTTGCCGCGATGTCCATGATGGCAGGCGGATGTGCAAGCGGGTTCAAGCTCGGCGGCAACGGATCAATGAGCGGCTTCAGGGCGCCCCGCCTCGAGCGGGTACGCGTAGGGGTGGTGGGCGTGGGATCGCGCGGCACCTACGCGCTCAAGCGTCTCGCCTTCATCCCGGGCGTGGACGTCGCGGCGTTCTGCGACATCAATGAAGAGGCGATGAAGCGCTGCCGGGACTTCCTTGCGGAGAAGAAGCTCCGCCCAGCCCGCGAGTTCCTGGGGCCGGAGGCGTACAAGGGGCTCTGCCAGTGGGACGGCGTGGACGTGGTGTACGCCTGCGTGCCGTGGAAGCTGCATGCGCCGGTGGCGATCGAGGCGATGCGTGGCGGCAAGCATGCGTTCGTCGAGGTTCCCGCGGCGATGGACGTCGACAGCTGCTGGGAGCTCGTCAAGACCAGCGAGGCCACCCGCCGCCACTGCATGATGCTGGAGAACTGCTGCTACGGCGAGAACGAGATGCTCGCGCTGAACATGTGCAGGCTGGGCGTCCTCGGCGAGACGGTGTACGGCGAGGCGGGCTATCTGCACAGCGGCAAGACGCGCGGCTTCAAGCTCAGCGAGTTCCGCGCCGAGTGGTACCAGGAGCACCGCGGCAACTACTATCCCACCCACGGCCTCGGCCCGGTGGCCCAGTACATGAACATAAACCGCGGCGACCGATTCGACTACCTGTGCTCGATGGAGACGAAGTCCGTTGGCGACCTGATCCGCGAGGGCGATCCGCGCTGGAACGGCGAGAACCTGGAGACGTTCAAGAAGTACAAGATCGGCACGTACAACTCCTCGCTCATCCGCACCGTCAACGGCAAGGTGATACTGCTCAACCTCTCCTGCAGCGCGCCGCACCCGTATAGCCGGATCAACACGATCCAGGGCACGCACGGCATCTTCATGGACTATCCGCTCAGGATCGACATCGAGGATACGCCCGGATCCGGTCCGCACGAGGTGCACAGGGGAAGGAACAACGAGAACTACGACAGCAAGCGCACCGCCATGTACCGCGAAAAGTACATGCATCCGCTCTGGAAGCAGATCGGCGAGCTGGCGAAGAAGGCCGGCGGACATGGCGGCATGGACTTCCTCATGGACCTCAGGTGGGTGTACTGCCTCCAGAACGGCCTGCCGCTCGACATGGACGTGTACGACCTTGCCTCATGGAGCTGCCTGTGCGAGATAACGGAGAAGTCGCAGGCCAGGGGCGGCGAACCGACAAAGATCCCCGACTTCACTGACGGCGCATGGAAGACCATGCAGCCACTCGGGATCGTGACGATAGATGTCTCCAAGATGGACTTCTCGAACGTCGGCAAGGCCGGGCCGCAGCAGACGATCGGGCATTCCAAGGAAGGCTGATGGCATGGCGGACGGCGCGGAAAGTCTTGATTGCAGCAGAAGGGGCTTCCTGAAGGCGGGCGCGGCAATGGCGGCCGGGACGGGCCTCGGGCGGCGCTCGATGGCCGCCGTCCTCACCGGCAGGCGTACCATACGGGCGGCGATCGTGGGGTGCGGCGGCCGTGGCACGAGCCTGCAGCCGCCGAAGAACCTCCAGGACGTATACAGGTTCGGGGCGCTGGGCAACCTTGTAGCCGCCGCCGACATCCTCAGACAGTCCGGCGTGGACGTTGAGGTGAAGCCGGTCGCCTTCGCGGACTACTTCCTTGATCGCGCGAAGGTTGCCGCGCGCAAGTTCGGCGTGGACGAATCGAACGCCTACGGTGGCGCCAATTCGTACAAGGCGATCATGGCGCGGGAGGATGTCGACGCGGTGCTGCTCGTCACGCCCCTCAGCTTCCGCCCTCGCCATACGATGGCGGCGGTTGCGGCGGGCAAGCACATCTTCGCGGAGAAGGGCGTGGCGGTGGACGCGCCCGGTGTGCGCGCCATGATCGCCGCGTCCAGGCTCGCCGCCGAGAAGCGCCTTACCCTTGTATGCGGTACGCAGCGCCGCCACCAGCGCGGGTACCTGCTGCAGCGCAAGGCGCTCGACGAAGGCAGGATCGGCCCGATCACGAGCGGCGAGGTGTACTGGAACACGGGCTCGTCGTGGGTGAGGCCGCGCGAACCGTGGATGAGCAACAAGGACTACCTCTGCAACAACTGGTACAACTTCTCGGAGCTTTCCGGCGACCATGTCTGCGAACAGCATGTGCACAGCCTCGACATCGCGAACTGGTTCGTAGGCCGCCCCCCCAGAAGCGCGCTCGCCTTCGGCGCGCGCATGCGCAGGGTCTCCGGCAACGACTACGACTTCTTCTCGTGCGACTTCGACTACGGCGGCGGAGTGCACGTCCATTCGATGTGCCGCCAGATCAACGGATGCAAGAAGGACGTGCGCGAGTTCTTCCGCACCAGGGAGGCCCTCATATCCGGCGGCGGACTCGTCAAGACGTGGGACGGCAGGACAATCCTCCTCGATGGTGATTTCCCGGACGTGAACCCTTATGTGCAGGAGCATGTCGATTTCCTGAAATCCATCCTCGGCATAGGACCATACCTGAACGAAGGCGAAGCGTGCGCGATGGCGTCGGCCACCGCCGTCATGGCGCGCCTTTCGGCGTACACGGGGCAGATCGTGACGATGGCCGATCTTCTCCGCAGCGAAAACAGCCCCTACTACAATCTTGCGATGTCGCCTTCGCCGGAGGATTTCGAGAAGGATGGCGACGTCCCGATGCCAGAGTATTCCGACAACCGATATCCACTTCCGGGCGAAGCCTGGAAGCCCGCAACATGAAAGTGCAGGAGACATGAAAAGAACCTCATTCGCAGGACTCGTCGGCGTAGCCTGCGGCATTGCCGCCATGCTTGCGTCCATGCCGCTCGGCGCCACGACAACCGAGATGACGTGGAACGACTTGGACCTCCAGACGTCCGGCTCGTGGGGCAGACCCGAAAACTGGCTGGATGCCAACGGACAGGCGCCCGCTGTCGCGCCGACGAACGCGGCGGACCATTTCGCCGTCATGCTGCCGGCGCTGTCGTTCGCGCAGGTCAATAAGGTCTGGCAGGGCAAGTTCGGCAAGACGATCTCGACCGGCGGGCTCTTCGGCGAGGGCAACAGCACGACGCTCGCGGAATACTCCGTGAATCCCGTCATCGATTCGATAGGTGCCGACGAATCCTGGATAACCCACCGCTATACGATCATGGCAGGACTTTCGGCAAAGGAATACTGCATCCCCCCGCAGCGTCTCTTCTCCGTGCGCGACCCCAACGGCTTCCGGGGAATGTGGATCGCGGGATACGCCAACACCGTCTTCGAGCTGCGTGCGGAAAACGCATTCACGCCGGTTATGCATGCGTTCGACACGGCGAAGGCACCTACCGTGCGTGTGCCCGACATCGGCACGGAGGCGGTGATCGGCGGAATCCGCGGCGGCGGAACGGTATACAAGACCGGTAACGGCACGCTTGAGGTGGCAGGCGGCGCGACGGAAGGCGCCAACTACATCGTCAAGGAGGGTTCGCTGCGGCTGGACGGTCGTGGAACAAACGACACGGCGATCCTCGAACGGCTCTTTTCCGAGGCGCTTCTGCATCTCGACGCCAGCGTACCGGACACCCTGGTGGTCAGCAACGACAGCGGCTTCGCCTGGATAACGCGCTGGAACGACGTGCGCGGCAACAATTCCTACGGATATTCAGAGAACTTTTCCTCCACCAACGATAAGCTGTATCCCTATTCGATGCCGCCATTCAGGAGCCCGGCCCTGTCGCCCACCGGGCTGCCGCTTGTCGACTTCGGCGCGAACACCGCCGGCCAGGTTGCAGAGCTCGGGCCACTCTACTGCCACATGGTCATGTCGCCCTCGCTCAACAACGTGCGCGAGGCCGTGTACGCGGTACAGACGCCCAAGGGTCCCGTGAACTGCACCATCCTCGGCAGTTCTTCGGCCACGTACGACTGGATATCCGACGGCACGGGCGGCACATTCTTCTCGGTGGGGTACGAGGCGAACAACGGGGCGAAGGTGCCGAAGGGAAGCTTCACCATCAACGGCGCGCCCACGCTCATCAACGAGTTCGCGTCGCTTCCCTCTTCGACGCTCACCAACATGCTTGTGATGCACGCCTGCCCGATAGGAAACACCTCCGTAAACGCGCTCGGCACCGACCGTCACAGCAGGGAGCGTTCCGGCGGAAGCCGCATGGGCGAGATACTTCTCTTCTCGCGCGAGCTCACGAGGGCGGAGCGTACCGCGCTCGACCGCTATCTCGTGCGGAAGTGGGTTGACGGCTCCAGCTATTCCGCAAATGGCGTATGCCTCGCGGCGGATGCGGCCATCGACGTCTCCGAAGGCTACGCGCCGCACGTGGGCGTGGTCAGCGCCGCAGGTTCGACGATCGTAAAGACGGGCCCGGGGACGCTGGAGATGGACGGCGCCGCAGCCGTGGCCGGTGCGCCGAAGATCGACGTGCGGGCGGGAGGCGTGCGCTTCTCCGACGCGGAAACCACCACCAACGCCCCTGCCGAGGGCGCGTACATCTGGCTTGACGCGTCGAAGACGGACACGTTCACCTACGCCCAGGCGGGAGGCGGCGAGCCCGCATACGTCACCGAGTGGAAGGACTGCCGCCCCGGCGTGAACCTGGTCGCCACGGCGCGGGCTTTCAACGCCGGGTGCCTGCCATTCACGGTAGATGGCGAGACGCGCGGACTTTCCACCGTCAATCTCGGCGACGGCGGCAATAGCGCGTCCGGCACGCAATGCTTCTTCGCGCTGCCCACCTGGAGCAGCAGCTCCGTCGCGGACACCTACGCCGGATTCGTGGTCGTGAGATTCCACGACACCAACAACTCCGTCCCGTTCTTCGGTTCGCGCAACCTCGAGTTCCTGCGCTCCGGGGGGGTACTTTCCGCACACAGCTACCTGCAGCCCAACGCCATTTCGGCGTTCTGGACCGTCAACGGCCGCCAGACGGACGCATTGGAGCAATGCGATGATCTCAAGCAGTCGGACAGGTTCGTGGTCATCGCCTTCCGCAGCCTGACGCCGATGATGCTCGGCGCTATCGCGAAGGACAGGTACAGCGGGTCGGCATACGTCTGCGGGAACATGACGATCGGGGAGTTCATCACGTACCACAGGCAGATCACGCCTGGCGAGTTCCGAGCGACCGAGGCGTATCTGATGGCGAAGTGGCTTGGCGCCAGGCATCCGGCAAGGGACGGGGTGATCGGGGAGCTCTCCTTCGCCGCCGGCGCAGACGCCGTCGTCGACACCGACCGCGACCTTTTCGTGGAGAAGGTGTCCGGCGGCAACGGACGCATAGTCAAGAAGGGCGCCGGCAACGCTACGGTCGAGGGTTTCCGCCCAGGCATCGACAGTCCCGATATCGTGGTGGAGGAGGGGAACCTAACGATAGGTTCCAGTTCCAACCTGATGAACGAGGCGCTCTTCCACTTCGACGCAAGCGACATGGATTCGCTGACATACTATGTGGAGGACGGGGTCACCAACGTGACCGCCGCGGCGGATGTGCGCGGCAACGGGCTTGTGGCGCGCTCGGCATACGATGGGGCCAACGCCGGGGTAGTACCTTCGAACTACGCGACGAACAATCCCATCCTTGAGATGGTGGAAACCAAGCCTGGGGTGTGGCGCCGCGCGTTCGATTTCGGAGACCGGAATGCGAAGGACATCGGGAGGGAGAAGGCGGCCGCGTTCTACTTCCAGCTCAACGGGGCAAGTACGTATTTCACCAATGTGCGCGAGACGTTCGTCGTCGCGCGGCAGAAGCAGGGCGATAAATACGTATTCGTGAACATCCTCGGTTCAGGTTTCTACAGTACCGGCTCGTCAACCAACACTGTGCCGAGCGCGCTGAACTACTACCGCGGCACGGCGGAGCTGGTCAACAGCACATACGGCTACGCGGGATTCGCGAACAATGGCAGCGTGCGCATCGATGGCGTGGATGGTGCTGGATACACCGCCACGCTCAACTATGAAGACGGATTCCGCCTTCTGGAATTCATCCCTGGCGGCAACACGCGCGTGGGCGGGCTTACGCTCGACCGGACCGCCACGGTCGGCGGCTCCTGGATATGCGAGGTGATCGGCTTCTCGCGCGAGCTGACGACGGACGAGCGTGCATTCCTGCGCAGCACGATGCGGGCCAAGTGGTTCGAGGATACGCCCTGGCCTTCCACCGGTTCGCTTGCGGTGACGGTCGGCGCCGGCACGCTTTCGTTCTCCGGCGTTCCGATCGCGCCGTCCTCGCTTTCGGTGACCGTCCCGCCCGGTACGCCGGAAGGGGTGTATGTGCTCGCGACCTCCGAGGCCGGCTTCGCCGACCCCGACATCTCCAGGTGGAACGTGTCGATCGCAATACGCAACGCATATTCGTGCAGGCTTGAGCTCAATGGTACGGAGCTCAGGGCGATCATTACCAAGAAAGGATTGAGGGTGCATCTGAGATGAAGATTCGGTCGCTTGCATTCGTGGTTTCGTCCGCCGCCGCGCTTGCTGGTGCGGCGGGCGTGCGCGACATCTACATCAACGTGGACTTCTGCGACGAGGTCCGCTGGAACTGGAACAGGACCGGACGCGGCTATACGGCCGAGACCGTGACAAACCTGCTGCGCAGGTGCCGGGAATCCGGGGCGACCGGCATAAACCTCCGCTCTGCACCGCTCGGAATCGTGTTCCACCCGTCCAAGCGGGCGTGGCATATAGACGAGGCGCTGGAGAAGGGCGTGCATTCGCCATCCGTCGTGGCGCGCCTCACCGAGAGCAACGCCTTCGGGAGGATCGCGCAGAAGACGATCGACAGCTTCAGCGCGACGATGAAGACCCTGCCGGACGCCGTCGCCGAGTTCGCCGCCGTGGCGAAGCACGAGGGACTGAAGTTCAACATCTGGGTAGACATCCACGACGAGATGTTCGGCAAGTTTACGACCGAGCACCCCGAATGCCTGGTGAGGACGCCCGACGGTAGGACGTTCCCCGCCCTGCGCGACTATGGGAACGAGATGGCCGTCCAGGACAAGCTGGCGGAGCTGGAGGAATATTTCAAGTACCGTCCGGACGGCTTCTACTTCTGTCCGTCATGCCACACGCGCCACATGAAGATAGACGAGCCGGACGGCGCGTTCGGCACGCTGCCGGCGGCGAAGTTCACGGATTTCCTGCGTCGCGCCAAGGATTCGTTCAGGCCGCATGGCTTCACCCTGACGGTGGGTACGGCGTGTGGAGGCGTGCTGAACTTCTGCTCGCCGCACTTCTCCACCCATGTGAAGTACCGCATAGAGCACGACTGGAAGAGATGGATCGACGAGAAGATAGTGGACGCGCTCGTCGTCGCGGACTACGAGCGGCTGCACGAGTTCGACGGCATCTGGACATCCAAGGGAATCCGCAAGGATGGCTCCGGCCGGCTGCCGATCGACTACTGCCTGAGGGAATTCCCGACGTACGCCAAGGGCCGCGTGAAACTCTACTACTTCTCCACCTGGCTTACGGGGCCGACGATGGAGAACACCCTGCGGCGGGGCACCTACGACGTCCTCGCCTACGGGCTCGACGGCATGTTCATCCACGAGGCGATGATGATAGAAGGCCTCCCCGGCGGCTTCGAGGCGGTGGCCAGGATGCGTGCCAGGTTCGACGACGCCAACCGCTAGCCATTTACAACATACAGGAGGACGACATGCGCAAACTGAATCCGGTGGAGATGAAGGACTGGGAGATCGCCGAGGCGGCGGAGGAGTCGCTGCGGCCCGCGGCCGATCTCGCGGCGGAGCTGGGCCTCGAGGACGGCGAATGGTCGGCCTACGGTCCGTCGCTCGCCAAGATCGACGCCACGAAGGTGCTGGGCCGCCTTGAAGGCTCCAGCCGCAGGGCGAAATACATCGATGTCACAGCGATCACCCCCACCCCGCTCGGCGAGGGCAAGACCACCACCACGCTCGGACTCGTGGAGGGGCTTGGGCGCATCGGCAGGAAGGTGGTGGGCGCCGTGCGCCAGCCGTCCGGCGGACCGACGTTCAACGTGAAGGGTTCCGCCGCCGGCGGCGGGCTCGCGCAGGTGGTGCCGCTTTCAGCACTGTCGCTCGGCCTCACGGGCGACATCGACGCGATCACCAACGCGAACAACCTCGCGATGATCGCGCTTCTCTCGCGCCTCCAGCACGAGCGCAACCACGACGACGCATGGCTCGCCGCGCGCAAGATCGATCACCGCCTCGACATCGACCCGGACCGCATCCAGCTCAGGTGGGCGATGGACTTCTGCGCGCAGATGCTGCGCAACGTCACAGTGGGCCAGGGCGGCCCGCTCGACGGCTTCGAGATGCCCAGCGGATTCTACATCACCGTCGCCTCCGAGGTGATGGCGATCCTCGCGATGTCGGCCGACCTGGCCGACCTGCGCGCAAGGCTCTCGAGGATGGTCGTGGCCTACACGAAGGACGGCCGCCCCGTCACCACGGCCGACCTGGAGGTGGACGGCGCCATGTGCGCCTGGCTCGTGAACGCCGTCAAGCCCACGCTCATGCAGTCCATCGAAGGGCAGCCCATGCTGGTGCACGCCGGACCTTTCGCCAACATCGCGATAGGCCAGAGCTCTGTCATAGCCGACAGGCTCGGCTCGAAGCTCGCCGACTACCTCGTAACGGAGAGCGGCTTCGCCGCCGACATCGGATTCGAGAAGTTCTGGAACATCAAGTGCCGCTGCTCGGGGTTGAAGCCCGACTGCGTGGTGCTGGTGGCCACGGTGCGCGCGCTCAAGGCGCACGGCGGCGCACCCGCCGTCAAGGCCGGCATGCCGCTCGACCCCGTGTACACGCACGAGGCGCTGGACTTCCTCGAGAAGGGATGCGAGAACCTGCTCGCGCACATCGACATCATCAAGCGCGCCGGCATAAACCCGGTCGTATGCCTCAACGGCTTCTACACCGACACGCCCGCCGAACGCGCCCTCGTGCGCCGCGTCGCCGAAGGCGCCGGCGCGCGCTTCGCCGTCTCGGACCACTGGCTCAAGGGCGGCGAAGGGGCCGTGGAGCTGGCGGAGGCCGTGATAGCGGCGTGCGACGAGCCGAACGACTTCCACTTCCTTTCCAGCCTCGATGAACCGCTCGCCGCGCGCATCGAGACGATCGTGAAGGATGTCTATGGCGGCGACGGGGTGGACTTCTCCGAGACGGCCGCGGCAAGGCTCGCGCAGCTTCAGGCCGACCCCGCCACGGCCAGGCTGCCGGTGTGCATGGCCAAGACGCAATACTCGCTTTCGCATGACCCGAAGCTGCTGGGGCGGCCGAAGGGCTGGCGCCTGCCGGTGAGGGACGTGCTGCTCTACAGCGGCGCAGGGCTGGTGGTGCCTGTCGCGGGCGACATCAAGCTGATGCCGGGCACCGTGGCGAACGCGGCCTACCGCCGCATCGATGTCGATGTGTCCACCGGCCGCGTGAAGGGGCTCTTCTAGCGTTCCCGTTCCGGTGAAGGACCATGATCGAATGAAGGATTGCTCCAAATGAGAAGAATCGTGCTTCTAGTCTTCGCGGCCGCCGCCATCTGCGGCTGCTCCACCATGGATGCCCCTGCGCCATGCGCGGCGGCGTCCGCCACCTCCTGCGCCGCGCCGCTCAAGGTTGGCGTTTATGCCGACCGCGGACCGGGCGGCATCGGCGCGGTGGAGTGGTTCCGGCTCGTGGATGAATCGCCCGAGATGTCCCTCACGCTGCTCGATTCCGCAGATGTGCGCGCAGGCAGGCTGGAAGGTCTGGACGTGCTCGTGATGCCTGGCGGCTCCAGCAAGACCGAATACGATTCGCTGGGCGTGGAGGGCGTGGCGAAGATGAAGGAGTTCATGCGCTCGGGCGGCGGCTACATCGGCACATGCGCGGGATGCTGTCTGCTGATGGACGGCCCGAAGCAGCGCGCGCGGGTGGTTCCGTGGAACACGTGCGGCTCGGAGGGCGATCTCTTCTTCCCGCAGTTCAAGCTTACTCCCGCCGGACAGAAGGCGCTCGGCCTCGGCGCAGGGCCGCACGTGATTCGCTACCACGGCGGTCCGTTCCTGTGGCCTACCACCAACAGGATCGCGGAGGCGAATGTGGAGGTGTGGGGCACGTTCAACGCCGAGGCCACGTTCAAGGGTCGGCTGAACAAGGACAAGAAGATGTTCGGCGCGGCGGCGATCCTCGGCGGCACCTACGGCAAGGGGCGGCTCTTCGCCACCTCCGCGCATCCAGAGTACTTCGAGTGCACGCTGCCGTTCGTGAAGGCTGCCTTCAGGTACGTGACCGGACGCGACGTGACGTTCCCCGCGCGCACGCGCCGGCCACGCGCTCTCTCCGTGGGATTTCTCGCAAAGGGCATCTCCGGCAAGGACGCGGCAGAGACCGCGCTCGCGCTCTCGAAGGTGAAGGACTTCGACCTGGTGCTGATCGACAAGGATGGTATCTTCATGCGCCGGATGGACAACATCGACGTGCTGGTCGTGCCTAGCGCCGTGTTCAAGAAGGACAAGGGGATCGCCGCGGCGATCTCCGCGCTGGAATCGCGTGGCGGAAAGGTCCTCTATTGCTGCTCCGGCGCCGACAAGGCCCCCGCAGGCGCGGCTGTCAGCACGACAGGCGACGCCGTCGTGGACGACGTCCGCAGACTCTTCCCGCAACCCACAGCCCATTGAAAGGCGACATGCGCAGTACCATCCCCATGATTGCGGCATTGGCGCTTGCGGCGACCGCGCAGGCCGTCTCGCCGGCGGCTGTACCCATGCGCTACACAGGCGACCAGATCGTACCGTGGGCGGGGCGGCACTATTGGGACAGGCGGCGCGAGGTGAAGCTGAAGGAGATCGCCAAGGGCCCCAAATCCATCGACTTCGTGTTCATCGGCGGCACCATCGTGCAGAACTGGGAGGGCTGGTGCGAGGATGAGGACGTCACCAAGGTGGCCCGGCTGTACTCCGACGGCAAGCTCGCATATCCCAACGGACCCGGCCAGGCGGTATGGCGCGAGCTGAAACGCTCGTACAAGATCCTGAACATCGCCATGGCGGGCGACACCACCCAGCACGCGCTTTGGCGGCTGCAGAACGGCGAGCTCGAGGGGTACATGGCCAGAGGCGTGGTGCTGATGCCGGACTTCGCGAACATGGACCAGCCGGAAGGATTCGCGGAAGGGGTGAAGGCCATGCTGGACAGGATCGCCGAATACCAGCCGCAGGCGATTACGCTGCTCATGCCGATACTGCCGTGCGGCGATGGGCCGGACGATCCCCGCCGCGTGAAGGTGGACCGCATAAACGCCATCATCAAGGGCTATGCGGATGGCCGCAGGGTGGTATGGTTCGACCTGTCGGACCGCTTCCTTGCCGGCGGCGCGGCGCGGCGCGATCTCATGCCCGACGGCATCCATCCTCTCGGCAAGGGCTATTCGGTCTGGCGCGATGCGCTCCTGCCCCGCTTCAAGGCCATCTGCGGCCGATGACCCCGCGAATGCTGGCCAGCTGTACCGTGGCATGAAGGTGATAAATCCATTTGCGTAGGAATTGGTACTCGGCATGTGTTCGAATGAAATCGCGTCCCGCCGTCCAGTATTAAGTGACACTTGATGATTTGTTCCGATGACCTGCGGTTCTAGGGGGCCAACCGGTTGGCGCGGTATTCCCGGGGGGTGACGCCTATGACGCGGCGGAACGTGTTGGCGAAGTGCTGCGTCGAGTAGAATCCCAGCTCCTGTCCGATGGAGGTTACAGTTCGTTTCGTCGTGGAAAGTAGTTCCCTTGCCTTGTCGATGCGGCAGTTGAGCACGTATGCATGCGGAGGAAGTCCCTTGGCTCGCTTGAAGGAACTCGAGAACGAGGCGATGGATACTCCACATTCCCCGGCGAGGTCGTCGACAGGGTATTCCGCATCAGGGGCGTTCTGGATGCGTTTCACGATTTCATCTATCTTGGAGGATGATTTTACGGGAAGCCCCCTCGCGGCATCTATCAATGCAATCAGCAGGTCCAGTGCCGCAGCCCTCATTTTGACGCGGCGAGACGGTGAGCGCTTGTTTACGCTGTCGTAAATATCGAACATACGTTCAAACGACGCTCTCACAGCCGGCGTGCCGGCATAGAGACGCTTCGGAAGATGCGTCAGCGAGCGAATGACCCATTCGCTGCCGCGTTCGTCAAGTCCGAGAATGCGCTGGTTCCTTTTGGGAATCTTGAAGAGAATTCCGTAGATTTTAAGACCGCTTGGATTGGTGCGCAGATGATGCGGTTCGTCGGGCGCGGAGACGAAGATGCTTCCAGGAAGAAACTGGTATTCCTTGTCGGGCGTGTCGAATATCAGATTCCCCTTGAGGCAGAAGGAGAACTCCATGCAGCCCGGGTGGAAGTGGAATTCCGGCCCTCTCCGGATCGCGGAAAAGTTGCTGCTTCTCAAAACGGGGATGCAGTCCGCGCCATCGGGTCTCAAGTCGAGGATGCGTAACCCCGGTTCGTCACAATGGAGAATCTTGTCGGCTTTATAGAGAATCTTGTCGGCTTTCATGGACACGATTATACCATATCTGCGATGCGTATGGAAATTGCCTAAGGATAAAATATTTTATTATCGGATTTTATTCTGGCTCGTTTCGGATAAATGATATAATGCTCAGCGCATTTTCAACCGCAAAGGGGAAAGGAGTGCTGCGATGAGAAAAATGTCTGTTGCAATGGGTGTCTGCTGCCTCGCGACCGCTGTCGCGTACGGCGCCGTGGGGGTGGGAGAGAACATCATCAATGGCGATTTGGTCTCCGACGGCATCGGCGGGGTGCTGAACTGGCAGGTGTGCCGCCCGTCAGGTGCGCCAGAGGTCGGCAGGCTCCGCGAGACTGGCCCTGACGGTAGGACCGCCGTGCGCCTTTCAGGTGACGGGGCGTCGTTCGACTTCGAGCATGCGGAGATCCGCCTCGCCGTCGGCGGACGGTACAGGCTAAAGACATACGTGCGCACGCACGGCCTCGCCCCGGACGCCCGCAGCGAATACATGATATTCAATACGGGCTGGACATGGAGCGGCGCCGCGAAGATGCCTGCGGACACGGGCGGGAAGTGGGTTGAGATCGAATGGGAGGGGATCGTGCGGAAAGGCGTATACGCGCCTGACGTCTACACCTGCGCCTTCTACTTCTCGAAGATTCCGCAAGGGGGATATGCAGACATCTCGCATCCAAGGCTTCTCGCCTGCACGGAGGACGCTGCGGCCGCAGCAGAGCCAGTGCCCCTCGCCAAGCCGTATCGTCCGCGCATCGTCCCGTTCGATCCGCTGCTTTCCGAGATTGACGCCGGCTCGGCGGAGATGTCCTTCTACTTCACGGGCGATTTGGCTGATCCGCCGGAGCGCTACATGCTGGAGGCGGAGATTGCAGGCCGCACGGCGAAAGCCGCGCTCGGCTCCGGCAAGTTCGCGCGCGTTTCGTTCGGACGGATCCCCGAAGGACGCCATACGCTCTCCGTCTCGATCCGCCCGGCCTCCGGCGGCGATGCAGTCGCGTCAGACTCGTATCCCGCCACGGCGTCAACGCCGGCGCGCGAGACGCCTGGCCGCAGGCTGAACAATTTCGTCACCGAGCTGCTGCGCGTGCCGCTAGCGGATGGTGAATACTCTTTTTCGCTCGCCCGTGACAGATGGGTGCACGTTTCGTTCGACAAGCCGTATGAGGGCGTGACGGCGGACATCGACGGCGCTGCCAACCCCAATGCCGTGCGCGTGCGCGCCGACGGCGCTTCAGAGGTGATGCGCAGGCTCGGCCCCGGCGGCCACACCGTCACCGTCCGCGGCGTGAAAGGCTGCGCATCCGCGGCCTCCGGCGTCCTTGCGGTGAGGCTCGTCAAGGTTCTCGAGGTGAACTTCGGCCGCACGGTGTACACGCCGACGGACTTCGACAGGTTCGGCGCGTACAACCACGACTTCTACACGCGTTTCGGCATGTATCGTGCCGTGAACAAGGCCGAATACCCGACATGGTACGACAAGGCCCATCCCGAGTTTCCGGCCAATCTCAGGGACCGTGGCTGCGAGACGAGGGCGCACATGCGCGGCGGTTCCATGCAGATACGCTACGACATGGACGCATACCGCGCAATGTTCACGAACAGCGTCACGTGGCGGATGCGCCGGCCGATCGAGATAGACGAGAACGCCATCTCCGCCAACACGCGCATCAAGTACAATGCGGCCGAGCTCTTCTGGGAACTCGGCGTGAACGGCGGATGGTGCATGGACGTGAACCTGGAGGACGCCGGGCGCGACATGTACAGGACGCCGATGCGCGACATGTCCGAGCTGGCAGCCATGGTCAACTCGGGCAACGGAACGTCGTACGTGGTACCGGAGGCGTACTCCTACATCCCGGCGGATGCCGAGGCGTGTGCCGCGACGATGGACCACTGGCGCAAGTTCGCGAACGGCGCCCGCACGCTCGTCCCCGCCGCCCCGAGCCGGTTCGTCTATCTCATGAGCGGATGGGTCTGGCCGGGGGTGTACACGCCATGGGGAATCCCGGAGACGGACATCAAGGCGTTCTACGACGACTTCATCCACATGCTCGCTACGGATCCCGCGTTCGCGGACGTGGGCGGGATAGGGCTGTCATCGCCGGCTTGCGACGAGGAGACGTTCCGTTTCGCGATCCGTGCCATGCGCCACTACTGCGTGGAGGGCTCCATCAAGCGCCTTTCCGAGCGCTTCGGCCTGAAGCTACTCCCGGGCATCATGGGCAACGGAGACTTCAACGAAGGCGAAGATGGTCTTTCCGGCTGGACGCTCGCACCGGCGGAGCCAGGCAGCCTCGCGCGCGGGAGCACGGCGGGGCTTGGCGTTTCGGCATGGGGGCAGCTTCGCAGACTCAGCAGGTTCAGCAGGTTTCCCCCCGGCGTGAAGCCGGGCGATGCATACATGGTGTTCAGGAAGACGGCCACCGGCGTGAACAGGCTTGTGCGCAGGCTTGTGAACCTTACGCCTGGCAGGCTGTACGAACTGACGTTCTGCACGCACGATCTCGACGACATCGAGACGCGCAAAGGCGTCCGCACGCCCGTCAGGATGGTGCGGGCGCGGATAGCCGGCGGCGAGGAGATCCCGGAACTTGGCTTCGACTCCATAGGCGATCCTAGGAAGGGACCGCGCAACAAGGTGGAGACCGTGACGCACCGTATCGTGTTCCGGGCCTTGTCGACGCAGGCCGAGGCGGTGTTCTCGGACGACGGAGCGCCGGCGGAGCCCGGCCGCCGCAGGGTGCTCAACTGGGTTGGCGCGCGCCCGTTCTACTGCGAGGACGAGGCGGAGCTGCGCGACCTCATCGCAGTGGGCGCCGCGCGCCCGAAACGGAAAGACGGCAAATGACAAATAAGGAATCGGTACAGCGGTGCAAGCAGTTGTGCCAGACCTGTGCCGGGAAAAAGGAGGGAACAACCATGAATGTAAACTTCAATTCAAACGGCGGTCGCATCGCGGCGCCCGTTGCCGCGGTTGCCGCCATGCTTGCAGGAAGCCTCTCGGCCGTTGACACGCTCGTATGGACGGGCCGCTACAGCGACAATCTCAACGACACCGATGCGAACTGGACGAACCGCGCCACAGGCGCGGAAGCCTGCTTCACGATGGGGGCTGCGAAAAACGAGAACATCGTGTTCTGCGTCCCCGAAGGTGAGACGAAGACGGTCACGCTGAACAAGAAGGGCGTGTACAATCCGTCCACAATGCGCTTTGACGTCGACGGCACGCTGAACATGGACAACACGACTGGGGATGCCTATTTCGGCTGGCAGCAGGGCGCCTGGGCCAAATACGGCAAGGGAACGGTCCATCTGGACGGGAAATACCGCATATTCGTCGCACCGGGCGGCGGAACCGATTCGCTTACCGTGCACGAAGGGACTTTCGACATCCATTCTGGATATGAGACGTTCAGCACCGCATGGAACAGCGCAAAGAACATCACGGTGAAGGATGGTGCCACGTTCGCAGTGCATGGGCGCAACATGCAGGGGGCGAAGAACCTGCATCTCGACACCGGGTGGAAAGTTATCGTTGAAAAGGGTGGGCGCTTCCACTTCGATTCGTATCAGGACGCTGCCCACACGGCCGGGCACAGCATGCTGCCGAATCTCGAGTTAAACGACAGCAAGGCGTTCGACTTCGGCGGATGCATCGGCTTCATCGAAGGCGTAAAGGCCATGGGCATGTTCACGCTCGGCAAGACGGTCGTGCTGAACGGCACGGGCGCTCCGTACGGTTGGAGCCCAGAGGATTCCGGCGATGCGAAGCGTGCGCGCGTACATCTGCGCGCCGCACCGGGCTATACGGAGTTCCGCGTGGCGGATGTCGTGGCCGGCGACGCCGTGGACTTCCATCTCGGATTGCAGGTCGCCGACCAGTGCACGAACTATTCCGCCAGCGTCTGGCTGCCCGGCGGGCTGATCAAGACCGGAGCCGGCACGATGACGCTCACGAACCACCTCAGCAGCTTCACCGGCGACATCATAGTCCGCGAGGGTACGCTGATGTTCGGTCCAGAGACGGCCGAAGGCATGAATGTCGCATTCTTGGGGCTCCGCGACTACCGCAACGGCACATCATGGTTCGGTTCCCAGGCTGCGGCGCGTACGTTCAGCATCTCCAACGGCGCGACACTGTACATTCCGCACCGCAACGTGTGGGGGTCGTTCGCGAAGATCACGAACAGCACGTGCGGCGCCTCCACGTTCTTCATCGACGGCGGCGGCAAGTTGAAGTTCAGGGATGGCCAGGTGAACGTGATCCCCAACGTGACGGTGAAGGCCGGTGCTCGTCTGTTCGAGGCAATAGGCACTTACGGATTAGGCGTCGGCATGATCGCAGGCACTTTCAGGGTCACGGGAGACGCCGCGTTCGAATGGCCTTGGCACAACAAGGACGCCACCGTGACATCGACGACAATCTCCAGAACGGCGTTGAGCATGGCAGGATATCCCGAAACGGTGTTCGACGTCGGGGACGTGACGGACGACGTTGGCGTGGACTGCACGATCCACATTCCGTTCATAGTGAACAACACCTTCCTCCGCACGGACACTAATCCCGTGTACGATCTTGACGACTGGTTCTACGGATTTCGGAAGGCGGGCGTCGGCACGATGCGCCTCACGGCTCCCTCGTTCGAGCGTAGCGGCGTGGCGTTTGCGCCTCTCAACGGATACATCACCGTCGCGGAGGGAACGCTGCAGGTGGACGGCGGAATGCTGGACAAGACGAGCAACATCGTCGTGAACGCATCTGCGATGCTCGCTGGCACCGGCACCGTGAAGCGCGTCACATTCGACGCGGGGGGGGGATTCCGCGCATCTGCGTCGCAGGCCGCCGCGCTGACAGTGCTGGATGCATGCTCTTTCGGCGCCGGCGGCACGGTCGATCTCGTCAACAGCGATTCCGTGCCGGTACGGCAGATCAACGCGAAGTTGATGTCCATCGGCGGAGAGGTGTCTGGACGCGAACACCTCTCCGGCTGGACGGTGACAGTGGACGGAGTGGCGCAGCCGTGCATGGGCATACTGTTGAAAGGAGGAACGCTCCATGCGAAGTACTTCAAGGGCTTTACGTTAGGCTTCAAGTAGCGGCAGACGGCCGGGGAGGATTGACGATGCGGGAAAGGCAGGTAAACAGTGAAAGAGAAAGCCATGCAAGGAAGGCCGCATGCGGGAAATCCGCACGTACGGTTTGATGAAGGGGCGGGTGCTCCGGCGCGTTCGGGGCGTTCCGTTCTACTCTACAAGTTTTGTACTGTGGCAATGGCCATACTTGCAGTACCTGCTGCATTGGCGGAAATACTTGTCACAGTCGATCCGGCGGATGCGGTCGGGCCGATAAAGATAATGAATGCGGTGAACAACGGCCCGTCGAAGGCGCGCGCCGATCAGAGCCGGGGGAACTTCGCCGACTACAGGGCGTTGCGCATCCCGTATGCGCGCACGCACGACTCAGTCAACCAGGCGACCTCGAACGGGCACACCGTGGACATCTCGGCGGTGTTCCCGAACTTCGACGCCGACGAGAACGACCCGAAGAACTACGACTTTGCCTACACTGACAAGTTCCTTGAGACGATCATCGCCGCCGGCACGAAGCCGTTCTTCCGTCTCGGGCAGACGATCGAGAACGGCATCAAGAAGTACCATGTGTTTCCGCCGAAGGACTTCGCGAAGTGGGCGCGAATCTGCGAGCACGTGATCCGCCACTGCAACGAGGGCTGGTGCGACGGGCACGAGTGGGGCATCGAGTACTGGGAGATATGGAACGAGCCTGACGCCGAGCTGGACGAGAACCGCCGCATGAGTTGCCAGTGGCAGGGGACCAAGGCGCAGTTCTTCGAGCTGTACAAGGTGGCGGCGCAGCACCTGAAGAAATGCTTCCCTCACCTGATGATCGGCGGCCCCGCGCTCGGATGGCGCCCCGACTGGACGGACGAATTCCTTGCGTACCAGCGTGCGGCGGGCACGGAGCTGGACTTCTTCTCGTGGCACGACTACAACCGCCGACCGGACTGCGTGGTGCGCGGCAAAGCGCCGCGCTTCCGGGCGCTTCTCGACAAGCACGGCTATACGAATACCGCGTCCATCCTGAACGAATGGAACTACGTGAAGAACTGGACGACGGACTTCCCGTACACGGCGCGCGTCATCTCGGAGGCGAAGGGCGGCGCGTACGCGGCGGCGTACATGAGCCTGTGCCAAGACGCGCCGATTGACATGCTGATGTACTACGACGCGCGTCCTGGCACGATATTCAACGGGCTGTTCGACTTCTATGCCTACGCCCCGCGCCCGGCGTACTATGCTTTCTTCTCGTGGGCGGATCTGCGCGACCTTGGCACGCAGGTGAGGGTAAAGGTGGATTTCCCGGACCGGGCGGAGGTGATCGCGAAGGTTGAGGAAGAGTCTAAATGGGAGTTCCCGCCGCTTGCGTACGAGTCGAAGGGCATCATCACCAACGAGGTTGTGACGGCGACGGCGGCGAAGGGACGGGACGGATCGCTCGGGATGTTCGTCACGCGGTTCACCGACGACGACAACATCACGGCACCGGAGAAAGTCGTGGTGCGGCTCGCGAAGGGCGGCTTCACTGGGCGCGTACGCGCCTACGTGACGGATGGTGTGCGTCTCCATTCGCCCATCCACCTCACCGTCGACCACACGGGCGCGGTGTCGTTCGGCCTTGCGCCGAACGCGTTTGCGTACATCGAGGCGAAGTCTGCGCCGATGTAGTGTTGCTGGCGATGTACAAGAGCGGGGGGCGAGGCCGGCTGTGGACCGTTCATCGACTTCATGCTCGACAAGATCCTCCGTGCCCTCAAGGCCAAAGGCGAGGCCTACGAGCCGACGCGGAAAAGCAAGCCGCAAACTACCAGGAAAACTACCAAGAAAATCATGGACTTCATCGCCAAGGTTGACTAAGGTGGTCACGCGGGACGCGTGACCCTACCGTGTGAACGGCAGGTTTCAGAGCACGCTGGAACGCGATGTGTCGAGCAGTTTGCCATCTGGGCAACATCTTCCTTGCGCCCCCAAGGGGAATATGCTAAACTAACCGCCATTCGAAACAATGTATTGTCGGCCTTGGTCGTGCGGCCGGTGTCGCATCGGCCGATGGCCTGGTGGAGAAGAAACAATGGCTACAAATGCAGTTGAAGCGGCCTCGGCCTCGGGCCTTGGCGCACAGGCGTGCGATGCGTTCGCGCGGGAATACTCGCGCGGGCAGGAATTCCTCGAACAGGCCTGGGCCTGGGTCATGGACAAGGGCGTGGAGTTCCTCGCCAACCTGGTGATGGCGATACTCATACTCGTCATCGGCGGGCTTGTCGTGAAGCTCGTCACGGCGATCGTGCGCAAGGCGCTACGCCGGACGAAGCGCGTGAACGCGCTCCTGGAGTCGTTCCTGTGCAGTGCGGTCTCGAAGACGGGCTGGATATTCCTCTTCGTGATAGCCCTCGGACGCATCGGCGTGGACGTGGGGCCGCTGATCGCGGGTCTCGGCGTGACGGGCTTCATACTCGGCTTCGCGTTCAAGGATACGCTATCCAACTTCGCAAGCGGCATAATGATCGCGCTCAACCAGCCGTTCAAGGTGGGCGACTACGTGATCGTGGGCGGCGTGGAGGGCGCTGTGCGGGAGCTCAACATGATGGCCACGGTGATAGCCACCGCCGACAACAAGAAGATCGTCATACCCAACAGCAACGTGTGGGGAGGGCCGGTGACGAACTTCAGCGCGCATGACACGCGCCGTGTCGACATGTCCATCTGCATCGCGTATGGCGCGGACATCGACAAGGCCAGGGACGTGGCCATAGAGGCCGTGAAGTCGCTGGCGGACGCCAGCGGCAGGGCCCTCGCGTTGGCCGATCCAGCTCCGATGGCGGAGGTTTCCTCGCTGGACAGCAGCGCCATCGTGCTGACCGTCCGCGCATGGTGCAGGACGGCCGACTACTGGGACGTGTTCTTCGGCGGCAACCAGGCCGTGAAGCAGGCCTTCGACAAGGCCGGCGTGGCGATTCCGTTCCCGCAGATGGATGTACACATCAAGCAGGCGTGAAAGGCCTGCGCCTGGCATGGCCGTCACCCTTGAATACGAGCAGGCGCTTGGCGGCACAGTGCTGGGCGTGGATGAAGCCGGGCGTGGACCGCTGGCGGGCGGCGTGTTCGCCGCCGCCGTGAACGTGCCCCTTGCTGCGGCTTGCGGCCTGCTCGCGGGAGCCTGGGCAGGGGTGAACGATTCCAAGAGGCTTTCTCCGCGCAGACGCGAGGCGCTGGCGGCGGTGATCCGCGCAACGGAGGGCTGCACATGGGCCGTGGCCTCCGCCACGCCGGCGGAGATCGACCGTCTGAACATCCTGCGTGCGACGCACCTGGCGATGCGGCGCGCGGTGGAGCAGGCGATGGCGGCGCTCGGCGGAGAAGTGCGGGCGCTTGTGGACGGACTGCCGGTCCAGGGGCTGCCGTGCCCGTCCAGGAACCTTGTCAAGGGCGATGCGAAGTCGCTCCTGGTGGCGGCGGCATCGATCCTCGCGAAGACCGCGCGCGATGCGGACTGCCTGCGGATGGACGCGGCCTACCCCGGCTACGGCTTCGCCCGGCACAAGGGCTATCCAACGCCCGAGCATCTGGCCGCCCTCGACCGTCTCGGGCCGTGCCCGGAACATCGCCGGTCCTTCGGCCCGGTATCCCAGATGAGGCTTTTCGACTGACCAACCAAACAATGCAAGGATAAAAGCAATGAAAAGACCAATGACATGTCTCGTGGCGGCCTTCGCAGCGCTGGCGCTGCAGGCCGAATTCAAGGCGGGATTCTCCCGGATGGACATAACCCCGCCGCTCGGCGTGCCGATGCCGGGATATTTCAGCAAACGCGTGGCGGACGGCGTCCTGGATCTTCTCAATGTGGAATGCGTGGCGCTTTCTGACGGCGCCAGCGAGGCGCTCATATATCGCGTGGACAACATCCACCTCCCCAACCCGTTCCTCTCGTTGGCGTTTCCCGCGATCACCGCCGCCACCGGCGTCCCGCGCGACCGCATATACATCCATTCCACGCACATCCACACGGGACCTGCCGCCTGGCCGCGCGACAGCCTGACCGTGACGCGCAACGGCTTCACCGACGAGGAGAACCGCCTCACGCGGCTCTATGCCGACTTCCTCGTGTCGCGACTGGCCGACAGCGGGCGTGCCGCGCTCGCCGATCTCGCGCCTGCGAGGATCGGCATCGCCAGGACCGTCTGCCGCAACGTCTCGTTCATCCGGCGCTTCCGCATGAAGGATGGCAGCGTACGCACGAATCCCGGCGTCGGCAATCCGAACATCAAGGAGGCGCTCGGCACGCCGGATGAATCCTTGCAGCTGGTGCGTTTCTGGCGCACGGGCGCGCCCGACATCGCCATCGTCAACTTCGGCACCCATCCCGACACCGTCGGCGGCACGAAGTACTCCGCCGACTGGCCGGGCGTCGTGTGCAGCACGTTCGAGAACGGAGTCGGTGGCGGCGTGAAGTGCCTCTTCCTCAACGGGGCGCAGGGCGACGTGAACCATATTGACGTGCATCCTTCCCCGGCGCGCAAGGCGCTGAAGAAGGCGGACAACCGCTTCTACATGGGCCGTGCGGTCGCCGGCGCGGCGATGTCCGTGTGGGACATGTGCGAGGAGGTTCCCGCCGGCGCCGTGCGCGGCGCGGTGACTTCCGTGTCGATGCCGGCGAACGTGCCGACTGCCGACGAGATAAAGTGGGTCGATCTCTTCGATGCCGGCCGCGTCAAGGAGATCCCTCTCAAGGGCATGGAGCTGAATACGCTCACGGGCCCCTCCTCTCGCGTGCGCAAGCTCAGAAACGGCCCCGACCACTTCGACATCCTCGTATCGTCCGTGACGATCGGCTCGTCGATCGCCTTCGCGGGCGTGCCCTGCGAGCCGTTCGTGCAGATCGGCTGCGATATCAAGGCGCAGTCGCCGCTGCGCATGACGATCGTCTCCTGCCTGACCAACGGCGCCGAGGGCTACATCCCCTCTACGTCGGCGCACCGCGAGGGCGGATACGAGGGGCTTTCATCGCGTTTCAAGGCCGAAACCGGCGACAGGCTCGTCGCCGCGCAGGTGGAACAGCTCAAGCGCCTGGCGGCCTCCGCGCCCTGAGTCTTCGCAAATGCCGCTTCTCTCCGCCTCCATTTTATGGTAGAATATCGCGCACGGAGAATCTAGAATGTCGATGCTCGATCCACTTACGGCTATCTCGCCGCTCGACGGCCGCTACGGCGCGAAGGTCGACGAGCTGCGCGGGATATTCTCGGAGCACGGTCTCATCAGGCGGCGCGTGGCCGTCGAATGCGCCTGGCTGAAGGCGCTTGCGGCCAGTCCCGACCTGCCGGAGTGTCCACCGTTCTCAAGCGAGGAGGCCGCGGCGCTCGATGCCATCCCGGCCGACTTCACGGTGGCGGATTCGCAGCGCATCAAGGACATCGAGAAGACCACCAACCACGACGTGAAGGCGGTTGAGTACTTCATCAAGGAGAAGATCGCCGGCACGCCCCTGGCCTCGCGCGGCGAATTCGTGCATTTCGCCTGCACATCCGAGGACATCAACAACGTGTCGCATGCGCTGATGCTCAAGGACGGGCTGAAGGTGCTGCGCGCCGCGCAGGACGCCGTGACCGGCCAGATCGCGTCAATGGCGCACGACTTCGCCGGCGTGCCCATGCTGGCGCACACTCACGGCCAGCCGGCCTCGCCCACCACGCTCGGCAAGGAGCTGGCCGTGGTCGCCGCGCGCCTCGGCCGCCAGCAGGCGGAGATCGACCGCATCGCGCTGCCTGCCAAGATGAACGGCGCCGTGGGCAACTTCAACGCGCATCTCGCGGCCTATCCGGGCGTGGACTGGGAGGCGCTCGCCCGCGGCGTGATCGAGGGCTTCGGGCTTCGCCAGAACCGCCTCACCATCCAGATCGAGCCGCATGACGGCATGGCGGAGCTGTTCGACGCGATCCAGCGCTGGAACACCGTGCTGCTGGACTTCGACCGGGACGTATGGACGTACGTATCGATGGGGTACTTCCGCCAGAGGACCATCGCGGGCGAGATCGGCTCCTCCACCATGCCGCACAAGGTCAATCCCATCGACTTCGAGAACTCCGAGGGCAACCTGGGGCTCGCCAACGCGATGTTCGGGTTCCTTGCGCGCAAGCTGCCCGTGTCGCGGATGCAGCGCGACCTCACGGACTCGACGGTCCTTCGCAACATGGGCGTGGCCTTCGCGTATTCGCTCGTGGCGGTGAAGTCCACGCAGAAGGGGCTGGGCAAGCTGCAGCTGAACGATGAACGGCTCGCCGAGGATCTGGACCGCAACTGGGAGGTGCTTGCGGAGCCGATACAGACCGTCATGCGAAAGGTGGGCATGGCCAACCCCTACGAGCGGCTCAAGGAGCTGACGCGCGGGCGGCGTGTGACGGCGGAGACAATGAGGGAGTTCGTGGGTTCGCTCGATCTGCCTGAGGCGGACAGGAAGCGGCTCATGGAGATGACCCCGGCATCTTACGTGGGCATGGCGAAAGAACTCGCCGGCCTCGTATAAACAGAAAAGGAGAAAGAGATGAAGAGCATCATGACAATCGCCGCTGTGGCGATCTGCGGACTGACGGTCCTCGTGGCCGGCTGCTCGGAGGAGACCGAGGCCCAGAGGGCCGAGAAGAACCTCAAGGCCGCCGTTGGCAACGCGGGCAAGGCTGCCGACAAGGCTGCCGCCGACGCGAAGAAGGCCGGCGAGAAGGTCGCCGCCGACGCGAAGAAGGCCGCCGACGCCGCCAAGAAGTAGGCGCGTAGCCTTTAAGCGGCTTGAGCGACTTCAAGGGTGGTCCGATGAAAACCGGTCCGCCATCGGGGTTGCTATGGCCGCCTGTCGACAAACGGGGCCAGGCCCGAAATGGCCTGGCCCCGTGGTTCTAATGAAAAGGGAGGATGGGATGAAGAGAACTGGTTTCATGACGATGTTTCTGATGGCCTGCGCGGCGGCGCTTGCGGTGTCTGCCGGCTGTGCGAAGGAGAAGGCGGTGTTCGGGCCTGCCATATCCACGGCGAACCTCCCGGAGCCAGGCAGGGAGCTTGCAGGCGCGCGTTTCAACAACGGGCTTGGCGCCTGGACGCTGGACAACTACCGCAAGCTACTTGCCGTGGAGACGGTGGGATCCGGCGAGGACGCCGCGCTCAGGCTCACCAACGTGACGTCCGAACGCGACACCGCCTGGTCGCTGAAATCGCCCGTGTTCGACGCGACGCCTGGCAGGGAGTTCGCGGTAGTGGTGTTTGCGCGCGGCAAGGTTTCCATGAGGGCACCGTTCTCCAAGAACGCGCTGGCCACGCACGTGGCCTGGCTCGATGCCGAGGGCAAGCCCATCCTGGCGCAGGATGTGGACGGCAAGATGCGGCCCAGCGGGCTGAAGTTCGGGTTCGGTTCGCAGGGCGACGCCTGGATCAAGACGGTGGTGAAGGGGCGTTTCCCGGAAAACGTGCGCAAGTCGCGCGTGGTGCTCGGCTGCGACGCCCCGGACGTGGCGAAGGACGCCTACCTGGAGATACGCTCCGTACGTGTGCTGGAGCGCGAGGATGGCGGGAGCTGGGATTTCGGCGACCTCGAGCCGCCGGAGATAGAGCCGGAGCGGATGGGGCCGATCGCCGATGCGCAGTCGCCGTTGCGCTTCCGCGTGGACGACGCATCGCCGCTTGACAGGGCGGCGTTCTCGTGCGTGCTCGATGGCAAGGATGTGACGGCGGACGTGAGGCATGTCGGCGGAAGGCTTTTCGAGTATGCGGGCGCTTCGCCGCTGGAACGGGGCCATGTGTACATCCTTGAAGTGGCCGCCAAGGACGTGTACGGGAACGCACGGAAGGAAAGCCTGCCATACTGGTTCGGCGACGCCGCCACAAAGGGACTCGCCACGGTGCGCGACGACGGCATGACGCTTCTCGACGGCCAGCCGTTCTTCCCGATCGGCATATTCTCCGTGCGCAAGGGGGCGTTCAACGGAGAGGACATAGACCGCGCCGTGCGCGGGCTTAAGGAAATCGGCATGAACACGCTGCACTCCTACATGCGCCGCACGGTGAACGGAAAGGACTACGAGGACTTCCTCGATGCCTGCGACCGGCACGGCATGCGCGCGGTGGTGGAGCCGACCTTGCGCAAGTACAACGACAAGACGCATGTCGACGAGCAGCGCGACACGCTCGTGGCTGGAGCCAGGCATCCCTCGCTGCTGGCATGGTGCATCGGCGACGACACCGCCAGCCACCGCCAGCCGGCCGAGGTACTGACCGACCACCGTCTCTGCCATGCGATAGACAATGCGCGCCTCACCACGCAGGCCGACATCGCCTCCTACGAGGGCCGCTACCAGGCGTACGCGAAGGCGACGGACACGATGATCCTCGAGGTGTATCCTTTCCGGGCCGAGACGCCAGAACCCGACGGCCTCGCCCGCCTGGTGAGGGATGTCAACCATGCCATTACGGACAAGAAGCGCGCCGGCGCAGAGAACCGCGGCGTGTGGGCGCTCGTGCAGGCCTTCGATGGATGGACGCTCTGGAAGCGCTTCCCGACGCTCGCCGAGATACGCGCCATGTCCTACCTGTCGGTGATACACGGATGCAGGGGCGTACTCTACTACACATATCTTTCTGGCAGCAAGAAGCACGGGGTCGCCTCCGATCCGAAGCAGTTCGAGACGCTGGCCGCGGTGACGAAGGAGCTGGCGTCGCTCAAGGACGACCTCTGCGCCCGCGACGCCAAGGAGCAGCCTGCCGTCGCGGTGCTGTCGGGTCCGGCGAAGGACCTCTGCGGATTCCCGTCAGTCACATGCCTTCTCAAGGACGGACCTTCCGGCAGGCTGCTTCTTGCGGCCAATTCCACGACCGAGCCCGTCAAGGCGCGCATCGGCGTGTCGGCGAAGGGCGCGGACGTGCTTTTCGAGAACCGCAGCGTATCGGCCGCCGGCGGCATAGAGGACGAGTTCGCGCCCGGCGCGGTGCATGTGTACCGACTGAAGTAGACTGGAGGCGAGATGAAACATTCTGCATGCATCGTGGCGTGCCTGCTGGCGGGCGAGGCGGTCTTTGCCGCCGACATCGCCGCCCGGCATGCGGCCGCCGTGGCACGTGTCCGCACGTTCGTGTACAACACGGACGGATGCGACATGCTGTACTACCCCACGAACGCCAACATCAACGTGGACGCCTTCATCGGGCAGAGGCTCGGGTACGTGCGCGACACCCGCATCTCGACCATCTCGTACTGTCCGCTTTCGTCGGGATTCGGGTGGTTCACGCTCCTGGGCGTGGGCGATCCGCTGACGAACACGATGAATACGGCAAGCTCGCGCATGAACGCCACGCTGCGGTTCGCCGAGATAGGTCACGACTGCCTCGAGATGGCGCTGGCGTTCGGCAGGGATCGGGGCATGGAGCGATTCCTCTCCATACGCATGAACGACTCGCACGATGGCTCGTCAAGGCCGCACGAAGGGAAGTTCCATCCGCTTTTCTCGACGTTCCGCCGCCAGCATCCGGAATGCCTCATGGGCGATCCCGCCAGGAACGAGTGGCCGCAGCAGTGCGCATGGCAGTGGACGTGCGTTGACTACGGCCATGCGGCCGTGCAGGACCATGTGCGCAAGTTCATCCGCCAGTTCTGCGAGAAGTACGACATGGACGGCATCGAACTGGACTTCTGCCGCCATCCGAAATACTTCAAGCGCTGCTCGTACGGCGGCATAGCCACGGACGCGGAACGCGCAACCATGACGGCGCTGCTGGCCGACATACGCTCCATCGTGCGCGCCGCCGAGAAGCGCAGGGACCGCCCCATCCTCCTGCACGCGCGCGTGCCGGATTCCGTGGAGTACTGCCGCGACATCGGCCTCGACCTGGCGGCCTGGCTCAAGGCCGGCCTGCTGGACGGCATCATCGGCGGGTGCTACTTCAACCTGAACGACTGGAAGACCATGGCCGACTTCGCGCATTCCCTCGGAGCAAGGTTCTACGCCTCCATCGACGAATCCCGCATCCCGGGCGCGTGCAAGCGCTGGGGCCGCCGCAGCATCCAGGGCCGCGACACGCTCGAGAACTACTGCGCAAGCTACGCGCAGGCGATGTCCGCCGGCTGCGACGGCATCTACCTCTTCAACATCGAGCATGAAAGGCTCAGGGCCTTCACGCAGGTGGACCCGCGCGAAACGGACGGCCTCGACAAGATCTACTTCGCCACGCAGCGCGGCAAGGGCGGATACGAGCCGACGCACTACCTGAAGGACGGCTACCGCTACAAGAACCTTCCGTACATCGACCCTGCCGCCGATCCGGACACGGTGCTCAAGGACCAGTCCGGCCTGCACGATCCCGGGCTCGACTTCGCGAAGCAGTACCATGTGAACAAGGCGCGAGAGTTCGGCATACGCATCGGCGACGATTTCGCCCGCGCCGCCGCGAAGGGGCTTCGGCCGCGCATCACGGTGATGGCGCTTGCCACGGAGCTTTCCGCGTCGGACGCGCGCTTCTCGGTCAACGGGCACGCGCTCAAGGACGCGGAGTTCGGAAGCGGGCTGTTCATCTTCCGGAACGTGCCGCCCGACTGGTTCGTCAAGGGTGTCAACACGTTCCAGGTCGCTCCTGCCGGCAAGCCGTTTGTGCTGAACGACTTCGCCGTGAAGATCGAATACGCGCAGGCCGGTCGATGAAGCTGATACTCGCCTCGGCGTCGCCACGCAGGGCCAAGATTCTGGCATCCGCCGGCTTCGACTTCACGGTGCTGAAGACCGATGCGCCGGAGGTCGCCCATCCCGACGATCCGGAGCGTACGGTCGTGGAGAACGCGGTGGCGAAGCTCAGGGCGGCCCAGGCCGCGGCGGCGACCGCGCCCATCATTGCCGCCGACACGATAGTGTGGCATTCCGGACGCATCTACGGCAAGCCGCGCGATCTGGCGGAGGCGGCGGAGTTCCTGCGTTCGCTTGCAGGCAGGACGCACACCGTGTTCACGGGCGTCGCAATCGCCATGCCTGACGGCGGGCTTTCGACAGACTGCGTGCGTTCGGACGTCACCTTCCACCCTCTCGACGAGGCGAAGATAGCGGAGTACATCGCGCGGGTGCGACCGCTCGACCGGGCGGGCGCCTACGACATCGATGAGTCCGGCGACCTGATCGTGGCTTCATACACGGGCTCGTACGAGAACATCATGGGGCTGCCCCTCGAACCCATCCTGAAGAGGCTGGGACCTGCCACGCGCCTCTAGCCGTTGCATTTCAGGCGGCGGTATGGTAGAATACGTCAAACCTTCAAAGGAGCAAACATGAAGCCTACAAGAAGAGATTTCCTAGCCATGGCCGCCGGCGGCGTCCTTGGCGGCTGCGCGACGGGCGGCCTCGATTCCATCGCCGGGACGCCTCCGTTCTCGTGGGGCGTGCTGCTGCACCTGGGCGGCAACATGTGGGACGACTTCGAGAACGGTCCCGACGACTGGGCCAAGAGCGAGGAGGAGGAGAGGCTGCATCCCAATCCGTACGGCCCGAGCGGCAAGCGCCGCAGCAAGTACCACTGCTACATGCGCACGCACGACGACCTCTGGCGGAAGTCCGTGGACCATGCGGCGGCGGAGGGTCTCAACCTCGTGTTCATCGACCTGGGCGAAGGCATGGCGTATCCCAGCCATCCCGAGCTCGCCGTGCCCGGCACATGGAGCGTGGAGAAGATGCAGAAGGAGCTGGCCCGCATCCGCGCGCTCGGGCTGGAGCCGATTCCCAAACTGAACTTCTCCACCTGCCACGACGCCTGGCTGAAGAACTACCACCGCATGATCGCCACGAGGAAGTACTACCAGGTGGTGGCGGACGTGATCCGCGACACGTGCGAGATATTCGGTCATCCCCGGCTCTTCCACATCGGCTTCGACGAGGAGATGCCCATCGCGCAGTTCAACCA
>JAFXTB010000164.1 GCA_017525225.1 Kiritimatiellia bacterium
CAAGGGCGCGGCCGACGCGAGGACGCGCGGACGCCGCGGCGACAGGGGGCGAAGGCAATCTGGCGATTGCCGAGACCCCGTGGCGCAAGGCGCAACGCGCGCCCGCGCTAGAGCCGCGACCGCCGGAAACCGGCCGCGCCTCTCCTCCACACACGCCTACGCAATCCGCACCAACACGGCTCCAGGTGTCGTCACGAATTGACTTTCGGGGTTCTATTTGGTAGGATTGACACATCCAATCTCGGGGTACCATGCCCTCAAACAGAAAGCAACTACAAGGAGCGACAGATGAACAGGCGTGAATTCCTGGCGACAGGTACCGGAATGCTGGCGGCTGCAGGGCTTCCAGGCTATGCCAGGGCGGCGGATACAGGCGCCATAACGGCGATGCGTACCGAATCCAAGTCCGTACAGGACATGAAACGCGCGAAGCTCGCGGCGCTCAAGGAGCTTGGCCCCACCATCACCGACTTCGAGGTGCGCCGCAAGGCCGTCATCCCCGGCAAGTGCGCGGCGTTCTACATCGACGACGTCATATTTGTGTTCCAGGATCTCGTGGCAATGAAGCCTAAGTCGTGCTGGAGCCATCCGTTCCTCGCCCATGTGAAGGAGGCATGGGAGCGCTACGGGGTGAAGACGCAGCTGAACCTCTTCTACAGCGGCGACTTCTTCTACGGCGTGAAGGACGCGATGTTCTCGCTCAAGGATGTTCCAGACACCTGGAAGGGCGAGTTCCAGGCGGCGAAGGAGTGGCTCAGGTTCGGCTTCCATTCCTTCCACGAATACCCTGACTATCCGTGGATCAGCGCGAGCTACGAGGACGTGTCGCTCGCGTGGAACCTGATAAAGGGCGAGGTCGAGCGCTTCGCCGGCCCGGGGATGTGGGCATGGGCCGTCGTGCCGCACTGGGGGCCGATGAGCAAGGAAGGATGCATCGCGCTAAAGGACTGCGGGGCGAAGGCGGTGTGGGTGTCGCGTGGGCGCCGCTGGGCGTACAATGGCGACAGGACGCTGCTGCCCTATGGGCACGGCTACCGCATCGAGAATCACCGCAAGCCTGAAAGCGCCATCTACTGGCGTGGCGGCGGCGGCGACGACATCAGCATCTCCGGCTGCGGCTACAACCATCTCGACGTCTCGCAGGTGCAGAAGACCGTGGGTACCTACAACTGGATATACGACAAGGCCACCGGCGTGAACTTCAAGGCGTCGACCTCCGGCGGACCGCTCCTCAACCTCTACAACCTCAAGGACATTGTCCCGGCGTTCGATCGCACCGGCGAGAAGGAGTACTTCTGCTACGCCACGCACGAACAGTACTTCTTCAAGCACTACTTCATGTACCAGGCGGACTATGCCGCAAAGACGTTCGCCGCGGGCAAGTGGATGCACGATCACGGCTACAAGTTCATCTTCATGGAAGATTCGGTGGATGCGTAGCGCGGACTGGCGGCAGACTGTGTGAGGAGATGACAATGAAAGGTGCAATGTTCGCAACGATCGCGTTCGCGGCCGCATGCTGCACGGCGGGTGGCTTGACCCTGGAAAGGGGAGGCTGGAAGGTCGGATTCGAAGAGTCCAGTTCAAGTTTGACGCTGGAGCATGCCGCATGCCGTATACGCATCGCGGGCAAGCTCTCGTTTGAAAGCGGCGGCAGGGCCTGGGCCGTGGTGGCTGCGCGCGATGCCGCGACGGACCGTCTGGCGCTCGCCAACCCGCAGAACACCGTGCTTGGGTACGTGTCCTTCCGCGGCGATGGCGACAGGCTGTCGCTGGAACTCTTCCACAGGGCCGGCGCCAACTTCTTCCCGGGCCGCCTCGCATTCTCCGGCAAGGTCGACTTCCGCAAGGATTCCTTCGCCTGCCGCACCATCCCGTCCAGAGGCGAGCGCGTGCTGAGCTTCGCCGACGGCGCTGGCGATTCCACCTGCAACGACTCGCTCTTCGCGCGTGAGGAGGATCTCGCCCTGCGCCTGTTCTCCGACAGGACGCGCCTGGCGAGCCTTGGCGAAGGATCGTACACGCTCTCCCTCGAGGCGGACATCGACGATCCATCGCGCTCCACCATCACCGTGGAGGCCGCGCCATGCTACTACGCAAGCCGCTGGGCGCCCGGTTACCATCCGATAGACCGTCGCCGCTGCCCCTCTGCGCCTACCGGCTGGATGAGCTGGAACACCTACTTCGACAAGGCAGGCGCGGCGGAGAACCTCGCTGAAGCGCGCATCGGGGCGAAGTTCCTGAAGCCGTTCGGCCTGTCGATATGGTCCATCGAGTCCTGGCAGGGCAACTCGCTGTGGTTGCCCGTAGGCCACTTCAACAACCTCGACCTCTCCGTATACGAGCCGCAGTTCCCGGAAGGCATGAAGAAGCTCGCGGAGGACATCCGCGCGCTCGGCTTCCGTCCCGGCCTCTGGATGCCGCTCTACGGCACGGGCGACAAGGCGTTCCACGACGCGCACCGCGACTGGTTCCTGCACGACGAGAAGGGCGAGCCGATCAACTGCTGGAACGGCAGGTACATGCTCGACACCACTAACCCGGACGCCCTCGAGTTGATGCGCCGCCTCACCCGCACCGCCTCGCGCGAATGGGGATACGAGTTCTTCAAGTTCGACGGCATGGCCAACACGCCACGCAAGTTCGAGCGGCCGGAGATACGCGCCCGCTTCCTCCATCCCGACGACTCCGAATGGTTCGACCGCAGCGTGCGCGCCCTGCGTGAAGGCATCGGCGAGGACCGTCTCCTTCTGGGCTGCATGGGCGACTTCACGGGCACCGAGGCCAGGTATCTCGACGCTTCGCGGCTTGGCTCCGACGTCGTGGGGTGCTACCGTGGCGTTGGCGACAACTACAATCCGCTCGGCTCCTCGCCCTATGCGCAGATGCCGGTCAAGTGGGCGAACGTGCTCCACCAGGCGGAATGCACGTTCACGCAGATATTCGTCAACAATATCATGTTCTACACCGACCCCGACACCCTGCTCGTGGGCTATTCCCTTGAGACGCACGAGGCGGAGGTGATGGCCACCATCGTGGGTCTGCCCGGACAGCTCATGTTCGCCGGCGACAGGCTCGGCACGCTGCGGATGGACAGGATGAAGATGCTCCAGCAGGTGCTGCCCGTGGCGGACGTACACCCGCAGAACCTCTATCCATATTCCGCCACCTCCATGCTTTCGGTGTGGAACCTCGCGGTGACGCGTCCGTTCGATTCGTGGCGCGTCGTGGCGCTTTTCAACTTCTCCGACGTCCCGCAGACGATCGAAGTCCCGCTCGAGGAGCTTGGGCTTCCGGCGGACCGCACGTACGTGGCCTACGAGTTCTGGCGGCAGGGGTACAAGGGCGACATTTGTGGCAGCCTCGCAGAAGCCAGTATCCCCATGCGCAGTGTGAGGCTCTACGCCTTGCGCGAGCGCGCCGACCATCCGCAGTTCGTAGGCGACGACCGCCACATCACACAGGGCGCGGTGGAGCTGGAGAATCTGCGCTGGGATGCCGCCGCAAAGACCTACACCCTTTCCGTGCGCGCGATAGGCGGTTTCCCGTTCACGTACGCCGTGCGCGTGCCGAAGGGATTCGCCTTCAGGGGCGTCCGCGCGCCCAAAGGCGTGAAGGCCACGGCGAAATCCTCCACCGGCATCGTGCGGGTGACGGTCGATTCGCCCGATACGCGCACGGTGGACGTGACGCTGGAGTTCTGAAAACCATTTGCCTTTCAGACGGATTTATGTTTAAATAGACACGAAAACCAACCCTCAAAGGAGAAAGCAACAGATGGATACACTGAATAGACGCAACTTCATCGGCATTGCCGCCGCTGCGGCGGCCACCACGGCCGCGGCCGACTGCTGCAAGGCCAAGAAATGCTGCAAGGGGCGCATACTCTTCGGCGCGTGCCGCGGTCCCAACGACACCCCCATGATGAAGAAGCTGGGCTATGACTTCTTCGAATGGAACGTCGCATCCGCCATGATGCCCGACAAGAGCGAGGCCGAGTGGGCCCCCACGCGCGACAAGGTCCTCGGCGCCGCGCTGCCGATAAGGTCCTGCAACGGTTTCCTGCCCGGCAAGTTCCGCCTCACGGGCCCCAATGCGAAGTGGGACGAGGCGCTCGACTATGCCGAGACGGCCTGTCGCCGCGGCGACGTGCTCGGAGTCAAGACGATCGTGTTTGGCTCGAGTGGCGCGCGCAACGTGCCCGGCGACCTCCTCGCCGAGAAGAAGGAAGGCCGTCCCGATGCCGAGAAGGGCGTCGAGCAGTACACCGAATTCTGCCGGCTTCTCTGCAAGCGCATCGCCGACTGCAAGGTCACGGTGGTGATCGAGCCTCTGCGCCAGAACGAGTCCAACATCATCAACTTCGTGTGGCAGGGCCTCCAGATCGTCGAGGACGTGGGGTCGCCCAGGCTGCAGCAGCTCGCCGACATCTTCCACATGCTCTGCGGTCGTGAATCCGCCCGCTCGCTCATCGAGGCCGGCCCGCGCCTGAAGCACTGCCACATCGCCGCCAAGGTGACGCGCCAGTTCCCTGGTTCCAACGATACCGACTTCGCACCCTACTTCAACGCTCTCAAGCTGATCGGCTACACGGGCGGCGTGTCGTGCGAATGCGGCTGGGGCAACAAGCAGGACCTCGAGAAGAACATGGCCACGGCCCTGGCGACGCTGAAGGGATTCGCCGGGCAGGCCTAGAATGCTGCAAGACCGATGAAAGGATCAAAGCAATGAAAGCAAAGATGTTTCTCGCGTTCGTCGCGGTGGCGTTCTCCGTCCTGGCAGACGTCCCCGCCATGCCCCGCCAGCCGGCTCCTCCGCCTCCGCCTCCGGGCGTCCACCTCCGTCCCGGCATGATGTGGTGCGACGTGTGCGGTGGCAGCGGAACGTTCGGCCGCACATGGTACGGTTTCCGCAAGACCTGCAGGCGCTGTGGCGGCAGCGGCATGCTGCCGCGTCCCGCGGCGCCCGTCCCGGTGCACAGGCCGCATGTGCAGCCCGTTCCCGCCCATCGTCCCGGCAGCCCTGCCATACGGCACGACGGACCGCATTCCGACGGTCGTCACGGCGCAGGTGCCCCGCACCATGGTGGACATTCCGAACCGTCCCGTCCCGGCGGCAATGGCCGTAACGACGATCATCGCGGGGGCCCGCGCAGATGAGCCAGGTGTCCTTGCAAGATGTGGCGGCCGCGCTTGAAAGGCGCGGCTTCGCCACCAGGGTGTTCGCAAACCGTGCCGATGCAGCCGCGTTCGTGCTTGAAGCGGCAGCATCGGCCAAGGTCGTGGGCATGGGCGGCGCTGAAACCGTCAAGCAGCTCGGGGTCGTGGATGAACTATCCCGCCAGGGCAGGGAGCTTGTCCGCGAGACGCCGTGCGACCTGTTCCTCCTGAGCGCGAACGCCCTCACGGCGGACGGACGCATCGTCAACATCGACGGCTTCGGCAACCGTGTTGCCGCTTCCATACACGGCGCCGGGCATGTGCTCTACGTGATCGGACGCAACAAGATCGTGGATGGCGGCATCGACGCGGCAATCGAGCGCATCAAGCGCTGCGCCTGCCCGCCAAACTGCCGCAGGCTCGGCAAGAAGACCCCGTGCGCGGCGACAGGCGTCTGCGCCGACTGCGATTCGCCCGACCGCATCTGCAAGGTGACGGTGGTGATGGACCGCAGGCCCACCGGCACGCAGGCCACGGTTGCGCTCGTCGACGACGATCTTGGATACTGACAGGCTGGAACGGATACGATGGTGGTCGGCAGATGGCCTTCTTGCTCCATTATCTGATATTCTACATCGGTCCGTTCCTTTCCTGGCTGATAGTCACGTGCCTGCTGCTCCTGCCGATGCGCATGGGGCGCTGGCGGCTGGCGGCTGCATCGGCGCTCGTCGCCGCCATGCTTGCGCGGGGCTTCTGGTTCCAGCTGCTCGGCGGTAACATGTACTACCCATCCATCCCGGCGTTCGTGTGCAACGCGCTGGGCTGGGGGTACTCAATGGCGCTCATCCTGAGCGTGTTCGCTCTTCTACCGCCCTACCGCTGGTGGCGCGTTCGGGGGGGGGCGTTCATCCTGTCGGCGGCGGCGCTGGCAGGGTGGGGGTCATACGAATCGCTGCGCGTACCGGAAGTCAACCGCTACGAGGTCTCCGTGCCTGGGCTTCCCGCTTCCTTCGACGGCATGAAGATCGTGCAGGTCTCCGATCTGCACTGCAGCCCGTCGCTGCGCCGGTCCTACATCCAGGGCGTGGTCGATCGCGTCAACGCCTGCAAGGCCGATCTTGTGTGCGTGACTGGCGACATCGTGGATGGTTCGCCGGAGGAAAGGATGGACGATCTCAAGCCGCTTGCCGACCTCAAGGCGCGCTGGGGCGTGCTGGGCTGCTCGGGCAACCATGAGTTCTATTCCGGCTACGAGCGGTGGCTGCCGCATTTCCTGCAGCTTGGCGTGCGCATGCTCGACAACGCCCATGTCGTGATAACCAACGGGGCCGACCGGGTGGCCGTGGGCGGCGTGCTGGACAGGGCATCGATCGGCAGAGGGCGGTGGACTGGACCAGATGTCGCACAGGCCTTCGAAGGTGCCCCGGCCTGCCTGCGCATCCTGCTTTCGCACCGCCCCATCGACCTTGCCGAAAACTCTCTCCACGGCGTGCGGCTTCAGCTTTCCGGGCATACGCATGGCGCGGCGGTGGCATGGCTGGCGAACGCCCTCGTGGCCAGCATGAACGAAGGACATGTAAGCGGATTCTACCATGAGCATGGCATCACGCTCTACGTTACGCCTGGCGCCGGACAGTGGGCCGGGCTGCCGCTGAGGCTCGGGGTGCGGTCGGAGATCGCGGAGCTGACGCTTCGCGCGGCAAGGGACGGGTTGCAGAATGGCAGGAAGGGGAATGCACAATGAAAGTGAGCGCCACCTTGGCAATCGTGTTTACAGCCGTGCCGCTTGCGGTGTCCGCCGCCGGGCTTGACATGCACCGGAACGACGAATGGCGCTCCGTGCCTGTGGACCGTGTCCGGCTGGAAGGCCCGCTCGGCCGTCGCATCGCGCTCACCGCCGCCAACAACCTGATGAAGATCGACCTTGAAAGGGATTTCTTCAAGCCGTTCCGCGAGAAGAGGTCCAGGGGCGGCTTCATCGGCCTGGGAAAGCTCCTTGACGGCGCGGCGTACCTCGCAAGGCATACCGGCTTCCAGGACGTAGTCGAACGCAAGCGCGAGATAGCGCGCGTCCTTGCCGACACCCAGGATGCCGACGGCTACATCGGCTACTTCGCGCCCGAGGCGCGGATGCGCCGGCTATGGGACCTCCACGAGACAGGTTTCATCCTCCAGGGGCTCGTAAGCGACTGGGAACTGTTCGGCGAGAGGCGCTCGCTCGAAGCGGCACGCAGGGCTGCGGACTATGTGATGCGCCGCTGGCCGGAGATGGAGGACGGCTGGGAGTTCCACGACATCACCGACCGCGAGACCACGCTCGGCCTGGCCCACGGATTCATCCGCCTCGCCGCCGCCACCGGCGACATGAAGTATCTCGACTTCGCCAAGAACGAACGCGCGCTGATGGACTGGAACGCACCGATCGTCCTCGGTCGCAGCGGGATGATCTACGGCCAGGCATACGGTTTCCTCGGAACGGCCCTTGAACAGCTCGAGCTGTACGGACGCGAAGCGAACCCGAAGCTCCTGCGCACGTCCTTCCGCGCGCTTGAGCACATGACGCGACGCGACGGGTTGCTCATCGACGGCACGGGCGGCATCGCGGAGTGCTGGACCGATGACCAGGATGGCGAGGGCAGCGTTGGCGAGACGTGCCTCATCGCGTTCCAGTTCCTGTTCTACGACCGCATGCTGCGCCTCGGCCAGGGCGACGCCGCCCAGCTCGGCGACCTCATGGAGCGCCTCGCGCTCAATGCGCTTCCGGCGGCGCAGAGCCGCGACGGGCGACGCCTGCGCTACTACACACCGCTCAACGGAGTACGCGGGTACTTCTACACAGACGCCTACTGCTGCCCGAACAACTTCCGCCGCGCGATGGGCCGTCTGCCCGGGTATGTGTACTACGAGAAGGACGGCGCCATCCTTGCGAACATCTTCGAGACATCGTCCGCCCGGCTCGACGTTGGAACGGCGAAGGTGTCGGTCAGGTGCGAGACGGACTATCCGGCATCGGGACGCATCGCCTACACGCTGGACCCGGAGCGTCCGGCGCAGTTCGCGTTCATGTTCCGTCTGCCAAGATGGTGCAAGGCGCCAAGGGTCGAGGTGAACGGCAAGGCCGTCACCTACCCGTGCCGTCCCGGCGAGATGCTCTCCCTGCCGCGCATCTGGAAGAAGGGCGACAGAATCTCCATCGACCTTCCGATGGAGATACGGTGCATAAAGGGACGCAAGCGCCAGAGCGGACGCTTCACCGTGATGCGCGGACCGCTTCTCTACGCGCTCGATACGAGGCGCGTGCAGAAGTTCGCGAAGGAGCATCCGCTCGACGCGGCCACCGTGCTGATGCTAGATCCTGCGCAACTCGAATTCAAGGCTGGCGCCGACGGCGGCCGCTCTGCGTTCTGCGGCACGGCGATTGCCACAAGATGCACGGTGCGCGACTACGACCGCCGCATCGGGCCGGATTGTCCGGAGATACTGCTTACCGAGTTCGCGGACGAGGACGACACGCTCACCTACTTCCGCACACCGTATCCGGAAAGTCCGCTTCTCGTGGACGACGAGCTTCTAGGCACAACCAAGTGAAGGAGATGGAAACATGAAGACAATAGATGCATCAAGACATGCCGCAATACTGACCGCGATAGTCTGCGGAATTGCGGCGGCGGGGCTGGCGGCGCC
>JAFXTB010000165.1 GCA_017525225.1 Kiritimatiellia bacterium
AAAGGGCGCGCGTGAAGGCCCGCGCGTCAAAATCATGCCGGCGGGGTGCCTGCAAACTGCGGGTCGGGCGAGCAGGTCGGCATAGGCCTCGGTATCAACCGCGCTACGCGCAAGCGGCTCAACGGTTTAGAATCGCACCCGGGTCGTCAGCAAATGTGAATCCGCAATTGCCAACGCGCGATCATTATGCTATAATTCTGTCTCCTGTCTAGCGGGCGTAGCTCAATGGCAGAGCTCCAGCCTTCCAAGCTGGCTACGAGGGTTCGATTCCCTTCGCCCGCTCCATGCCGGAGTGATGGAATTGGTAGACTTGGCAGACTCAAAATCTGCTGTAGGCGACTACGTGAGGGTTCGAGTCCCTCCTCCGGCACCAGCCGGTGTCGGATTGCGGCAGCCCAAGGCGTGCGTTAGTTCACACGGACGGCTTTTTTTGGTATAATTTTGCGCCACGAGGAAAATGACAAGATGAAAAACCTTACAGCAGACGAATTGCGCGAGATGTACCTGAGCTTCTTCGAGTCGAAGGGCCATGTGCGGATTCCCGGCGCAAGCGTCATACCAGAGAACGATCCCACGGTGCTGTTCACCACGGCAGGGATGCATCCGCTCGTTCCGTACCTGATGGGCCAGATGCCGCACCCGGCGGGCACGCGCCTGACCGATGTGCAGAAGTGCGTGCGCACGGGCGACATCGACGCCGTGGGCGACAGCGCGCACCTGACGTTCTTCGAGATGCTCGGCAACTGGTCGCTCAACGACTACTTCAAGAAGGAGGCAATCTCCTGGAGCTTCGAGTTCCTCACCACGAAGCTCGGCTTCTCCCCGGACCAGATATCCGTCACCGTGTTCAAGGGCGAGGACGGCATCCCGGCCGACGACGAGGCCGCCGCCATCTGGAGGTCGCTCGGCATACCCGACGAGCGGATCTACCGTCTGCCGCGCGAGGACAACTGGTGGGGTCCCGCCGGCACGACGGGCCCTTGCGGTCCTGATACCGAGATGTTCATCGATACGGGCAAGGAGAAGTGCGGGCCGGACTGCCGCCCCGGCTGCCACTGCGGCAAGTTCATCGAGATATGGAACGACGTTTTCATGCAGTACAACAAGAACGAGAAGGGCGAATTCGAGCCCCTCGGGCGGCACAACGTCGATACCGGCATGGGCGTGGAGCGCACGGTCTGCATGATGAGCGGCGCGGCCACGGTATATGACACCGAGATATTCGCGCCCATAATGGCCAAGATCGACGAGCTTTCCAGTCCTGAACCTGGCGGCGTCGACCCCGAAACGGCGCTGCGCGCCCGCCGGATCATCGCCGACCACATGCGTACCGCGACCTTCATCCTCTGCGATCCGCGGGGCGGCGTGAAGCCCGGCAACATCGGCGCGAACTACGTGCTGCGTCGCCTCATCCGTCGCGCAGTGAGATACAGCCGCTTCCTCGGGATCGCGCCCGGCTTCACGGTGAAGCTAGCCGAGACGATCTGCGCGAAGTACAAGCACGTCTATCCCGAACTGGAGGCGAACCTTCCTTCCTGCCGCGCCGATCTCGAGGCCGAGGAGGCCCGCTTCAACCAAACGCTCGACAAGGGCGCCGCCATGTTCGCCAAGGTGGCGGAACAGCTCAAGGCCCACGGCCAGACCCAGATCTCCGGCAAGACGGCATTCAAGCTCTACGACACTTTCGGCTATCCGCTGGAGATGACCCTTGAGCTTGCGAAGGAGCAGGGGCTCGAAGTGGATGTGGCCGGCTTCGAAGAGGCGAACCGCAAGCACCAGGAGCTTTCGCGCACGACTTCCGCCGGTTCGTTCAAGGCAGGGCTCCAGGACAATTCCGCCGTCGTCACGCGCATGCACACCGCCACCCACCTTCTGCATGCGGCGCTCCACAGGGTGCTCGGCCCCACGGCCAACCAGAAGGGTTCCAACATAACGCCGGAACGCCTGCGTTTCGATTTCACCTGGCCGGAGAAGATGACCGACGAGCAGCTGAAGGCGACGGAGGAGCTCGTCAACCAGTGGATAAGGGAGGCCATACCGGTCACAAAGAAGATGACCACCGTCGAAGAGGCCAAGGCCGAGGGGGCGATGGCGCTCTTCGGCTCGAAGTACGGCGACCAGGTGTCGCTCTACTCGATCGGCGACATATCCAAGGAAATCTGCTGCGGACCGCATGTGGAGAATACGAGCGAACTTGGATCCTTCAAGATACAGAAGGAGCAGAGCTCGTCCGCCGGGGTCCGTCGCATCAAGGCCGTGATAGGCAACCTTTCCTGATGGGCGACTGGCTGGATCTGCATCCCGACCCCGCGCATGTGAGGCGCGAGCGCGAGAAGGCCCGGAAGCTTCGCCGGACTGACTGGTGGCGCGCGAAGCTGCAGAAGGGGGTATGCCACTACTGCGGTCGGCACGTAGGGGCGGAGAACCTCACGATGGACCATGTGGTGCCGGTCGCGCGCGGAGGCACTTCGACGCGCGGCAACTGCGTGCCTTGCTGCATGGACTGCAACAGCCGCAAGGGCGCCTACACCCCGGCCGAGCAGATACTCGATCGTCTTTTCGGAGATGCCGCGCCTGCCGGGGAGGACGGACAGTGACCAGGGATGACATAGGCCGCATTTCCGCCTTGTACGATGCCTACGTCGATACGTTCCGCACCGACGGTTCGCTGCCGGACCTCATGGCGCTAAAGCGCACCCATACTGACAATGTGGTGGCCAATGCGCGCGCAATCGCCGCCGGCGAAGGGTTTGATGCCAGGACCGCCGCCGTGAGCGAGGTTGCCGCGTTGCTGCACGATACCGGACGCTACGAGCAGCTCAGGCGCTACAACACGTTCCGCGATTCCGATTCCGTGGACCATGCCGTCTTCTCGCACGACATCGTGCGCGACCAGGGATGGCTAGATGGATGCTCGCCCGTCGAACGGAAGGCCGTGCTGGACGCCGTCCTTTTCCACAACCGGCGCGACGTGCCGGATGGCCTCGATGCGCTTACTCTGGCCGCCGCGCACACCGTGCGCGACGCGGACAAGCTGGACATATTCCGCGTTCTTGAGGAGCGCGTCGCCACCACCGACTGGCGCAACGACTGCGCTGCGTTCTGGAACCTGCCCGTAAAGGCCGCGCCGAACGCCGCCGTGCTGGCGGCGATCCGCGAGCAGCGTCCAGTTGACTACCAGAACATCAGGACCCTGGCGGACTTCGTGCTGATACAGGTGGGTTGGATGGTGTCGGGGCTGTTCTACGCCACAACCCGCCGCCTGACGGCGGAGCGCGGCCATCTTGAGTTCCGCCGCCGCTTCCTGCACGAGCTGGCGGACGATCCCGCCATGGACGAGCTTTGCGACCTGGCGGCGGAGCGCCTGGGGAATCTTCAATCAACAGCGAGGATGTAATGGATACAAAGCCTAGACCGCTATTCATCGTGATCAGCGCGCCATCGGGGTGTGGCAAGTCCACCCTGATCGACATGCTTCTGCAGGAGTATCCCGACATCGTGTACTCCATATCCTGCACGACCCGCAAGCCGCGCGGCGAGGAGGAGGATGGTCTCGACTATCATTTCATGACGGTTGAGCGCTTCCGGGAGCTGATCGCGGAGGATGCCTTCCTTGAATATGCCGAGGTGCATGGCAACTACTATGGTACGCTGCGCGCACCAATAGTGGAGATTCTCGCCGAAGGCCATTCGGCCATACTCGACATAGACGTGGCCGGGGCGGCCAAGGTACGCCACCATGTAGTCCACCACCTTCCGCCAGAGGATCCGCTGCGCCTGGGCTTTATGGACATCTTCATCAATCCACCGTCCCTGGAGGCTCTGCGCGAACGGCTTGAGAAGCGAGGCACGGATTCGCCTGAGGTCATAGAGCGCAGGCTTGCCAACGCCGAGGGCGAGATGTCCCGCGCCGCCGAATACATGTTCCAGGTCACGAACGACGATCTCGGCATCGCCTACAGGCGGCTGTGCGACCTGATAGACGTGCGTTCCGGAAGGATGTAGGCCGGTCAGTCGGCGTCGTTGATGTAGCAGGTGGGATCCTCGCCCCAGATGTCGCCGGTGGCGGCCTCGCCCCGGGCGCGGAAGTTGCCGCCGCAGAGGTCTATCCACCTGCAGGTGCGGCAGCGGCCCTTGAGAAGGTCCTTGCGATGGCGCAGCTGGTCCAGAAGCGAACCTGGCGGCGGATCGCCCCATATCAGCGAGAATGGACGCTCCAGCACATTGCCCACTGGATGGTTGCGCCAGAACTGGTCGGGATATACGGTGCCGTCCCATGAGATGCACCCGATCCCCTCGCCGGACGAGTTGCCGCCGTTCAGGGCGAGAAGCTCCAGCGCCTTTTCAGTGTTTGGGTGGCCTTCCGCCTTCATCTTCCTGTAGAGGGCGATGCCGTCGCAATGGTTGTCGACGGTGAGCACCTCCACGGGAAATCCGCCCTCGAAGCACTTTCTGGTCTCCTCGACGATCGTATCCAGCGCTGCACGCTCCTCGCCGTGGTCGAGATCGGTTGCGGCGATCTCCTTCCCCCTGCCCGTATACACGAGGTGGTACAGGCATATCCGTGGCACCCGCTCGGCGCGCATCAGGTCGAATATCGCAGGGATGGAGGCGACGTTCGCGCGCGTCATGGTGACGCGCAGACCCACCTTCACGCCACGTTCGACGAGTCGGCGGATCGCCGCCAGCGAATCGCGATATGCGCCAGGATGCCTGCGGAACCCGTCGTGCACCTCCTCCGTACCGTCGATGGATATCCCGACGTATGACACCCCGAGGTCGCGTATCCAGTCCGCAAGGCCATCGTCTATCAGCGTGCCGTTGGTGGAGAACGTCACCCGCAGCCCCCGCGACTTCGCATGCTCCGCCAGCGTGCGGATGTCGGGCCGGGCAAACGGTTCGCCGCCTGAGAACAGCACCACCGGCACGTTGAATCCAGCAAGGTCGTCTATGACCGCGAGCGCCTGTTCCGTGGAGAGCACCTTCTGCGCGCCTGCCGCCGCCGCATAGCAGTGCGAACAGGATAGGTTGCATGCAGGGGTCACGTTCCACACCACGACAGGCCGCCGATGCACGCCCTTGCGGTAGCGCAGACGGTCCGATTCCTCGATGGTGCCGAAATATAGCTTTGAAATCCCGATCATGGCTTCGGGTATATTCTACCATATTATCATTGCATGGTCCCACTGGAAATGAGATAATTATCGCGCTTGGGCACACAAGTAGATTGCAAGGTGGAGCGATGCTGACGATAATAGACTACAAGGCGGGAAATCTTACCAGCGTGAAGCTGGCATTCGCCGCGCTTGGCGTGGAGACACGGGTGACGGACGACCCTGCGGAGATACGCGCGGCGGACAGGCTCGTGTTCCCTGGCGTCGGCGCGGCCGCGAGCGCCATGTCGAACCTGCGCAATGCCGGGCTTGTGGATACGCTCAAGGCGGTAACATCCTCCGGCACACCATTCCTGGGCATCTGCCTGGGCATGCAGATACTCTTCGACCATACCGAGGAGGACGGCGGCACGGATACGCTCGGTATACTGCCCGGGCAGGTTCGCCGCTTTCCGGATGTGCCGGGATGCAAGATACCGCACATCGGCTGGAACCAGGTGAACGACCGGGAGGAGTACTATTTCGTGCACAGCTACTACGTGGAGATGAACCCGTTCGCAGAGGGAACCACGGAGTACGCAGGCGTCCGCTTCGCCTCGCTTGTGCGCCGGGGCAACATCCTCGCCTCGCAGTTCCACCCAGAGAAGTCCGGTAGGATCGGCCTCAAGATGCTTTCCGATTTTCTCTCCTGGAATCCATGACCCTCCCAACCCTCTCAACCCTCTCAACCTTCACAACCTTCTCAACCTTCACAAGCTTCACCACCTTCCCTCCATGCTCACAAAACGCATCATACCATGTCTTGACGTAATCCGCGGCCGCGTAACCAAGGGCGTCAGGTTCCAGCACAACGTCGATCTCGGCGATCCTGTAGAAATGGCCATAGGCTATTCCAACGGCGGGGCGGACGAACTCGTGTTCTACGACATCACCGCGTCGGCCGAACATCGTCCGATCGACATCGGCATGGTCGAGGCTGTCGCCAGGTCCGTGCGCATCCCCTTTGCCGTGGGCGGCGGTATCTCCTCGCTTGCCGACATGGAACGCGTAGTCCTCGCCGGAGCCGAGAAGGTGAGCGTCAATTCGCTCGCCGTACGAGACCCCGGCATCATCCGTGAGGGATCGAAGGCCTTTGGTGCGCAATGCATCGTGCTGGGCATGGATCCGGTTGGCACTGACGATCCTTCTTTCCCTAGCGGCTATGAGGTGACGGTCAGGGGGTTCCGCGAGCGGACCGGCCTGGATGCCGTGGAATGGGCGAAGCGCGCGGTGGACCTGGGCGCGGGCGAGATAGTGGTCAATTCCGTGGATGCCGACGGCACGCGCAACGGGTTCGAGCTTAGGCTTACGCGTCTCATCGCCGAGGCTGTGGGCGTGCCCGTGGTGGCATCCGGCGGGGCGGGAACGCCCAGGCATGTCGCCGATGCATTCACGGAAGGCCGGGCCGACGCCGCCATCGTGGCGGGCATGATACATACGGGCGAGTGGACGATCGGCGAGATCAAGTCGTTCCTCTCCGATGCAGGGATACCGGTCCGCCGCACCTGGTGACGCGATGCCCTACGCGCTGGAACATCTTTCATGCGTATGCGCGCTCGGACGCAGCAACGCCGAGGTGTGCAGGAACCTGATGGCGCGTTCCTGCGCCGGACTCAGGCCCTTGTCCGACGACATTCCCGGACGCACGGTGCTTTTCGGCGAGGTGCCAGGCGAACTGCCCGCCATAGACGATCCTGAATACGACATGCGTACCAACCGCCTCCTGAAGCTGGCGGTGGAGAACGAGCGGGCAGCCTTCGATGCGTTCATCGCCCGCCACGGTGCAGGACGGGTGGCCGTGGTGCTAGGTACCTCAAATACCGGCATCGACGAGGCGCAGCGGCATGTGGATGCCTGGCTGGACAGCGGCGCCGCGCCGGAGGCAATGCGCTTCTCCGAGATAGAGCTGGGCACCCCTGCCGAGTATCTGGCGCGCATTCTTGGCGTGGAAGGCCCGGCATACGCGATATCCACGGCATGCAGCTCGTCGGCAAAGGCGTTTCCTGCGGCACGCCGTCTGATTGAGTCGGGCGTGGTGGATGCGGTCATAGTGGGCGGTGCGGACGGGCGATGCCGGTTCGCGCTCAATGGCTTCCATGCGCTGGGCGCCTTGTCGCAGGGGCTGTGCAGACCGCTTGCCCCCGACCGCGACGGCATCAATCTTGGCGAGGGCGTGGCGCTTTTCACGATGGAACGGGCGAAGGAGGTCCGCTCCGGCATCGTATGCTTCGCTGGCGCGGGTGAGTCGAGCGACGCCTACCATCCTACAGCCCCAGACCCGGAAGGCCATGGTGCCGAGGCTGCCATGCGTGCCGCGCTCGCGGATGCAGGCATGGCGCCTGGCGATATCTCGTATGTGAATCTCCATGGCACAGGCACCATTGCCAACGATGAAATGGAGATGAAGGCGATGGAGAGAGTGTTCCCTGCGCTTGCGGAGAATGCCGGTCCCAGATACGAATCGACCAAGCCCCTCACCGGACACTGCCTTGGCGCCGCCGGCGCGGTGGAGGCTGCGCTATGCTGGTTTAGACTGTCTGCAGATGGGAAGGGGGCCGCGCTCTCGAATTCCTTCGCCTTTGGAGGCTCCAACGCCTCGATCATACTGTCAATATAGCGGTTTCATCTCAAACATCCTTTGTATATCCTCGTTTATTACAGTGCGTGCGGGTTGATGAGAATTATATGCGGAATAATTCTTCTTAGTGTATCTCTCGGAGTTGATGAGGCATTCTCGTATTTTGGGCAGAAGTTCTTTTATGCCGGGTTTTAGACGCCATTTCGCTTGTTTCAAGCGGGGGAGTTTGCTATTATATCCGCGCCTCGTTTTGTAAAAAGGGTAAATGAGTATGTCATTGCCGCTGAACATAGATGACTTGATTCACCAGCGTAAGGTGGAAAGTGCACGGATTGAATACAAGAAGGACTGGAACCCCGAAAAGGTGCTCCATTCGGTTTGTGCATTCGCAAACGACGATCTCAAGAAGTTCACTATCCGCAGTCGTTTCTACCGCAATCGCCGCATAGGGGAGTTTCTCAAGGAACTTGATCTCGCAGAAGGACGTAACACGGGAATTGGAAAGATTGTGCGCGCGATGCGCGAGAACGGATCCCCCGATCCGCAGTTCTATAATCCCGAAACTCGCTCCTTCATGACGGTGATCCTTCCAATCCACGAAGCGTTTAAGACCGACGAGTCGCCGATAGAGGCAGAAAATGTGGTGAAAAGTGTGGAGAAAACCGGTATGAAAACCGGTATGAAAACCGGTATGAAAACCTCTGACGCCATCATTGCACTGATTGAAGAAAACCCTTTCATCAGTCATGATGCACTGGCTGAAAGACTTGAGAAAGCTCGAAGTTCAATAATTGAGCAAATTTCAAAGCTTAAGGCCTCTGGTCGCCTTCGCCGCATAGGTCCCGACAAGGGTGGCCATTGGGAGGTCATGAAGTGAGACGTGGAGCTGGCAAGGAAAAGGATTTGAAAGGAACATCCAAATGACTAGGGGACTGATTACGATGGCGCTTGCGGTAGGTGGTGCGCGGGCGGGAATTGTGGTACAATATGCGATGAAACGAGGTTGAAATTGCGGTTGAAGGACTACATAGGCGAGGCGACGGCGTACGACAAGAAGCTGATGCTTGAGCGCAAGGATCCCACGAGCTGGCTCAAGGGTAATCTGTTAGAGCCTACACCGGATGATAGTACACTGAAAAGTACACTGAAAAGTACACTGAAGAAAACAGATCGCACCTTAATTGAGATCATAACGCGAATGCCGTCTGCAACAATAGCTGAGATGCAAGATCAACTCGGCATTACGCGCGATGGAGTGAACAAGGCTATCAAGCGGCTAAAGGCAGCTGGTGTTATCCGCCGCATAGGCCCCGACAAGGGCGGCCATTGGGAGGTCGTGAAGTGAGGCGTGGAGCTGGCAAGGAAAAGGATTTGAAAGGAAAAAGAGAATGAAGAGAATACTGACTGTGATGATGATGGCCGTGGAGATGGCGGCGTTTGCCGCCACGCCGACGATCTCGAACGTGAAGGCGCAGCAGCGCTATCCGTGGAACGGGCTCGTGGATATCGACTACACGATAACGGGCGACACGACCGGGCTGAACCTGTCGTTCTCCGTCAGGGACGGGCAGAACGACAAGACGTACACGCCGGCGACGTTCCTCGCGCAGCCATCCGCCGCCGAGGGGACGCACCGTGTGACCTGGTCGCCGAAGGGCGACGGTCTCAACATCATCTCGACGAACATCGTCGTCACGGTGCTGCTCACGCGCACGGTGGTGCCGCCAGCCCAGAATGGGGAGTATCTCGTCATCGACCTTTCCGGCGGACCTACGGCGACATCATATCCAGTTTCGTCGCTTGACTCCGTCCCGTCTGGTGGCTGGACGACCGAGTATAAGACCACGAAACTCGTTCTGAGGAAACTCACCGGCGGGACGTTCGACATGGGAGGTTCTGTATCCACCACCATCACCCAGCCGTTCTACATCGGCGTGTTCGAGGTGACGCAGAAGCAGTATGAGCTGGTGACGGGCAGCAATCCTTGTTCGGCCACCTCATACGGGAAGGGAGATGATTATCCTGTACACAATGTCTCCTACAACGACATACGTGGTTCGTCCAATGGTGCGGGCTGGCCAGCTTCCTCGGCCGTCGACGGCGATTCGTTCCTTGGCAAGATACAAGCCCGAACCGGCCTTGCCCTTGATCTACCTACTGAGGCGCAGTGGGAGTATGCCTGTCGTGCTGGAACGACAACAACCTATAGCTATGGCAATTCTGCAGACGGCCGGTATATGTGGTACGTGGATAACTCAAGTTCGACCTCGCACACAGTGGGTACGAAGTTGCCGAACCCCTGGGGACTCTATGATATGCATGGAAACGTCTGGGAATGGACGTTGGATTGGTGGCAGTTGTCCTTGACAGGTGGCAATGATCCCAAGGGAGCGACTTCGGGTTCCGCCCGCGTCCGACGCGGTGGCAGCTGGAGCCACGACGCGGGCTCCTGCGCGTCGTCCTACCGCGGCATCTACATCGGCCCGTCCTGCAGGGGCTACGATTACGGCTTCCGCCTTTGTTGCTCCGCCGGACTGTAGCCCTCAGGATGCGGTGCTAAAGAAGTAGAAAGAGCAGAGCCGCGAGCAGGCCAAAGCGGAGCGAAGGCCAGCGAGCGGCGGCGAGCAAGGGAAGGCATGACAAGGAGATGAGATGATTCAGTTTGCGGTGTTCCAGATTACCGAGGCCAACAAGGTCGAGGAGCAGGAGGCGTTGAACGCCTTTCTGCGGTCGCATCGCATTCTGACGGTCGAGACTGCGGCGTTTCCGAACGTGAGCGGATGGGGTTATAATGTCAAGTACATGGATGGCGCCTCGCAAACGGTAGGGTCACGCGTCCCGCGTGACCGTATCGACTACATGGAGGTGTTGACGCCAGATCAGTTCCGGCGTTTTTATGCCTATAGGAATAGGCGCAAGAAGATAAGCGAGGACGATGGCATTGCGGCATTTGAGGTTCTGACCGACTCGCAGATGGCGGAACTCGCCAAGATGGAATCTCCTACTAGGGCGGACATGGAGAAGATACGCGGAGTCGGCGGCAAGCGTGTTGCGAAGTTTGCGGATCGGTTGCTTGATCCGTTCGCGCCTGAGGAACTTGATGTTCCATACAAGCGTTTCCAGGAGAGGAATGCGGATGCTGCCGCTGAGCCGTCTGGTACGGCGGTCGCCCTGCGACCGCCGCAGGAGGAAGATTTGCCGCTGTGAAGCGAGTTGGTAACATATTTGATGTGGTTGCAGACCACGAAAATCTGCTCCTTGCGTTTTGGAAGGCGTCGCGCGGCAAACGATCGCGCCCCGACCAGATGGCGTATGCGGGCAATCTCGAACGAAATATCGACGTGTTACGCGTAGGGCTTCTTTGTGGAGACTATCCTGTGGGCGACTACAACAAATTCATCGTCCACGAGCCGAAAGAACGTGTCATCTGTGCGGCAGCATTTAGGGAGAGGGTGTTGCACCATGCGCTGATGAATGTATGCGAATTGTATTTCGAGAAATGGCTCATACACGACACATACGCCTGCCGCAAGGGGAAGGGGCAGCTTGCGGCGGTGGAACGTGCCCGTGATTTCGCCCGTCAGCATGAATGGTTTCTAAAATGCGACATCAGGAAATATTTCGATTCAATACCGCATGAAGGGTTGAAACGGATGCTTCGGCGCAAGTTCAAGGACGAGCGAATCGTGAAATGGTTTGAGAGGATAATCGCCACCTACGAGACGGAGCCGGGGCGGGGACTTCCCATCGGGAATCTGACAAGCCAGCATCTGGCGAATCTGTACCTCGATCCGCTTGATCGTTTTCAATCAGTCGATTACCTTCGCTACATGGACGATTTCGTATTTTATTCGGACTCCAAGGCCGTATTGAAGTCCATACTCGGTGCGTTACCTGCATTTCTGGGAACCCTGGGACTGTCGCTCAAGGAAGGCGCATTCATCAACCGAACGGCTCATGGTATGGACTTCCTTGGAATGCGCGTATGGCCGTGGCGGATTGGCGCATCGCGTGCAAGCCTCAGGCGTTACCGTCGCAAGATGGCGATGTGCGAGCGGATGTATCAAAAAGGCTTCATCGACGAAGGGATTCTCCAAAGCCGCGCGACGGCCCTGACGGCATTTCTTGCACAGGGTGACACCGTTTCGTGGCGGAGAAGATTCTGGGGGAGCAGGCGAAAGGAGTCGGGTTCCAACCGCGTCCAACGCGGTGGCAGCTGGAACAACGACGCGGACAACTGCACGTCGTCCAACCGCAACAACAACAACCCGTCCAACAGGAACAACAACAACGGCTTCCGCCTTTGTTGCTCCGCAGCACCGCATCATGAGGATGCAGTCCCCGCCCGCTTCCCGTTCGCCGCGTGTGGCCGTGCTGGAGCGCGGCTATCCCGCAGCGACGAAAACCAAGGCCGTCCGGCGCAAGTAGCTGGAGCGAACACTACGGGCGGCCGTTTTCACTTCTTGACGAAAGGATGTCGACCATGACGAAAAAGATGATACCGGTTCTGGTTGCGATTATGGCAAGCCCGTTTCTCTTGGCCGTAGAAGAGACCGTGGTGAGCGGCGCGTCGGGACGGATCGCGATCGATACCGAGACGTATGCGGATCCTTCGACGACAATCGCCCTTGACGCGGCATCCGATGCCGTGAAGGTTTCGTACAGTGCCTGCGGGTGGGACGTTTCCGCCACTATGGAATCGTGTTCGCTCTATGACAACGGAACGCTTGTCGCCTCGTTTGACGGCGAGGGCGAATCCAACTGGTCGCCATCCTCGTACGGAACGCATATTCTATCGCTCGCCGTTGCCGGCGGTGAGACGTTGCAGCGCAGATTTTTCAAGGACTATCCGGCCGATTTCGTGGTAGGTAGTTCTTCTGCTCCGATTTCCATGGACACTCGCGCGGGTGAGGGAACACTCACGGCAAAGGAAACGGAGAGTATAGGTTGGAGCGGCCTCTGGGCGGCGGACGCGAATGCCGATGTTTCGGTGACGGTGAACGGCGAACCGTTCGTTTCAGGCAAGGGCGAGGGTGTGGAGACATGGACACCCACGGCGGCCAGAACATACACTTTCCAGCATGCGACAGCAGGGAGCGCTGAAACGCTAACCGCCACATTCAATGTGGAAGGGAAGGACATCGCGCTCGCAAATGTGGCAGTGGACTGTCGCGATGTGACTTACAGCGGTACTGCGTTTACGCCGCCGATACAGTCTGCGACTTGGGACGGCAAAGCACTCGTCGAAGGTACGGACTTCACGCTTTCTTATTTCGACAACGTGAATGCCGGAACGGCCACGATTACGCTTACGGGCACCAATTTATACAGCGGAACATATACAACGAACTTCACGATCCGTCCGAAGCCGTTGACGGAGGGGATGGTCGAGGCTATCGGGAACCATCCCTACACCGGAAAAGCGCAGACGCCCAAGCCGACGGTGACGGACGCCGAGCGCGGGGTGACGCTTAGCAAGGATGTGGAGTACACGCTCTCCTACGCCAACAACACGGCGATTGGCGAGGGGATCGTGACCGTGACAGGGAAGGGCAACTACACGGGGTCGATTGCGCGGGCGTTTGTCATCGAGCCCTCGGCCGGGTCGGAACTTGAGGAACGCCTTGGCGGCGCGGGCAAGGCGGAGTCCGACGGCACGGGCGGATGGATCGTGACACTGACGAATGATGTGGATAGCGCTGACCTGCCGATGGAGATTCCCGACAATCGGGGAAATGTGACAATTGACTTGAACGGACATGATTTTGTTGGATCAGACGGCAAGCCTGCGATCCGCATCGTACCAGGCGATGACGACGTGGCTCCTACGCAGTTGACGATAATCAATTCCGCAGACGGCAATACTGTCGTACAGGGCGGCGAAGGTGCGTCCGCCATTGAAGTTGCGGATGGCGCGCAAGACGGCGTACGCATCAACATTGGCGACGGTGTCACAGTACAGGGTGGTGGAGATGGAATCCCTGCCATCGTCGGCGAAAAGAAGTGTGTCGTTGAACTGCTCGACCCGAGCGCGGAGACCGCGAAGACGTCGATCGACTGCACGTCCGCGTTCGATACGGCGCAGGCGCGCCTCAGGATAACGGTCGATGCGTTCACCAACGCGGTTACCGTTTCACTCAACCCGACGCTCGGCGTGAGCGGCCCCGCGCTTTCCCCGGGGCTTCTCGGCATCGCCGAGAGCTCCGACGGCGCGCTCCTCACCACGACCGACGTGACGTTCCCGGCGCGTTCCAGCATGGACGACGAGCCGCAGGTGAAGACCTTCTACCTCTTCGGCCTCGGCTTCGCGACGAACGAGACGTTCAAGACGTTTTCGCGCGTAGTGGTGTTCTCGCCCACCATCACGGGCGACAACGGCGTTTTCCCTGCCATCGCCCCCGCGACGCTTACGGTGAAGGAGACGAAACCGACCTTGAGCGGCGCACCGGACAACATCTGCCTCAACGCGAAGGACAACTACCCGATGACATTGAAGGTGTCGGACAGCTACGCCAACCTGCATGGCGCGGATTCGACCGGGTACGACATCTGGTGGAAGCGCAACTCCACGGTCAACTGGGTGCTTCTGCAGGCGGGCGTGGCGGCCAATGCCGACGGCGAGATAACATTCAACCTCAACTACCCCTCCGCCGGCGACTTCCAGACGTCGATCCGCGTAGTCGGGCCAGATGGATTGACATCCGACGCAGCCGTTTTCGGCGCCACCGTCGCCTCACGCCGCCGCACGCTCTTGACGACGGATCACGACAACGATCCGGAGTTGTTGCGCCAGTATCTTGAGAACGACGGCGACAATTTGGTGAAGATCAAAATCGTCCTCGAGAACTGGAAGAACGAGTCGGGCGCGGACATGTTTGCCTTCCTCGAACCTCTTGACGGCGCGGAGGCGTATGTCTCGGCCGCTAAATTCCTGACGACAGCGACCAATCCGCGCAGCGCGATCAAGATCCCCAATGGCGCCACCGAGTCTTCGGCGTCCGTGGCGAATTCCTCGTTCTATGTGCTGGACGGTGATATGGATCACGGCGACCTGAACTTCAGGGTGATCCTTCGCAACAAGGCCGATTGGAACGACCCCGACGCCGAGACCGTGTTCACCGACGAGGCGGAGGTAATCGAGGCACTCAACGTGCCGCCCGCGTTCACGTCAGTCATGATGTCTGGCGGCTTCGCACTCACGCGCGGCGACGGCACCGAGGTACAGCATGCCTACCAGGGCCTCCAGAAAACATTCACTTGGGTGGTTAACGATGTCGCCGCCGACAAGCCCTCAATGAAGACGAAGTGGACCATCACTGATCCCTACGGCTCGGTCGTGAAGACGGAGACCATCGTGGGCAATCCCGACACGCTCAGCTACCAGTACAATTTCCTCCAGACGGGAGTGTACACGATCCTCGTACAACTGCAGGACAAGGACATGAACTCGCATGCCTGGACGAGTTTCACGTTCAAGGTGAACGTGGGTGACGCGCCGAGGACGATCTTCTCCTTCCCGGACGGATCCGACGACCGCTTCCACTTCAAGGAGACGGCCGTGATGACCGGCATCGACGATTACTTCCGCGTTGGTCTATCGGCGGCGGCGACAGACCCGATTGGAATCAGGATCACGCGTACGCGCATAGGTGCGGACGGTACACTGGACTTCTCGGGCGCGGACTCGTCGGGCACCGTCTACGTTACGATCCCCGCCGGCCAGACTATCGGCAACGCGGGGCTCGTTAACTTCGATGCGCTTGACGGCACGTTGGCGTCCAAGAAGTCGGATGGTGGCTTCGAGCTGACGGCCACTGTCACCAACACCAACCTGAACATCGACGGCGTACCGTATAACCAGGTATATGCGCCTTCAACGGTGCGTGTCTATGTGGACAACGTTGCGCCGGAGGTGGTGGTCGAGCCCGCTGCCATCGGCACGAACGGCTACTATCAAGCGGTAGTGTTTGTCGACGAGACGGTGAAGATTTCGTGGGATGTCGGGGATGTCCCTGCAGACGTGAACAACAACCTGACACTCAGATGGACCGGCCTCCCGTCCAACTACCGCTACGAGTCCGGGTCAGCGTCGTCCCCGACCGGCACGATCGCCTTTTCGTTCGCCTATGACGGTGTCCATATTGTGTCGCTCAGCATAAAGGACAAGGATGTCGGCGCATCGGAAACGGCCCGTTTTATGTGGACAATCAGACCTGCTGTAGAAGCGAGACTCTACAGGGCGTTCAATGACCTCCCTGTTGTGATTGAACCTGGTAGCATCGGCGGATGGATTGTGACGATCACGAACGACATCGATAGCGCTGACCTGCCGATTGAGATTCCAGACAATGTCGGACCGGTAGTAATCGATTTGAATGGGCATGAGCTGGATGGAGGCGACGGACAACCTGTCGTCCAGATCGTGTCTGGCGAAGGTGACGGCGAACCGACGGTGATTACGATTGTCAATTCGGGTGATGATGCGACGGTCAAGGGCGGTGACGGTTCGTCCGCGATTGTGGTAGATGAAGGGACGCAAGATGGTGTCGTCGTCAATATCGGCGAGGGTGTGATCGTACAGAGCGGGGGTGACGGCGTGCCGGGTATAATCGGTGAAATCGGCACGAATAGCGGCGTGGTGTTGCCGTACGACCTTACAGAGGCCATGGTGGGTGATATTGCCGCACAGCCGTTCACCGGCGATGCGGTCACACCGGTGCTGGAGATTTACGACTCTGCGCATGACGTGACGCTTGTCGAGGGAACGGATTATTTGCTTGCATGGGCTGACAACATCTGGCCCGGCATTGCGGCTGTGACAGTGAGAGGCAAGGGCAACTACATCGGCGAGGTGACGCGCAAGTTCACCATCGGTACGCCCGTTGAGGTGACGCTGACGGTGGGCGACTATTGGAAGGCGACGCTTTCGGAACTTGGCTACGATGTGCCGACGAACGGGACGCCGTACAGCGTGGTGGCGAAGGGCTTGCCTGCCGGGCTGAAGCTCAAGTACAACACCGCCTGGAAGAACAAGAAGGGCAAGGTCGTTATCAAGGCGAAGTCCGAATGGTGGATCGAGGGTGTGCCGACGGCGGCGATGGACTTCTTCACGAATCCGCCGTATCTGGTGATCACCGTTGGCGGCGTGGCCGGAGTCCACGCCTTGCCGATCGAGGTCGTGGCACAGGATGTGGTGGTGTTGGAGGATTTGGCGTTGGGGCAGTCGGTGAACGAGCAGTTCTATCTGCCGGGCGTCACAAACGGTTGGACCGTATCGGGCTTACCGACGGGGCTCAAGTATACCGCGAAGCGGATCACCGAGAAGCTGAAATCCGGCAAGAAGACGATGACCGTAACAAAGGCGTTGCCTTATTCCGTCTATGACAAGACGACCAAGGCGGGATTGTTCACGATCACGGCGAAGAAGAAGACGGGCGCGTATTACGAGACCATGAAGTACAGGGTGCTGGTGACGCCAAAGGCGGTGGATACGGCGGTGTTTGGCGAGGAATTGACGAACATCGTGACGATAGCCTATGTGCCGGTGGAGTGGGATTTGACGGGCGATGGTAGGGCCCGCTCGCCGAGCGGGCCGCAATCGGGAACCGATGGCGAGCAATCCAACGTTGATGGCGGCCGCCTCGGCGAGGCGGCCCTACCAAGCGTGGCCGCGGTTGGCGGCAACGTCGTGAAAGTGACGGGGCTGCCGGCGGGCGTGACGTTCGCGGCGAAGGATACGTATGCCTACAAGAACGCGAAGAAGAAGACCGGCAAGTATCTGAAGCAGTACGGCCAGACGATTGTCGGCACGCCGACGAAGCCGGGGACGTATGTGGTCACATTCACGAAGAACGTGAAGAACGGGGCGAAGACCATAGCCAAGACGGCGCAGATATTGTGGACGGTGGTGCCGAACGACGCGAAACTGGAACTCGGGTTCAACACGGCTGGCGGCGTGATCGAAAGCGGCGTCGTGGGCCTCAAGTACGGCGATCTCATGGCGTTCACGGCGACGAGCAACGCGATCGTGACGGCGAGCGGTCTGCCGGCGGGGATGAAGTTGGCGAGGTTGGATGACAAGAGTGACGAATATGGCGGCCGCCTCGGCGAGGCGGCCCTACCAGGCGAGGCGACTTATGTATTCACCGGTTTTACCACGAAGGCGGGCACGTACCTGGTGACCGTCAAGGCGACGCTGAACGGCAAGACGATTACGCAGCGCGTGGCGCTGAAGGTGGGCGCGTTGCCTGTGTGGGCCAAGGGCACGTACAATGGGTGTGTTTGGGGAACGGGGAACGGGGAATGGGGAACGGGTGCGACCAACGGCCTTGCGACGATCACGGTGAGCGCGGTGGGGAAGATCAGCGGCAAGTTCTACGAAGGCGGCATAAACTGGACGCTGAGCGCCGAGAGCTACACGGATGGTAGGGCCCGCTCGCCGAGCGGGCCGCAGTCGCAAGTCGATGGCTCGCAAAACAATGCTGAATCGGGCACGCGGGACGCGTGCCCCTACCAGGCGTTTGTGTGCAGCAACGTGGTCGCCAAGTATTCGTATAAGGTCAAGAGCGGCAAGAAGACCGTCACGAAGACCATTACGCGCACGTTTGCGCTCACGGTCTCGCCTGTCTCCGTCGTCCCCGATGTCCCCGATGTCCCCATCCGCGGCTACGCGACGCTGACCGAGACGGACGCGACGGGTGATACGGACGCGACGGGAGGGTCGCGCCCCGGCGCGACCGAAATCGAGGCCTGGCAGAACCTGTGGGGTTCCACATACAAGGCGGTTGGTAAGAAACTGTTTACATCGAAGAGCGGCAAGAAGACGCTGGGCTACAAGGTATTTGCGTATGAGGTATATACCAATGAGACGGGCAAGGTTTATTTCAAGGATCAAGATGGGAATATTTGGGACGCTGATGCCGGCCGCCTCGGCGAGGCGGCCCTACCAGGCGACGGTGATAAAACAGGTCTGACCTATTTTATCAACTTGTCGCTCAAGGTGACGACGGCGGGCGCGGTGACGGCGACGCTCACATTCGACACGGGTAAGACTACGAAGGACAAGAAGACTAAGAAGATGGTACCTGTCTACTACAAGCCGACATGTGCGACGGTGGTGATACCCACTTCGGCGGCGGATGCCGATTCCTTCACTGGCTTTGTGCCACTATACTTCGCGCCGTCGGCGGCGAACAACTTCCCAGGCTTCGCCGCCGCCGTGCCGCTTTGATCGGCGGCGTGCCAAATGCCGCTGATTATGGTATAATCTGCGCATGGCGAAACTATCCGTAGACCATGGCGCGCGCAAGCAGGCCATCATAGCGAAGGCGATCCGGCTGTTCGCGCAGGAAGGCTACAAGGATGTAACCTTCCAGTCGCTCGCCTCGCGCTGCGGCGTCGCGCGCACCGTCCTCTACCGCTATTTCCGCGACAAGCGCCAGATCTTCGCGAGCGCCGTGTCCGCGCTCGTAGGGCGGGTCGCCGCGAAGCACTCGGAGATCGTGCGCAGCGAATCGACGGCGGCGATGCGACTGTCGCGCATCTGCGCGGCGGTTACGGCCACGCTCTTCGACAATCGCGACTTCATGTGCGTGGTGATCGACTTCGTGCTGACGCAGAAGCGCGCAGGCTACGACATGACGCGTCGCATCATGCGCTTCACCCTCGGACTCAAGCGGACGCTCCACACACTTATCGTCTGGGGCGTGCACCGGGGCGAGTTCGACCCGGATACGGACGCCGACGTCGTCACCGAGACCCTGTACGCCATCTTCGAGTCGGCCGTGCTGCGCCTGACCATCTCCGACGACGCGGTGCAGACCGAGGTCCTCGACCGCATCGACTACGTCCTGAAAGGTCTGAGGCCGTGAGCACGCCCGCATGGCGCGTCCTGCCGGACGAGTGGAAGGGGCTGCTGGCGGGAAGGGGGCTTCGGCCATTCCGCGCCGACCAGATCCTGCAGTGCCTCTACCGCGACTACATCCAGGACTGGGATCTGGCCACCACGTTGCCGAAGGATTTCCGCGAGACGCTGAAGGCGGAATTCCCGCTGGCGCCACCGACTCTGCTCGACCGCACCGACGCGGCGGACGGCACGGCGAAGCTGCTGCTGGGCCTTGCGGATGGAGAGAGCGTCGAGACGGTCGTCATTCCCGCGAAGGGGCGCCTTACGCAATGCGTTTCGTCGCAGGTCGGGTGCGCGATGGGGTGCGTGTTCTGCGCGAGCGGAAGCGCGGGGCTGGTACGGTCGCTCGCGGCCGAGGAGATCGTCGGCCAGGTGATGGCGGCACAGGCCCTTTTCGCCACGCCGGAGAACCGGCGGCAGGGATCCGGACTGTGCCTCACGAACCTGGTGGTGATGGGTATGGGGGAGCCTTTTGCCAACTACGACGAGACGCTGCTTGCGCTGAAGATTCTCAATGCCGGGCGCGGTCCCAACCTCGGCGCGCGGCATATCACCATATCCACGTGCGGCATTGTGCCGGGCTTTGCGCGCCTGGCAGCGGAGGGGTTGCAGTTCGAACTGTCCGTGTCGCTGCATGCGCCCAACGACGAGCTGCGCTCAAGGCTGATGCCGGTGAACAGGCGCTGGCCGATCGACGAGCTGCTGGATGCCTGCGCCGCCTATACGCGCCAGACGGGCCGCGTAGTCACGTTCGAGTATACGCTTGTGAGGGGCGTCAACGACTCGCGGGCATGCGCAGAGGAGCTTGCGCGCCGGCTCAGGCGTCTGCCGGACTGCAAGGTGAACCTAATACCACTATCCCCGGTCGCGCACAGGCCGGACCTCCAGACGCCGGACGAATCCGTGCAGCTCGCCTTCCTCGATGTCCTCATGAAGGCGCGGATACAGACGATGCTCCGCCGAAGCCGGGGCAAGGACGCTTCCGCCGCCTGCGGGCAGCTTCGCCTGCGCCACGGTGCGCGCCGGCCTTAATTTTTCGCTAAAGCCTATTGACTGCGACGATGGGGTTTGGTATCATACCCGAACGCTGCACCCGTGGTGAAATTGGCATACACGCTAGATTCAGGTTCTAGTGCCGCAAGGTGTGTGGGTTCAAATCCCACCGGGTGCACCACTGCTGGCCCCTTCGTCTATCGGCTAGGACATCTGGTTCTCATCCAGGTAAGAGGAGTTCGACTCTCCTAGGGGCTGCCATTCAAGGCGACGGCGGAGGCAAATGAAAAGGACATTCAATATTCTCGGCCGTGTGTTCAAGTGGCTCTTCATCGCGCTTCTTGCCGGGTTTGCCGTGGTGGTGGTGGCTGTATCGTGCTTCGAGCAGCGTGTTCCGGAGTGGGCGCTGGAAAGGATCTCAAAGAAACTTTCGTCCGACGATTTCCTCGTGCGCGTGGATTCCGCGACCTTCCGTCTGCCGCATGGTGTGCGTCTGGGCGGGATACGCGTACTGAACCGCCACAAGAAGCAGGCGGCCCCGTTCCTTTCAGCCGAGAGCGTGTACCTGCGCCTGTCGCTCGGGCGGCTGCCGTGGAAGATGTCGCGCATCGTGCGCGAGATCGTGGTGACAGGGCTGTCGTTTCCCCGCCTGCCGGACGGCTACTACATCCCGGACTCGATCGAGTTCCCCGGCCAGCCGGACTTCAAGGAGGTGAACATGCCTCTGGACTTCGAGTTTCCGCGCATGGGCCCGTTCAAGCTCACCCTGGTACGTCCGGACGTGCTGTCGGTGAGGCCGTCGCGGGTGACGGTGGATGCGGTGATCTTGCGTCCCAAGCTATTGAAGCTGTCGGGCATATTCATAGCATGGCCGGACCTCGACGCCACCATGACGCTCGATGGCGAGGCGGCCTGCGACCTGCATTCGCAGAGCGTGCGCGGAAACGTGCACGGCCAGGCCCGCCAGCCCAACATTCGGCCGATGCTGGGCGCGCTCGACATTACCAACTGCTTCCAGTTCATCGATGCGTTCACGGGCGTCACTACGCCGGTGGACGCGACGTGCCAGTTCGACGTGAACCTCATGAACAACGACCTTCACATATTCCTGGACCTTCATCCGACCGGAGGCGCGTATAGGGGGGTGCCGTTCAAGGACGCGCACGGGCTAGTGGATGTGCGCGTATTCGTGCGCGACACCTACCAGAACGCGAAGATAGTGGTGGGACCGGTCGCCGCGAACTTCCCCGGCGGCCGCATGATGGAGGGGACTGTCGTATACGAGAACACGAACGACATAGGCTACGTGTCGTTCGACGTGCGCTCGACGGTGTCGCTCTCGAACGCGCTTGCCGTCGCCAACGTGCTGACGGACGGCACGTTCGACTGCCTCCAGCCGGAGACTCCGCCCGAGATAACGCTGAAGGGGATGATCGCCGTGGACCCGGCGCATGCGGGCAGGAACGACCTAGAGGGCACGATCGGCTTCCTGCGCGGCAGGCTTTTCTCCGTGCCGCTCGCAAACGCCCGCACGGCGTTCAGCGTGAAGGGCCCGAAGGTGTCGTTCACGGACGCGCGCGCGAACGCGCCCAGCGGTGGCGAGCTGGGCGGCAGCGGCTTCCTTTCATTTCCCGGATTCGTGCAGGACAACGCCACATTCGGCGTGAAGGTAGTGGGCCGCCGGCTGGCGTTCTCGGATCTCGGAAAGACGTTCGGGCTGGACGTGGGCGGCAGGAGCGGCGTGCTGGACGGGAACGTGGAGCTGTCCGGTCCGCTAGGCACCAACTCGGTAAGCGAGCTGGACGGCAAGGGGCGCGTCTCCATCACGGAGGGGGATCTTGCGAAGCTGAACGTGCTGACGGGCCTCTTCGACGCGATGGAGAAGGTGCCTGGCCTAGGCCAGTTCGTCAACCAGTCGCGGGCGGCGACGGGCATAACCATATCCGAGGCGTCGATGACTTTCAATCTGCTGGATGCCGTCCTGAAGAGCGACGACATGGAGTTCCGCGGCGGGATATTCGTGATCTCGTGCAAGGGAACCTACGACATATTGCGCGATTCGCTCGACTTCGCCGTGCGCGTGAAGATAGTCAAGGACGATTCGCTGCTGGGCATGCTCAAGAACCCGCTCCTCTGGCCTTTCTCGAAGCTGTCCACCGTGCTGCTCGGCTTCAAGGCGACGGGGTCGCTGGAATCGCCGGTCTGGCGCTACGACACCGCAATACTGAAACGTTTCCGCTGACCCCTGGACATACGATGAGCCACGAGATGATGGATATCCGGCAGGCCGCCAGGCATCTGCACATCGACGAGAACGAGCTCCGCCACTTCGCGCAGCGCGAGGAGGTGCCTAGCGTCAAGCGCGGCGACAATTTCTTCTTCGAGCACAGGCTGTTGGACGAATGGGCGCAGCGCCGGCTCGTAGGGCTGGCCCCGAGGAAGCTCACGGGCGAGCATCGGCAGGCGATGGACGAGCGCCGCCGCGCGCAGGGTGACGACCTGCACGTATCCGAGCTGCTCTCGTGCGCGGCCGTACATCCTGCGCTGACCGCCAAGAACAGGGGGGGCGTCCTGCGCGACATGACCGATCTCGCGGAATCCACCGGGCTAGTATACGACCCCGAACAGCTCTTCCACGAGCTCACGGCGCGTGAGGAGGCGGGGTCCACCGCCGTCGGCGGCGGGGCCGCCTTCCTCCATGCGCGCTTCCACGACCCGTACCTGGTGCAGGAGTCGTTCCTTGCGCTCGGGCGTACGTTGCGCCCCGTGTTCTTCGGTGCGCAGGACGGTACCGGCACGGACATCTTCTTCCTCATCTGCTGCACGGACCACGCCCTGCATCTGCACGTGCTGGCGCGCCTGTGCCTGCTGGCCCACGGCACCCATCTGCTGCAGGATCTACGCGAGGCGCCCGACGGCGAGGCGATGAAGGCCGTGTTCGACGCGGCGGAGACGGCCTTCCTCACGGGATTCCGCGTATGAGCCGGCAGAGCCTCAACCTTTGACCGTAATGTAAACCAGGATTACACCATGATCGCTAGCAAATGCCAATCGAAGCAACGGACCGCAGGCCGCAGACGCTGGCTTGCGCTGGCGGCGCTCGTCATCGCGCCATGCGCCTGCATTGGCGCGGAACGGGCCCTTGCCAAGGGCCATGCGCCCGTATACTCGCCGGACGGCCGGCAGATCGCCTTTGAGCGGGATGTCGGGGAACGGCGCGTCGTAGGCCTCTTCACGCGCTCGTCGGGCAAGGTGGAGTTCCCTGATCTGGGGCCGGGGTCATCGTGCCATGCGGCCTTCGCGCCGGACGGCACGCTATACTACATATATTCGAACATCACCAACACGAACTATGAGCTGTTCAACATGCGCCATGAG
>JAFXTB010000166.1 GCA_017525225.1 Kiritimatiellia bacterium
GACTTCTCCTCCAGCGAGATTGGTCTCATGGGATGGCCTCCATATCTCCGCCGAACAGCGCCCGGCCGATGCGTCCTGTAAGCTCGACGGCGGCGGCATGGCGCGGCGGCGGCACGCTGCATGCCGGAATCTCGTCCATGAGACGCAGCGAATAGGTGATGACCCTGTCGCCCACGTCGTACCAGGGCTGCCCCTTGGCGAGAACCGCAGGGTCGCACTCCAGCCGGACTGGCTGTACCGGCACCCCTGCCGCCAGCGCGATCTGCGCCGCACCGCGGCGGAGCGGACGCTCTGCCGCGCTAGCCGTACGCGTACCCTCCGGGAACACTATCAGGTTGATGCCCGCATGAAGCAGCGAGCAGGCCTCTTCCAACACACCTTGCGGATCGTCGTTCACGAGAAAGGCCGACTTGACGATCCGCGCATAGAACGGATTGCGCGCGGCCGCCGACTTGGCGATGGACGTGGCGTCGCCCAGATGCGCGATCAGCACGACCACGTCGATGAGCGTTGGATGGTTCACCACCACGACGCGCCCCTTCATGGAACGAAGCCGGGCGCGATCCTCCGGCGACACGTCCATGCGAATCATCCTGACCGCGGAGGCTGCGGACACGAACAGCCTGTAGCTGGCCCGCACCAGCGCGCGCATCCTGCGGCGGGCATTCCACCCGCTCCCGCCGCACAGGAGCAGCATGGGCAGCAGCAGAAAGCCGATCAGAAGGCTTCCTGCGGCAAAGGATGCGAAGAATGCCGCCGCGATGCAGGATCGGATGAATCTCTTCACGCCGATGCCGCCTCCAGCAGTTCCACGAACATGTCGAAAGAGCACTCCGGCGGCAGTGGGTCGCCCTTCCATCGCCAGGCAGCCGAATCGATCAGCGCGGCCACGGCCACCGCTTCCTGGGCCGGACCGAACCGAGGCCGGTAGAACAGGGGCGTCGATTCCTCCGCATACACGAAAAGCACGCGCGTACGCTGGGCGAGAGCCTCCAGGAAACCGGCCGAGAGCGAGCGCGAGCGGGCTGCTATGGCAGTGTAGGCGGCCTTGTTGCGCGTGAGGAGTGAAAAGGCGCCAGGCGCGGCGTTATGGACCGAGGTGGAGAATCCGGCGGGCGACATCTCGCCCTCCTCGTGGAACTGGGACATCAGGCGAAAGGTCGTACCGATCTCGCCCCAGCGCGACGCGAAGACGACAGGCAGCCCATCCTCTGGCATCGGATCGGGCCGGACAGCCCATGCCACGGAAAGCGCCGCGCGCTCGACCTCCGAAAGCCTGCGGCGCGACAGCGGGGGAACGAACGACACATCGGGGCGGGGCGACTCGGGCGTCGCACGCCATGCCGCCCACCTCTCTACAGTAATCCCCTCTCCGAGATCCGCCATCGCAGTCCGCCGCCCTTCATTCCCGCTTCTTGAACAGCGACTCCACGTACTTTGCGATGATCGGAGAGACGGCGTCGTTCGGGGAGTCATTGCCTCCGGGCCTTGAACGCCCTATGCCGTTACGGACATATATGGTGGCACGCGTCAACACGCGCTCGGAGACGGCATCCATCAGCATCACGGACAGCGTTACCTCGTCTCGTCCGCCAAGACCGCTGAATCCGGCATCACCGTAGTTCCACTCGACTATCTGGGTGAACAGCACCACGTCGCAGCCGTTGGTCCTCGCCTTCGCCAGCACGGTAGACGGTTCGCCGGAGCGCCTACCAGGCACGGTCACCTGTATCCCGCGCTTGTCGAACGCCGCCTTGAATTCGTCGACCACTATCTGCGCGTTGCGCGTGTAGAGAAATCCACCCCGCGGATTGAGCGGGCTGGCCAGATACACCTTCGTAGTCTCAGGCAGCTTGTCGCGCAGCCTGGGAATGCCCTCCTCTATGGCACCCGGAAAGAGCGCACATCCGGCGGCGATCGCAAGAAGCGCGGCAGACAGAACTGTCCGCGCCTTCACGAAGGCACTGCTGCGCGGCCAAGCGCGAAAGCCTTCAGGTTCACATCCAGAAGCTTTGCCTTGCGGCCGGTGAAGCTGGATTTCATCGCCTTCTGCCACTGTGACTCCCTGAACGGCGTAAGCGCGGAAAGCGCCCCTGCCAGCACCATGTTCATCGTTCGCTCGTTGCCGACCTCCTGCGCGATCTTCAGCGCGTCCACGACGAGCGCGTCGGGGAAGGCCTTGGCGAGACGTGTCTCGAAGTCCGTCACAGGCTGCTGCAGCCCGCTCGACACCGTCACCGGCACGAGATCGACGCTGTTGAGAAGCACCTTGCCGTCCTTGGCGAGAAAATGGGCCCAGCGCAGGGCCTCAAGCCGGTCGAACGCCACGAGGATGTCGCTGGCGCCCTCGGGGATGATCGGCGAATGCACCTCCGTGCCGAAACGCACGGATGATATCACGCTGCCGCCCCGCTGCGCCATGCCATGGATCTCGCTCTTCTTCACGTCCATGCCGGCGATGGCGGCCGTCTCGGCGAGAAGGTTGGCGGTCAGGATGATCCCCTGGCCACCAACGCCCACGAGCGATACGTTTACCGGCTTCACTCCTGCACCCTTTCAACGGTGATTTCGGGATCCAGCAGCTGCAGGCGCGACTCTATGCCCTGCTTGAGGGTCATCATCGCGTACGGGCAGCTGCCGCAGTGGCCCACGAGCTTGAGATGGACGACCTTGCCATCCATCTTGACGAACTCGAGGTCGCCGCCGTCCTGCTGCAGCATGGGCCGCAGCTCCCCGAGCATCGTCTTTACCTGTTCCTCGAGTTCCATGCTACTTCGTCACCTTGCGGCCCTTGACGCCGGCCGCGGTCGCGGCGCCGGCATGGGCCTTCTCGTGCGGACGCAGCGCGCGGACCGCATCGCCGGCCCTCCACATCTCGCTGTCGTGCATCGCCTGGAGCTTCGCGGCCATGAATTCCTTGTAGTCGGCGCGGCCAGTGTCGCGAATGACCTCCTTCGCCTCCTTCATCGTCTTCACGCTCGCGTAGAGCTTCTTGAACACGGGCTCGACGGCCTTGCGGAAGAGCGGCCGCCACTTGAGCGCGCCATGCTGGGCCGTCTGCGAGCAGTTGGAGTACATCCAGTCCATCCCGTTTTCGTCCACGAGGCGGATGAGGCTCTGCGTGAGCTCCTCGCACGTCTCGTTGAACGCCTCGCTCGGGCTGTGCCCGTTCGCGCGCAGGGTGTAGAACTGCGCCTCCATGACGCCGCACAGCGCCCCCATCAGGATGCCGCGCTCGCCGACGAGGTCGCTGGTGACCTCGCGCTCGAAGGTCGTGGGGAAGAGGTAGCCGGAGCCGACCGCGATGCCGAGCGCGATCGTGAGCTCGCGCACCTTAGCCTCGTCGGCGCCGTTCGCCTCGTAGGCGTACGAGCTGTTGATGCCCGCGCCCGAGAGGAAGTTGCGCCTGACGGACGTACCCGATCCCTTCGGGGCCACCATGACGAGCATCACGCCCTTCTGCGGCTTGATGCCCGTGAGCTTGTTGTAGACGTAGCCGAAGCCGTGGGAGAAGTAGAGCGCCTTTCCGGGCGTGACGTATTTCTCGATCGACTTCCAGATCGTGGGCTGCGAGGCATCGGACGTCAGCATCATCACGATGTCGCCCTTCTGGGCCGCCTCCTCGATGGAGAAGAGCGTCTTGCCGGGCACCCAGCCATCCTTGATGGCGCGCTTCCAGCTGGAATTGGCCTTTGTGGACTTGCGCTGGCCCACGATCACGTTGATGCCGTTGTCGCGCATGTTGAGCGCCTGGCCAGGCCCCTGGATGCCGTAGCCGAGCACCGCCACCGTCTTGCCCTTGAGGACCTTCTGGGCCTTCTTGAGCGGGAATTCCTTACGCGTCACTATGTTCTCGATGACGCCGCCAAAGTTGATCTTCATCTCTTTTTTCTCCTTGCCGTTTACCGCCCCGACCGTACGGATCGGGACGAAATGGTCTTAGCCGTTCTTCTTCTCGAACTCCTTCATGAACTCGACGAGCGCATCCACGCCCGCCATCGGGAAGGCGTTGTAGATGGACGCGCGAATACCGCCCACGCTGCGATGGCCCTTGAGGGACTTGAGCCCGGCGGCGGCAGCCTCCTTGACGAACTGCGCCTCCAGCTCCTCGGTCGGAAGCCGCCACGTCACGTTCATGTTGGAGCGATACTCCTTCACGGCGGTGCCGCGGTAGAAGCCGGACGCGTCGATGACGTCGTAGATCTTCCTGGCCTTCTCGGCGTTGAGCTTGAAGAGGTTCTCCTTGCCCATGCGCTTGACCCACTTCATCGTCTCGCCGAAGATGTAGATGCCCCAGGTCGGCGGCGTGTTGTAGAGTGAGTTCTCGTCCACGAACGTGCGGTACTGCAGCATCGTGGGGATGTTCTGCGCACCCTTGGCGGCGAACTCCTTGCGGATGGCGACGACCGCCATGCCAGAGGGGCCGAGGTTCTTCTGCGCGCCGGCGTAGAACATGGTGAACTTGGAGTAGTCGCGCTCGCACGAGAGGATGTCGGACGACATGTCGCCGATGAGCGGGCTGCCGGAATCGGGGATCTCCTTCAGCTCCGCGCCGGAGATCGTCTCGTTCGTGCAGACGTGGCTGTACACGGCGCCGGGCGTCCACTTGAACTCGTCCGCGGCAGGCATGCGGGTGGGAATGTCCTTCTGGCAGTTGGCTACGACGTTGACCTGGCCGATCATCTGCGCCTGCTTGAGGGCCTTGTTGGACCAGGTGCCCTGGTTGGCGTAGTCGGCCGTCTGGCCCGCGCCGAGGAAGTTCATCGGGATCATCGCGAACTGGAGCGACGCACCGCCCTGGATGAAACATACCGCCCAATCGTCGTTCAGGCCGCAAAGCTCCTTGAACGTGGCGATGGCCTCCTGGTGGATGGCGTCATAGTCCTTGCCGCGATGGGACATCTCCATCACCGACATTCCGGCGCCCTTGTAGTCCACGAGCTCCTTCTGGGCTTCCTGAAGGACCTCCAGCGGCAGCACCGCGGGGCCTGCCGCAAAGTTGTATACGCGAGACATTCTGTTCTACCTCCTTTGATGGAAAACGGCGGATATTCTACTCTTTTGTCGGAGGAAATGCAACCCTTTAGCCAACCTTTCCGCAAGGCGAGTGGCTGGCCAGGGACAGTCCCCCCGACCACCATCAGGACGACTTTACCGCCTGCTGCTGCAGCCAGGCCTCTATGAACGGGGCAAGATGGCCGTCCATCACGCCGTTGACGTCGCTCGTCTCGTACTGCGTGCGCAGATCCTTGACCATCGTGTACGGACAGAACACGTACGACCTGATCTGGCTGCCCCAGCCGTTCTCGGATTTCTTCCCGTAGAAGCGGTCCATCTCGGCCTTCTTCTGGTCCTCGTAGTACTCGTAGAGCTGGGCCTTGAGCATGTTCATGGCCTTCTCCTTGTTCATGTGCTGCGAGCGCTCCTTCTGGCAGGCCACAACTATGCCGGTGGGAAGGTGCGTGAGGCGCACGGCGGAATCCGTCTTGTTCACATGCTGGCCGCCGGCGCCGCCGCTGCGGTAGGTGTCGACGCGCAGATCCTCGTCCTTTATCTCCACCTCGATCTCCTCGTTGATCTCGGCGACGGTCTCCACGGACGCGAACGAGGTCTGCCGGCGCTTGTTCGCGTCGAACGGCGAGATGCGCACGAGGCGGTGTATGCCGCGCTCGGCCTTCATCATGCCGAAGGCGTAGCTGCCCTCGATGCGGAAGTAGACGTCCTTGAGCCCGGCCTCCTCGCCCGGCTGCGAGTCGTACTCCTCGACCTTCCAGCCCTGGCTCTCTGCGTACCGCTGGTACATGCGGTAGAGCATCTGCACCCAGTCGCACGACTCGGTGCCGCCCTGGCCGGCGTGCAGCTTCACGAACACGTTGCAGGCGTCGAAGCGGCCGCCCAGGAGCGACTGCATCCTGAGCTTGGCGAAGAACTCGTCGGCCCGGCCGCATTCCGCGATGGTGTCGGCGAGCGCCGCCTGCTGGGCGGGGCCCTCCTCCATCTCGGCCAGCTCCATCATCACGCCTGCGTCCTCCACGGCCTTCGAGAGCGCGTCGAAAGGCTGCACGTATGCGCGTTCGGCGTTCGTCTTCGCGATGACGTCGCGGGCCTTGGCCTGGTTGTTCCAGAAATCCGGCCCGGCCTGCTCTGCCTCCAGCGCCTCTAGCGTCTGGCGGCGTTCCGATATCCTGATGTAGTCCGCCATCTCGGCGACGCTCTTCCTAAGCGCCGCGATGCGCTGGCGGACCTCCTCCGCCTCAAGCAGCTTCTCCTTCGCTTCCTCGGCCATCGCCCTCCCCCTTCTCCGCTATCTGGCGCGTTCGGCCGCTGCGGCGCACGCATGCGGGCATGCGCGGCACTTCTCCGACACGTCCTTGCCGTCGAAGCAGTACGTGCACAGACGCTCCTTCGGCAGCCCGATCGCCGCCACCAGATCCTCAAGCCGCTGGAACGCCAGCGATGTGAGGTCGAGCGTCTGGCGGATGTACTCCACCATGCGGCGGTACGGCTCGCCATCCGGGTCGGCGTACTTCGAGATGTCCGCGTCCTCGCCCTCCTGCC
>JAFXTB010000167.1 GCA_017525225.1 Kiritimatiellia bacterium
TCTATCGCGGCATCAAGCACGGCCAGGCCTACATCGACGAAGGCGAGCGGGCGTACTTGGAAAGAACAAGAGAAAGGACGATCAAATCCATGAAGAAGAAGATTTCCAAACTTGGCATAAGCGCCGAAGAACTGGGCATTTATGCAGTTGCGGTGTAAGTTATAGGCAAGTCGTTAGTGGTTAGTTGTTAGTGGTTAGTCGTTAGAGGTTGGTCGTTAGTCGTTAGTGGCTGGTGGTTAGTGGTAGGGCCCGCTCGCCGAGCGGGCCGTGGATGAGAAAGGAGAAAGACGATGAACGATAGAATGAAGATGGCGGCAGCGTTTGCGGCGGCGATGCTCGTGCAGTTGTGCGCGGCTGAATATGACGACTATGTGAAGCTGACGACATCGGAGTCGCCTTCGACAACTGCAAGCATGGCGTTCAACACCTCTGTCCACTGGCAGGAGCCTGACGGTTCCACGCCTACTGCCCCGATGCCTGGCAAGAAGTACTATGTGCCGTCGGGCAAGCAGATGGTGACGCCATACCTTGCCGAGCATCTCGTATTCGGCGGCGATGAACTGGCCATAGCCGGGACTCTCGTGCCGTTCGCCAAGACCGGATACGGCGTCACCGTGACCAACCTCGTGTTCCTGCCGTACGGCACATATTACTTCGTTGCGCCGAACGAGCGCTATCTGCGCGGCACGGCCTACATACAGGGCACCAGCTCGCAGCCATCCAGGATCCATTACGGTTCGAGCGCCGGCATCATGGAATACGGGGTCAACCTCCACGGTTCCTCCGACGCATGGTTGCAGATATATGGTGAAAACGGCACCATGTCCGACCGAAGGGGGTTCCAGTTCACCGGTACGAACGAGAACTACCTCGGCACGGTGGAAGTGGCGAACAACGCGTATCTCGCCATGGGTCCGTGGCCGATGCCTGCCAAGGTGATTGTCAGATCCGGCGGTACGCTCTTGGGCACGGCGCGAAACAACCTCGCCGAACCCAGCCGCTTCGTCCTTCGCGAGGTGGATGTGGAGGAAGGCGCGCGCATCATGCTGCAGCAGGCGAAGGAGGCATACGGCAGCTTGGATAGCGGCGATCGCGGCATGCTTGTGGCGACCGTTGGCGACCTTTCCCTCGCCTCAGGATCAAGGCTGGATTTCGGCGGCGGCGCCTCGACTAACGGCTATCTCGCGGTGACAAATTCGCTTTCCGTCGCAGGTCCGGTCATCGTCAAGTCCCCGGTGTCGTTCTCGCAGGCATGCAGCGCATCGCTGGTGCGCCGCCATCCGCTCATAAAGCTTGCGCCAGAGGCCACGGGCACGCTTGATCTTGGCAACTTCGCCATCTCCAACGACCCTTCGCAGATCTACTACTCCCTCCCCAGATCCGAACTCGTATTGGAGGACGATTCGCGTACGCTGGCGCTCGACGTGACCCCTGTGATCTCAATGACGTACTTCGCTTCGTACTTCAGCAAGTCGAACGAGTTCATCGATGCCTATTGCGTCGTTGGCAACATAACCAACTACTGGTGGAGTGACCATGAGGCGCCTTCGCCGGACAAGGACTACTACATACAGAACCCTTCGAACGACTCTGCGAAATACATGCCTCCCGGGTACATGACCTTCGCAGGCCGTTCGCTCCTTGCGTACGGTATCTCCCTGACGACCTACAACCTGGCTTCGACAGGCTGCCGTTTCGACGACCTCTCCATGATAGGCGGCGGTACTATGATCGCGGGCGGCAGCAGCGTAGGCTTTGACATAGACGGCAAGATCACGTTCCTTTCCAATGTCGCCCCCACTACGTTCAGATCGTACGGAAGCCGGCTTCTGCGCATAGGTGCGGAACTGGCCGGCACGGGGACGGTCCATGTGACCACCTATGCGCCGACGGCCAGGGTCAGCGACATGAACAGCATTACGGAGTTCAAGGGCATCAACACCAATTTCACCGGCAAGCTGTACGTCACATGCCCCAATGCGAACGCCACCGGCACGGCCCAGCCCGGTTCCGTGCCGTGCGAGGATTACAAGGTGACGCTTCGCATCTCGGACGGGCGCAACCTCGGCGGCGCGATGCCGGAGTTCACATACGACGCTGTCAAGATCGACCAGATGAGTGTGCTGAAAGTGCTGGCGACGACGGCCTTCGACACCCAGAACCGCGGCATATTCGTGCAGGGGATGGCCCGCTTCGACATCGACTCCGGCGCCACATTCACCATGTCGAACACGCTTACAATTGCGGGACTGCTCCGCAAGGAGGGCGAGGGCACGCTCGCGCTCGGCGGCGATCTGCGCTTCATCGACGGCGCGGCGGCCACCGCCCCGCTCGCCACCACGAACGTGCTGGCGGTGAAGGCGGGCGCGATCAAGCCGCTCGCCACGAACGTGCTCGATGGCGCGGCGCTCGTGTTCTCGGAGGGCGGCAAGCTCGCGTTCGATGTCGCCCCCGATGCGCTAGGCATGAAGGAATTCGGTTTCGTGGACAGAAGGTGGGCGACCCCCGTCGCCCGCGCCGATGGCTTCACGGGCAAGATACCCGTCGTATTCGACGTGACGCGTTCGCCCGCAGGCCCGCCATTGTCCTCGTGGGAGCTGGGGCTTGTGACGGTTGCGGACGCCGCTTCGGCGGAGTCGATCGCCGAGATGCTCAAGCCCGTCAACCCGTACGCGGGTAACGGCTTCCGCACGAAGATCGGGGTCCACGAGAACGCCGATGGCAGCGCAACGGTGTGCGCGGTCTTCAGCACATCGGGCGCGTGCTTGATCATACGGTGAAATGAGTCGTTAGTCGTTAGTCGCTAGCCCGCCGCCCGCGCTGTGCCCGGGAATGTAAATGAGGATAACTTTGATGGTTCACGACAAGACAATGGGAATCGCGGCCGCTTCCGCCGAGGCGGAAGCGGCCTGCGATTCCA
>JAFXTB010000168.1 GCA_017525225.1 Kiritimatiellia bacterium
GAGGGGTCTCAGGTGCCTGAGGCGAGGGCTCACACTTCGGACCAACCGCCTGCAGCAGAAGGCGTACAGAAGCCGGTACTATGCACGCGACAACGCCCGCAGGCGGCTTCTGGCGGCGGAGCGGCGCAGGATCGGCAGGCGTACGACGACGAACCCCTGCCCCACCCCGGACGAGTTCCGCGCGGCGTTCGCGCGCGTCGGGGAGTCCGTGGAGGCGAAGCTTCTATTCGGGGGGATGGTCCACGACCTCGCCTGCTATGTGGACAGCTGCCTCAGGTATGACGGATCGGGCAACATCGTAGGCCGTAACGGCGGCATAAAGGGGTGGCTCGCGGACAACGTGCCAGAACTCTACCCGCGCTACAAGACGATAATGCGCTACAAGGCGCTTGCCATGCGCCTGAGACAGGCGGCCGGACTGAAAGACCCGGAACCCACGTCCGCCCTGCTGGAGGGCGGGGCGATGGCGGAAGAGAAGATGCATGGGCGGAAAGGAGATGCGGACGATAAGATTTATTACGCACAGAAATCTTATACTTTGACATACAGGAAGATGGCGCGGAGTGAGATGGCGCGGAGGAAATTGACGCGGCAATTACTGGACGAATGCAGGAACACGTTCAAGGACGTGTTCGACAGGGTCGATGCGGCGTTGGGCGAATCAAAAGCATCCAAGAAGGTCGAGACAGTGTTGGACGGATGAAGGGTATCAGTTCAAGCTGCTTTTCATTGCTCAGATCATCGAATACGTCACCTTTGTACGGGGGATTCCGGCCGTGAATATGTCTCGCTTCATGTCGATTCGCGCACGATCAGCGGAGCATCCAGCAGCGTTTCGCGCGTAGCGATGCCAGGTTGGCGGATGCGCGTAAGGAGCATTCTGAGCGCGACATCGGCTATGAGATCCACTGGCTGGTGTATGGTGGTGAGCTGGGGCGAATGTTCTGCGGCACAAGGGACGTCGTCGCACCCCACGAGCGCGACATCCTGCGGAACGCGCATGCCGAGCGACATCAGAGTCTTGAACACACGCACCGCCACCTCATCGTCTTCACACACGATCGCGTCCGGACGTGACGCGCGCCTTGCGAACAGACGCCTGTATGAAGCCACGTCTTCCGGCGCGAATCTGATGATCTGCTCGTCCGCGAGGCGTCCACCTGCCGCAAGTACGGCACCCATCACACCGAAAAACCTGTTTCTGGAGACTACGGATGGACGGTCCAGCTGATAGCATATCCGCTTCCTGCCGGTCGCCAGCAGATGCTGCGCGACGCGCCGTCCGGCATCCACGTTGTTGATGCCCACAAGGTCGAATTCACTGCGTTCCGGCGCCTGCACGATGTCAGAGTCGACAAGTACGACGGGAATTCCCCTGGACTTGAACGCATGGACGATTCTAAGGTTGACCGACGACAGCGGTTCCTCCACGACAGGACGGAAGAACACGCCTTCAACGTTGGCGTCGATGAGGTTCTGCATCCCCTTTTTCGCCATGCGCGCAATTCTCGCTTCCTTTCCGGAACCGCATTCTGCAACCATGAGCCGATGTCCGGCACCCTGTACCAGCCTCGACAGTTCACTGGCCAGAAGGCGGAAGAACGTGTACATCGGCATGTCGGGGATGAGCAGCCCCAGCCTGCCAGATGCCAGGTTCGGGCGTTCAGACAAGCGGGCGCCCACCCCCTTCTGCCGCTGTACAATGCCCTCGGCCTCAAGGGCGGCGATAGCCTGACGCACCGTCCCACGCGCTACTGAGAAACGGCGCTGCAAGGCCAGTTCGCTCGGTAATCGTCCCGTACGTACGAACTTCCCGGCCGAGATCTCCGCCTTAAGTCTGTCGAATATCTCCCTGTACTTACTCATGCGCCAATGGGATCTGCACGTCCTGCGACAATACCAAAAAGGAGGCAAGCGCAAAGCGCCTGCCCCTTTTACCTGTTTCGTCTAATACTTGGTATTACTGCGCCGGTGCGGCGGCAGCGGCGGCGTCATCGCCATATCCCTTTGACTTCAGGTAGTCTATGACCTTGCCGACCGTCGTAAGCTTTTCTGCATCCTCTTCAGGGATGGCGGCGCCAAATTCCTCTTCAAACGCCATGATGAGCTCCACTGAATCCAGGGAGTCTGCACCAAGGTCATCAATGAACGAAGCCTCAACCGTCACCTGCTCGGCATTGACGCCCAACTGGTCAACGATGATTTCTTTGACGCGATCTTCTAGTTTACCTGCCATTGTTGTAAGTCTCCTTATGGTTGGTGGTCAATAGTGTACCAAATCCCCACGCATTGTGCAATAGGGTAAATCAGAAAATGCGTTTTTTGCCGAACCGACAAAAGAAGCCAATCGGAATGCTTTCCGTCTCGGTTTATGGTATAATCATGCGCCATGAGACACACCCTACCAGCCATTGCGGCCATTTTGGCCGTCCTTGTCGCCGGATGCGCGCATGAGCGGTTCATAACGGATGCAAAGCATCCCGAGGTCGCCGTCACCGAGACGGGCATCGTAACCTATCGTGGAAAGGCCATCGATGCCGACGACCTGCCAGGGATATTGAAGGATTCCGGACTGACGGGGCAGGACACCATCCACATACGAATCCCCAGCGGAACCAAGGACTACCGCATGCCGTACTACGTGATGGGCGTTCTCGTGAAGAACGGCTTCAGGCGGCCTGTGCTGGTGGAGGACCGCAAATCGTCCAGCACCGTCAAACGCCGCGATCAGCAGAGACAGACCGTCAGAAGGCCCATGAGAATGCAATAGGGCCCGAACGCCCAGAACCACCGGCCCTTCAGCACCTTCACGAGCCAGGCCAGCGAGAAATATCCGATGACCGCCGCCACCGCGGCTCCGTACAGAACCAGCCCCCAGGGAAGCTCGGACGACGCCTGCGCCTCAGCGCCGGGTCCAAACGCCTTGAGCGCCTCGAGAAAGGCCGCGCCAAGGATGAGCGGCGTGGACATCAGAAACGAGAACTCAGCCGCCGCCTCCGGCGCCACGCGCCCTCCACGGGCCGAGGCGAGCGTCATGCCGCTGCGGGACACACCCGGCAACAGCGCTATCGACTGGCCTATACCCATCAGGAGCGCACGCAGGAAGTTGACCTCGCGCTCCCCGCGCGGCAGAAAACGCGTGCCCATGAGCACCGCGCCCGTGAACATCAAGAGAGCCCCAACCATCTTGGCGTTCTCGAAAAGCCCCTCTATCTGGTGCTTGAACATCCCGTAGACCGCCACTGCAGGCAGCGCGGAAAGGATGATCTTGGCCGCGTACTGCCACGACGTCTTCCGCCGCCCGGCATCGGAGGAGGCAAGACCGGCAACAATCCGCCAGATCTGGACCCGGTAGTAGGCGAATATGGCCAACACCGTGCCAACATGCAGAAACACGTCAAGCCTGATGCCGGGTTCGTTGATTCCCAGCGCGCTCTGCCCGATCACGAGGTGACCCGAACTGGATATGGGCAGGAACTCAGCGACTCCCTGCAGGATCCCCAGCACCGTTACATTCATGAAGTCGCTCATGCCCTAAACCTTTCCAGTTCCTTTGTTGCCTCAAGATCAAGTGCGCCAGAGACGGAATCCGCAACGGCAAGATTCGCCGCCGCCGCGCAGGAGGCAAGCCTCATGCCTTCCGCGTCTGGCAACCCCTTCAGCAGGGAATACAGCATTCCGGCGCAGAAGGCGTCGCCTGCGCCCACGGCCCCCTTTATCCATCCTTCCGGCAACTTCAGCGACGGCACCACCGCCACATTTCCGGAGGCGTCACGCGCAACGCTGAACGCCGGACAGTGCAGCACCACACGTTCCTTCACGCCAAGATCGAAAAGTGCCTCCGCGATTGCAAGCAGAGCCTCCGGAGTGGTCCTGCCAGACGCATCCACGCAGGGCAGCCCTGTGGCAAGCGCCCCCTCCACCTCGTTGACGATCAGATAGTCGCAATGCTTCAGGGCCGGACGCACTATCCCGGGGAATCGCGGCGATTTCTCGCTCACGATGTCTACGGACGTCCTGATGCCGGCCGCGCGCACCCTTGCCAGCAGCCGCGCCGCCTTGGTTCCAAATTCTGCATCGGGCGCGTCCATGCCGTCCAGCAGCAGCAGATAGCCGAGATGGAAGATGTCGCATCCGAGAGAGGCGACGTCCACATCATCCGGCGTCAGAGCCGAATCCGCCCCGTGCATGTTGAAGAACGTGCGCTCGCCCGAGCCGGCCACCGTCATCACGTCGGTGAACGAGGTGGGAACATCCACACGGAGTATCCGCGACACGTCCACGCCGCGATCGCGCAACACTTCAATGGCGAAGTTGCCGGCGTCGTCGCTTCCCACCTTGCCGAGCGCCGCCACCTCCACCGAAGGATCGAGCGTCTTCAGGTCTATGCCCGTATTGCATACGCTGCCCCCCACCGAACGCGTCATCGCCCTTATCTGCACGAGCATGCCCCTTTCAGGCCATGCATCTATTGTCTTCACCGAGTCGACGATGATGTTTCCCGCGAAGACTATCTTGTTCCCCATTTCGCATCCTCCATTTCACACTTCCTCCCTAGCTCCCTGAAGAAGAACGGCAGGTATTCCGGCGCGAATGCCGAGGCGTGGGGCAGCCGGTGGAGGTTCGGCAGGTCCGCCGCCAGAGGCGATGAGGCGGAGAGCGGTTCCCGCTTGAACACGTCGAGGCATGCGGCGGCAAGACGGTGCGTCCTGAGCGCAAGCGCAAGCGCATCTTCGTCCACAGCGTTGCCCCGGCCCACATTTATCAGCACGGCGCGCCTCGGCAGGCTACGAAGCACCGCCGCGTCCACAATGTCGTCCGTACCCGTATCGGAAGGCAGCGCCACGATGAGCCAGTCAGCATCGCGGCAGGCATCCTTGAGACCGGCGGCATTGCGCCGGCGTATGCCCGTCACGGAGACCCCAAGCGCCTTGAGACTTCTGCCGATCGCATGGCCGATCTTCCCGTAGCCAAGTATCACCGCATGCGTCCCGCGCACAAGCGAGCAATGCGGCGAAAGCGCCGAACGCGGCCACAGGTCGCCCTTGCGACGGAATTCCTCTGCGGCGTACAGCCCGCGGGCGTGCGCAAGCATGAAAGCCAGCACCGTCTCGCACATGATCGCGCCATGGAATCCCCCGTTGATCCGCACAACGCCGCGCGGCAGCTCGGAATCGGACGGTAGTAGTTCACGCCCGGCGCCAGGCGTGGCCAGTACGCGCAGCGCGCGCGCACGGGCGAACCACTCTTTCCTGAACTCCCATACCACGGCATGCGTCGCCTTCGGCAGCGCGCGGAGAAATGCGCGCTCGCTGCGGACCACGGCGACGGCATCGCCCGGACGCGCCACCTCCGCCCTGAATGCGGCCAGAGATCTCGAGTCGAGCCTGAAAGCCCCTATCGGCCAGTTGAGCCATAGAAGCCATTGCCTGTGGGTGCCTTTGTCCATGGACATGATTATAGCATTGTTCAGGCGGACTGTGAACCGGAAACATCGCGTAGCACCAGGCATCCCTCCGGCGCGACACGCATGCCGTTCGCCGCCGCAAGCAGCATTCCGTAGTTGACTATCGGCACATCCGCTTCACGGCAGGCCGCTATCCGGTCCTGTACCACGCGGCGGGCGAGCATGCATCCGCCGCAATGCACCACAAGCGCGTACCCCTTCGCGCCGCCATCCGCCGAGGGACTCGCGAACGGGAAGGACGCGCCCGAGCAGAACGTAAAATCAAGCTTCCTGCCGCCGGTCAGCCGGGCGAGTGCCCTGGGGATCTTTGTCGTGCCGATGTCATTGCATTGTCGATGGTGGGTGCAGCCCTCCGCCACCAGCACACGGTCGCCATCCTTGAGACCGTGTATTGCGTCCACCCCGGCGCGGTACGCCGCCAGATCGCCCTTCTGGCGCGCAAAGAGGATGGAGAAGCTCGTCAAGGGCACATCGCGCGGCACCACGGCATCGACCGCCTTGAACGCCTGGGAATCCGTAACCACGAGATCGATGCGCCGGCCGGCGGCGAAATGCGCCGACAGTTCGCCGGGCTGGCACACGAGCGCGGAGCATCCCGCATCCAGGAGTTCGCGTACCACCTGCTGCTGCGGCAGGATGAGACGTCCCTTGGGGGCGGATTCGTCTATCGGGCATACGCAGGCCACCGTGTCGCCTGGCTCCACGAGATCCTTGAGGAGCGGCGGCGGCTCCTCGGCGAGCCTCACAGCCGCGATCTGCCGCTTGAGCGCCTCTACATCGTCGCCCCTGCGATATATGAGCACCGGAACGCCACGTCTCGCGCAGGCGTCCTGGAACTCCTGCTCGGGGTCGCCAACCCATACCGCGACATCGGTGGTGGACAATACCTCGAGCGAACGGCGTACACGCTCCTCGCCAAGCGGCCCCTCGTCGTCGAGGCCGGCCGTATCCGTCAGCAGGCAAGGGCCCAACGGCAGTATCTCCATCGCCTTGGACACTGGATCGGTGGTAGTGCCTGGGACGTCGGAAACGATCGCTATCTCCTGGCCTGTGATGGCATTCACAAGCGTGGACTTGCCGGCGTTGCGCCGTCCGAAGAATGAGATCCGCACGCGGTCTGCCGAAGGCGTCTCGTTCAATCCTGCCATGTGGAACCCTCCCTGGCTATGGCCGCACGATTATCCCGCGCTGCGTGAACGGCACCCAGTCGTTCGTCCATGTCGTGTCGCGGAACGCCTTCGTGAAAAGAGCGGGATCGGGCGAAATGTCGTCCGCCGTGCCGCGCACGCCGTCCGCGCCAAGACACAAGACCGTCGGCAGACCGTTCGTATCCACCGGAGGTTCGTAGATGTAGGGCCGCTTCCACGGGTCGATCGCGATCTTCTTGTAGGGATTGTCCTTGTGGAGATACGGCCCGATCCAGCCGGCGTGGTCCGAATACTTTACCGCGAGCGCCTCGATGCCGCCTTCGGCGACGGACGGATAGACGCCCGTATGGAACTTGAACCTGCCCAGCGCCTCGGCGACGGCGTCCACGCTCTTCTGCGCCATCACGGGGCGTCCGTCGCGCAGCTTGCGTCCGCCAAGCCCGATCGCGTCGGCCTTGCCAGACATCTGGATCAAGGCACCGCCCAGGAGCGCGAGGACGATAAGTACGACCATGTAGAACACGGGGCCCTTCTTGAGAACCGGCGCGCGAAGTCCGAGCGCGCGCTTCTGCGCCTCGAAATCCCGGTAGATCTGCTTGATCTTCCTGTTGCGCTCGCGTTTTGAAAGCGGTTTGCCTGTCATTGGTCGATTCCTTTCAACATCCTTGCTGAAATGGGACGAGGTCACAGATTGCCGCTTTCGCGGCTTTGGCCGCTATGTTCATCACCTGACGCAAGCAGCACGGCAATCATTACTACGGTAGATCCACGCAACCTGAATAGCCGGGGAAGTTGTTCGCGGACGAGGGCGCGAAGTAGAGGACGGCCTCGCCCGTGAAGGGATCCGCATCCGCCGCCGACGTGGGAATCACCACCGTCGAGCAGGTCGGTTTGTAGTACACGGCCTTGCCCTTCTTCTTCTTGCCGGTGTCGAATGTCAAGGTGGCGGTAACCGCGCCAGCAGTCGTCACCTTCAGCGACAAGTTGATAAAATAGGTCAGACCTGTTTTATCAACATCATCGCCCTTCTTAATGAACGTGACCGCACCCACATCATTGGTGTAGACATCGAACGTAAAGGTCTTGTACTGCTTCTTCTTGCTCGTATAGAACAGCTTCTTCCCGACTGCCTTGTATGTGGAGCCCCACAGGTTCTGCCAGGCATAGATTTCGGTCGCCAGGGACGGCGAACCTCCCGTTTGGGTCAGCGATGCCACGCCACCGAAAACACCCTGCGACACGACAAGCGTGAACGTGCGCGTCAGGCTCTTAGTCACCGTCTTCTTACCGCTCTTCACCTTGTACGAATACTTGGCGACAACGTTTGTGCACTCAAAAGCCTGGTAGGGACACATATCACTGGCCTGCGACTGCGGCCCGCTCGGCGAGCGGGCCCTACCATCTGTATAACATGCCGCACTGAGCGTCCAGTTCGTTCCAAACTCCTGGAACTTGCCGCTCACCTTGCCGGCCGCGCTCACGGTCACCGTCGCGAGGCCGTTCGTCGCGTCCGTTCCCGGTTCCCCGTTCCCCGTTCCCGTAACAACACCATTGTACGTCCCCTTGGCCCAGGCGGGCAGGGTGTCCACCTTCAAGGCCACGCGCTGCGTCACCGTCTTGCCGTTCAGCGTCGCCTTGACGGTCACGAGGTACGTACCAGCCTTGGTCGTGAAGCCCTTGAAGGCGTAATCACCATCGCCATTGTTGGCGAGCGTGATCCCCTTCGGCAGACCGCTCGCCGTCACAGTCGCGTTGCTCGTCGCCGTGAACGCCATGAGATCGCCGTACTTCAATCCCACCGTTCCGCTTTCGATCACCCCGCCGGCCGTGTTGAAACCGAGCGACAGCTCCGCATCGTTCGCCACGACCTTCCAGAGTATCTGCGCCGTCTTGGAAACCTTCTTCTTCCTGATCGTCACGGTCTTCGAGAACGTCACCGCGTACGTCCCCGGCTTCGTAGGCTTACCTACGATCGTCTGACCCTTCTGCTTCAGGTACTTACCTGTCTTCTTCTTGGCGTTCGTGTACGCGTACGTGTCCTTCGCGGCGAACGTCAACCCCGCAGGAAGCCCCGTCACCTTCAGGACGTTGCCACCCTCGGCAGCGGCGACATCGTTCGTGAGGCCCCACTCGAACGGCACGTACGCCATCGTCACAAGGTTCGTGAGATCCTCGCTGAAGAACGTCGTATCAACATCATGTGGCGTCACAAGCATCCGGTACTTCTTCGTCTCGTAGTAGCTTGAAACCTTCTTCTTCGCAGTGATGGTGAAAAGCCCCGCCTTTGTAGTCTTGCCGTAGACGGTGTAGGGAAGCGCGTTTGTCGTCACGATCGTCTTCTTCCCGGACTTCTTCTTCGTCGTAAGAAGCTTCGACGCGTACTTGAGGCTCGCCGGGAGCCCCGAGACGGTCCAGCCCTTCGCCACGCCCGGGAGATAAAGGGGATCCTGCGCGTTCCAGGAGGTTCCCAGCGGGAACTCGCCGAGATCCGTCACGTCTTGCGCCAGCACTTCCATGAAAAGCGGCTCGGTCGTCGTCTTGCCGTTCGCCGTGATAACGAGATATGCCGGATTGGTCGCATAGTCCAGGGCCACCGTGGGCACGCCCTCGATCCACCATTCGACCTTCGCCTTCTTAGTGACCTTGCCCTTCTTGTTCTTCACGGCGGCGTTGTACTTCAGCTTCAGTCCGGCGGGAAGCCCCTTGGCAACCACGCTGTACGGCGTGCCGTTCGTCGGCACGGCGCAGCCGAGATCGGCAAGCGTCATCTTGAAATACGTGCCGACCTGAAGCGTCTCCGGCATCGGCGGCACGAGCGTGCCGCTGTTGGTGCCGATCTTTCCGTCGATCGCCGGGATGTCATCCCCGCCGCTCTCGACCGTGACGCCTTCGCCCACGTTGATCAGGACGCCGTCGCGCACGCCGTCCGCCACGACTATCGCCGACGCGCCGTCGCCGCCCTTCACCGTCGCATCGCCGCCAGTCGTTACCACCGTCAGCACGGTCGGTTCGCCATCTCCGATATCGGCCGCGATACTGATGGCGGGATCTGCCTGACCGACTAGATCGCGTCCGGCCAGGTCTAGCGTCACGGAACCGAGATTGTCCGGGAGCTCGATTGGCAGGTTGGAGCTGTCAGTGTCGTTCGTTACCGTAACCTTCCAGCCACCGGCGCCATCGGCCGTCACCTCGCCGATGCCTTCAAACACCTCTTCAAGCTTCACCGCCTCCGCAGACCTGATGATGAACGTCTTCTCGACGGATCCTGTGTAGTTCCTCTTGCCAGACACAGTAACGGTCGCCTCGCCTGCGTTCACGTTGTTGGCATAGGAGACGTCGTAGTCATCCGCAGTGATGATGGACGGCGATCCGTCAACCACAGTCACCTGCGGCTCCTTCGCCGTACCATCGTAGACATACGCGACTTCCTCGACGGACACCATATCGCTCGTCAGCGTCCTCGCCGTGATGTTCACCGTGCCGCTGTTCGTGACAGTGGCATGGTTCGCCGCCTCGACCGTGTACCAGACCGCGACGGCGCCATCGGTCACATTCGTGAAGAGTATCTCGTCGTCGCCATACGGGCCTTCCTGCGCGCGCGAGTACTTCACGATCGCGCCGGAAGGACTTGCAACGTCAACCGTGATGCCATGCCCCGCGCCGTCGTACGCGGCGTCGTATGGCGTAGCCTGTTCAACTATGCCGCCAGTCCCAATCACCCAATTAGCGGTTGTACTGCCGGTGAAGTTGCCGTTACCAGTGACCGTAAGTGTATACGCACCCGCTTCCGTGGCCACATTGTCGCTCACATCGAACGTTGCGTCCAGTCCGTCGATCTCCACGCGCTCCACTATCTGCGTCTGCTCCGATCCAGAATAGATAAGCGAATCCTGAGCAAGCGTTATCGTCGCATTGGTGATCGATTTTTTCTCGATCGTCCAGTTCCAGTCGGCAAACAGCGGCGGATTGTAGTTCACAACGTCATATCTAAACGTGGCGTGCGCCACATGGTCCCCGGCATTGGTACCTATGTTGTCCGTATAGGATTCGACCTCCACGCCTTCGGGAAGCCCTTCGATGGACACAGACTTCTCCGTGCCGTCGTATGTGAACTGCGCCGCCGTCCACTGCGCCCCCGACATGTCGTAATCCTGCTTGCCGGATCCGGAGCCGCCCTCCGGCGTCCAGGTGACATTGTCAACCCAGCCCGTGCCACCGCCATACCAGTTACCACCAGTCCAATCATCCGTCTCTGTAAGAAATTCAAATCGCCATTCCACAAGTAACGGCCCTGCGGTATTGGTTATGGACACGGTTTGCCAATCTGAATCACTCCAAGCACCTGCATCGTCCGATCCTGAGACCAGACGAACCAAGGCTTTTTCTGAAATGTTAGTCGCATAAAAGGTCAACCAATTACCTCCATAATAATCGCGGCTTGATTGCTCAAATGTTTCAGTGTACTTCGTTCCTGCTGGCGCATTTATACGCCAGTTGAACGTCAAAACACCAGGTCCAGGCAATGTGGTACGGATATACGTGTATGACGCTCTTTCGAACACTGCGACACCTTCCGCGACATTTGTACCCTCCCTTTCGGCGGGCATCCATCGCATATCCACGGTCGTCCATTGACCACTAAACAGTTGACGCCCTCCCGTTTCGTATTCAAGGTCCGTACCGGATGCGTTGAGCGCAGTGGCAAGACCGTCGGCCCAACGCGCAACAAGGTTGGTAATATTATCAGATTTAGGTGGAACTTGAGCAGGCAGAGCATTGGTCGTACCGGTGACTGGATCTATGTAACGCCATCCAGCGAAAAGCCACTGAGGATCGACATTAACAGGCACAGGAAGATTATAAGATTCGCCAAATGTCACAATAGCATTGGTGACCATAGTCCCTGGCTGAAAATATCCGTCGTTCGCATCCAACGTGACCTCGTACTCCTCCGCCTTCCAGACGGCATAGAGCGTATTGGTGGAATCAACAGCGGCCGAGATATTCGTGACGACCTGGCCATCGGCGTATTCGACGTCCGCGACCGTGGCGGACGCGTTCAGCGCCCATCCGGCGAAATCATGTCCCGCACGGGTGAAATTGTTCGAACTCAGCGCATCACCCTTGTCAAACTCGAACTCCTGCACGTCCATCGCTCCTTCGCCGCCGTTGGCGTCGAATGCGATGAAGTAACTTCCGGCGGACCACGTGGCGGTCATCGTGACGGCGCCGCCCGCGACCGTGGTGAGGTTGGAGATCGCTGCACCATCCGCAAACACAACGCCTGCATCGACATTCGTCTTCCAGCCCGCGAATACGTAGCTGTCGCAAGTGAACGCGACCGGCGGCAGGTTGGTCTCCATGCCATACGCCAGAGCGATGCCGGGCATCGTACCCTCCACCGTGGAGCCCGCGCCTGCCGTGCCGCCATCGAAGGAAATCGTGTATGCATGCGCAATCCAGAAGGCATAAAGCCAACCAGACGCCGCCACGTTCCATGCATGGCCGTATGCCGATCCGTCCTCATTGTAATATTGCGTGCCATTGCCGCCGGGTTCGGAGAAATACCCTCCGAATTCATATCCGGACTTCCTCGGCACGGCCGCAAGCGCCAACGGGATCTGCTGGTACTGTACGTCCACGGAGACCTGCCCCGAGACGTCAGCCCCCTTGTTGTCTAGCGTGATTGTGTATGTGACGGGGGTGAATTTCGCCCACAGCTCCTTGGCTCCAGTCTCCGTAGTGCCTATCTGCTGGACGGCATTGCCGCTGAAGTCCGCATACGCGTACCAGCCGCCGAATGAACTTCCCACCTTGACCGGCGAAGGCAGCGCGAAGCCGACGCCAAACGTGTAGTTCGTCTCGTATGGCGTTATCGCGACCTGTTCGCCACCCACCGTTATCGCTCCGCCGTTCAGATTGAGCGTGACAGGGTATGTGGCGGCCCTCCAGTTGGCGACATACGTGCGGTTGCTGAGGGAGCCCGCAGGGATCGTCTCGACGATCGCATCCTCCACGACGCCGTGCCAGCCGTCGAACACCCATCCCGTCCGCAACGGGAGGGGCAGCGTTATCGCCGGACTTTCCACCGTGTAGCGGTCGGGGACGTCGACGCCATCCGGGAAATATCCGTTGTTCAGCGTGTAGCTGATGGTGTTCGTGACCAGCGTCGCCTGGAGACGGAATGTGAGGCCGCCGCCATTCGCATTCGTCTGCGAATGGGAGTAGACGCCGGCGCCGTCCGCCGACAGGCGGTTCGTGACGGTGCCGATATACGTCATGAGATCCACGACATCCACCGCAGGCGCGTACCCCGCATCCACCACCAGGTTCGACAGCGTCACGCCGGCGTCCAGCTTGGCCTGATCGGTCAGCTGCCTTCCGGCGTTTTCTCCGATCTTTGTCTGGAGATTGCCCCCGATGTTGTAGCGGAAGTCGCATGAGACGACATGCTCCCCGAATTCGGACTTTACGTATCCGCTTCCGCCCCAGGCGGAAGCGGACGCAAGCGCGACAAGGGCCGGGATGAGTATTCTCTTCGTCATGGGCAACCTCCGTTCTTCTTAAAGAGCCTGTCTTTCTGCCGTCACGCAGCCCGGCGCGTCATGCGTCGAGCGAAAATCCGTTGAAATACGGAACATCGACAAGGGCGTTCGCGGCATCGTTGTCGATGAAACGTTCGGCCTTGGGATCCCACTTGAGGGACTTCGCGCCGAGCCTTTCGCAGATGTTCGCGATATGCGCCGCCGAGATCGTGCGGTGCCCGACTTCGCAGGGCGAGCAGGTCTCTCGGTTCTCGTAGATACCGTCGATGAAGTCCATCTCGTGCGAATGGCCGTCCTTGGGCTTGTAGAGATGTATCTCGGAATCCTTGAGATCGCGCTTCTCGTTCCACTTCTTCAGGTAGTCCGGCCTGACGAGCGTATTGCCCAGCACGGTCACGGTGCCCTTCTCGCCTATGAACGAAGTACCCTTGCCGCTCTTGTTCGAGCTCTTGTCGTCATGGTTGAACACATGCACGCACACGTCGCCCGGATAGATGAGATCGAAGGAGAATTCGCCGGCCCATGTGAAGATGCCGCGGTCCTGCTGCCACCTGCCGGCCGTGAAGTTCTCGATCGCCAGCGGTCCGGAGCGATCCATGCCGAGGCCGCGGTGGACAAGGTCGAACATGTGCGCTCCGAAGTCGGTGATCATGCCGCCGCCGTAGCGCGAGTTCCAGCGCCAGCACATCGGCTCGTGGATTCCAGGTATGAACACATCGTTCTCCCAGTGCTGGGCGGGGCCCTGCCAGATGGACCATGTTTCGGGCGTGAAATATGATGGGATGGACCGCCGGGTCGTATCCACGCCGTGCCCCCACTTTCCGCCAGAACCGTTCGGCAGCTCCACCTCCACGCGCTTGACCTTGCCGAGGTAGCCATTCAGGGCCAGCTCCGCCGCGACACGCTGCGACGAATAGCTGCGCCCCTGGTTGCCGACCTGGAACGTGACGCCTGAGCGTTTCGCCGCGCGCACCATGGCCTGGCCTTCCGCTATCCCGAGCGACATCGGCTTCTGGCAGTATACGTGCTTGCCGCGCTTCATCGCCTCGATGGAGAGTATGGCGTGCCAGTGGTCCGGCGTGATCACGGCGACAGCGTCGATCGTCGGGTCGTCGATGACCTCGCGCCAGTCGGCCGTCATCCGGCAGGATGTGTTGCCGTACTTTTCGTCCACCTTGCGCTTGAACACCTGTCTGCCGCCGGGCATGTGCGCGCGATAGCTGTAGCCAGGCGCCTCCAGCACGGGGTCGCAGGTGACTGTGATCTGCACGCGCGGATCCTGCAGGAACTGCGTAACGTTGTCGTATGCCTGCGTACCGCAGCCGAGGATCGCCAGGTTGATCCGTTCCGACGCCGGCGGACGATGCGGCGCGGCATAGCCGATGTTGAACAGGCTGCGGCATCCGCCGGCCAGGAACGGCGCCGTAGCGCCCAGAAACGCCTTGCGGGTAATCTTCATGGTACGATACCTTCTCTTTCTTTTTTTCCTTCGATTCCTCTGGATTCGATTTCAGTTCCGCATCTGCGGGAAAAGCACCACGTCACGGATGCCATCGACGCCTGTGAGCAGCATCACCAGCCTGTCGATGCCGATGCCAAGGCCGCCGGTTGGTGGCATGCCGACCTCGAGCGCGCTGATGAAATCCTCGTCGATCTTCTCCACATCCTCGCCCGCCTGCCGCTCGAGCGCCTCGCGCTGGGCAAGCGGATCGTTCTGCTCCGTGTAGCCGGGGCAGAGTTCGCGCCCGCCCACCACGAACTCGAATACGTCCACGAGGCCGGGATCGTCCTCGCACGCCTTGGCGAGCGGCACGAACGCATGCGGCAGACGCGTCACGAAAGTCGGCTGGCGAAGCGTCTTCTCGATCATCTTGTCATAGACTTCGTGGGTGAGCATGAGCTCCGTCGTGACGCCGTCAAGTTCCAGGTTCACATCCTGCCTCTGGGCCATGTCCTTGGCCCTGGCGAGCTGGGCGGCGAAGTCCAGGTCGAACCAGTCGCCCCCCATCCTCTCCTTCACCAGGTCGTTGTACGCCACGCGGCGGTACGGCGGCGTGAAGTCGATGATCTCCTTCGCCTCGCCGTATTCTATCCGGCGCGTGCCTATGACGGTGTCGCAGAGGTGCGGTATGAGGCCTTCGATGATGCGCTCCATCGACGACCGGTCGCCGTACGCCTCATACACCTCCAGCACCGTGAACTCGGGGTTGTGGCTGCGGTCGATGCCCTCGTTGCGGAAGTCCTTGCCGAGCTCGAACACCTTGTTCATGCCACCGACAAGGAGGCGTTTCAGATACAGCTCCGGCGCGATGCGCAGCACCATGTGCTGGTCCAGCGCGTTGAAGTGCGTCTCGAACGGCTTCGCCGCGGCACCGCCGGCCTGGGACTGCAGGATGGGCGTCTCGACCTCGCAGAAGCCCAGCCCCCACAGGTATTTGCGCGTCTCCATCAGCAGACGGCTCCGGGTGAAGAAACGCTCGCGCGACTCGTCATTCGTCATCAGGTCCACGTAGCGGCGGCGGTAGCGTTCCTCCTGGTCGGCAAGGCCATGGAACTTCTCCGGCGGCTGCTCGAGCGCCTTGGCAAGCAGATCCCACTCCCGCACCACGATGCTCTTCTCGCCCTTCTGCGTGGTGAAGGTGGACCCCTTCGCGCCGATGATGTCGCCCAGATTGAGCTGCTTGAAGCCCGCGAAGAGCCTTTCGGAAAGCTCGTCGCGCTTGAAGATCAGCTGGAAATGGTCCGTGCCGTCGTTGAGCGTGGCGAAATTCATCTTGCCCATGCGCCGGATCGTCATCAGCCGTCCGGCGACCGTGACATCCTGTCCGTCGGCATACGCCGCACGCACCGCCTTGAGATCGGTGTGCGGGTAGGCGTGGCCGTACGGCGCAAAGCCGAGCTCTCGCAGCGCCTTCATCGCCGCGAGCCGGTTTTCACGGTATTCATTCGTTTCCTGTGCCATGTTCCTGGTAGATCCTTGTCTGTTTCATCCGTCGCCGGATAGTATACCATATCCCGCGCCACATGTGCGGAAATAGTGAAGCGGCATGAAAAAACCATCCAGACGGCCCGAGCGGCCTGGATGGTCTCTTTCATCTGCCCGGAAGGACATCCCGGGCGGACCTATGGCTAGCGCTTCACAAGCTTGCGCACCGCCTTGTGGCTGCAGAACGTACGCTCGGTGTAGATCTTCGCGCGCCAGGAAGGCGTATTCTTCACCACCACGATCTTCTCGATGGCCGGCGAGGCGAACGGGAAGAGCTTCTCCACGCGCACGCCGTAGCTATCGCGCGAGACGGTGAAATTGCCCGATGCGCTGCCGCGGCCGTTGTCCACCGCGAGTACCTTGCCCTCGAAGTCCTGGATGCGCGTCTTGTCGCCTTCCTTGATCTTGACGGACACGCGCACTATGTCGCCAGCCTTGAAGTACGGAAACTTCTTGGCAGCGACCTTCTCGGCCTGCTCGGCCTTGATCTTGTCGATAAGCGTCATTCCCATGGCTTAGCCCTCCTTCTTTGCGGCCTTCTTCGCCGGTGTGGCATGATGGGGCTTCAAGTCGGGATTACGCGTGCGGCGGATGAGCGAAGCGACCGTGGTGGATGGCTTGGCGCCCTTCGAGAGCCAGTAGTCGACCCGCGCGAGATCGAGCTTGAAGTTGTTCTCCTTGAGAGCCGTGTCGTACCAGCCGAGAATCTCAAGGAACTTGCCATCGCGCGGCGAACGCTCGTCCGCCGCCACGATGCGGTATGTCGCATGGTTCTTGCATCCCGTGCGACGCATTCTGATCTTGACCATCTTTGTTTCCTCTCTTCGTGTGGGCGCGTAGTATACCATATCCAGACATCGGAATGCAAGCGGAAAAAAGGTAAACGAAATAGGTGGGCGCATCTCCGTAATTCACCCATGCGTATTGAGTTTTGGAAACAACCAGAACAACTGGTAGAAACAACTTTGAGAGAGGTGCGCGGGCTAACTCGCCCGCGCTTTTTCTGCCTTCTGCATATCGTCTTCGATGGATTTTTGACATAATTGCGCCACCACAACCGTGAAGGAGACTCCATGAAAGATGCAGCAGAATTGAAAAACCACGTCTATGACATTGTAGGCGCACTGCATTCCGTTCACGACGAGCTCGGGCCAGGCATCAACGAATACTGCTATCAGGAAGC
>JAFXTB010000169.1 GCA_017525225.1 Kiritimatiellia bacterium
GCCTCCCCCGGCGAGCTTCGCGCCGACGCTACCATCTGCGGTCTTCGCCCCATCCGAAGTTGTCCTTCGGATTCGCGCGTGGATTTGGCCGCCGGCCTGGACCGGCCTAGCGACGGATGCTGATGACTTTCCCCTGTTTCCCATGGCGAGGGGATTGTAGCAAAAGGGAGGGAGGCGGTCAATGAGAATTATATGCGGAATAATTATCTTTGGGTTATCGGTGGATTAGATTTCACAATGATTCTCGAGGAGAGGGGTATGAATTCTCTGTGAGGAGGGGACCCCGGTTCGTCAAGTAGGATGTACACCCGATAGCTGACGGCTGGATTTTGTATATGTGTGGATGGTTTACGCATTCCCACCGATTTTTGGTATAATTTGGGCAAACGAAATCAACAGGCACTATGATACTTTACCACGTCAGTTCGATGCTACAGGCATCGGTTTTTCACCTCAACATTGCTGGGGTGGTTTATTCACCTCAACATTGCTGGGATGGGGTTTCACTTAAACATCGCTGGGGTGGAGAAGGCGATTACGCAGGTCTTCACAATTGCCGATTGATCTAACAAAGGAACTGGAGAAGACGACATGAAAACACCTTATGTTGTAGCCGTCGCCCTGTTCGCGACGGCAATCCTGGACGCGGACGCGGTGGAGTCCGTCACGATCCGCCGACGCGAAATCGCTGTAAGCTTGATCGGGCAGGCACGACCGTCGTTCAAGCTGGAGGAGGCCAGCGTCGCCAAGGCGATCAACTACTGGATCAGGGGCATTGACAGGGAGATCGGCAACAACCCCGACCTCGTCGTATTGCCGGAGACGTGCGACACGCTCGCGGGACTGACAGGCGCAGACAAGGCGAAGTGGATTCGGATGCGTGGCACGAAGGTGCAGGAGGCGCTGCAAGCGTATGCGGCGGAACACAAGTGCTACATCGTCTATTCCGCCCACCGCGAACGCGATGACGGACGTTTTGCCAACTCGTGCATCCTGATCGATCGCGCCGGCAAGGTGGTCGCCATCTACGACAAGTGCTTCCCCATGACGACCGAGATGGAGACGCTGGGATTCCCCATCGTCCCCGGTTCAGAGCCGGTGGTGGCGGAGACGGACTTCGGGCGGCTGGGCTTTGCGATCTGCTTTGACCTCAACTTCCCTGAGTTGATGCAGGCATACGCGGCGAAGAAGCCGGACGTAATCGCTTTCGTCGCGGCGTTCGACGGCGATTTCCTCCAGCGTTCGTGGGCGAGAACGTGCCAGGCGTATGTCGTTTCCGCCACGACAGGACCGGCGCTTCCCGATCGTGTCATTGATCCCGCCGGCGGCGAACTGCGCAACGAAAACTACTACATGCCCACGTTCACGGCCTACGTCAACACCAACTGCCGAGTGATGCATCTCGATTTCAATCGTGGCAGATTTCCGGACGTGGTGCGGAGGTATGGCCGCCGCGTGACGATACGCAACCCCGGTTCGGTCGGCACGGTGACGCTCGTCTCGAACGACCCCGACCTTCCAGTGGACAAGGTGATGGAGGAGTTCAACTTTGAGCCGCTCACGGACTACTTTGCACGTTCACGTCGCGTCCGCGCGGAACATCTGCCGCCGGCAAAAGGGGCAGAAAAACCGTAACGGCGTAGTCAGGATATGCTATAATATCCCCGCATGAGACAATGAAAGGAAGATCGGTCATGAAAAGAATCATAGCGATGCTGGGTTGTTGCGCAGGATGCATTGTGGCAGCGGGCGCAGCGCTCGAGCATGTGGCGCTCGAGGTGGATGACCCGGCGGCGATGGTGAAGTGGTGGACGGAGAACCTGGGCTTCAAGGTCACGATGAGCCGTCCGTCCGGTTCCGCGTTCATAGAGGACTCGAGCGGGCGCGTGGCGTTCGAGATATACCGTCCGGAGGCAGGGCGCAAGGCGCCGGACTACAGGAACATGCCGATCCTCCAGCTGCACTTCGGGTTCTTCTCCGACGACGTGGAGGCGGACGTGAAGCGCCTCGTGGCGGCAGGTGCTACGGAGGTGGCCCGCGATGAAGCGCCCGGTCTGAAGGGATGCCTCCTGCGTGATCCGCAGGGTCTATCGATACAGGTGATGAAACGTGCCAAACAGGTCGTCCATGATCCGCCCAGGAAGGTCTGGACCACGGAAGGGTTCGATGCATTCCGGCGCGGCACCTTCGGCAACGGCGGACACAACCTCTATGTGTCCAAGGCGGGTGTGCTGCAGCGCATCTACCAGTACGACCTCGACCGCAACGGCTATTTCGACCTTGTTTTTGCGAACTGCCAGAACCACCATGAAAGCGCGCCCTCGTACGTCTACTCGCTGGACGGCCGTCGCATCGCGACACTTCCCGCGCAGGGTTCCTGCAGCGGACTCGTCGAGGACCTGAACGGCGATGGCATCCCGGATGTCGTCGTGTGCGGCAGCTTCGACATGGTCTCGCCCTTCGCCTCCACCGACATCTACTACGGCCAGCCGGGCGGGGTGTACGACGAGAACTGTCGCGTGCGCGTGCAATCCCCGCGCGCGACCGACTGCGCATGCGGGCGATTCGATGCCACCAAGCGTCCAGCGCTGGCATTCGCCATGCCGGCATACGAGATACTCCGCATCTATCCCCAGACGGAGCTCGGCCTGGAGTGGAACCATTTCAACGACATTTCCATAAAGGCGGATGTCGTGGCGGCGTGTGACCTTGACGGCGACGGCTTCGACGATGTGATCTGCCGCGATTCGGAGAAGACGTCCACCACGATCTTCTGGGGCGGCGAGAAGGGCATCGACGGCAAGTCCAGGACCGATGTGCCCGAGGTGCCGGCCGCCGAGATCATGACGGCCGAGGAGTCTGCCGGCATAGAGTCGGAGATGGAGCGCAAGTTCGAGGCGCCACGCCTCCTGGAGGCGGTCAAGTGGAACGGCAGGAACTGCTTCACCCTCTCCACTGGCAAGAAGTACATCTTCTTCGCGGCGGACAGGAAGCGGAACGTCGTGCGCGCGCTGGAACTGCCCGTGATGATGGGGCTCTCGGCGGCTACCGGCGACTTCAACGGCGATGGGCTGGATGACGTGGCCGTCGCAAGCCAGGTGCGCGACCCGAAGGACAAGACCCGCCAGAACAGCTTCATCTGGCTCAACTCCGCCGAGGGATTCGTGGAGAAGAACCTGATACGCCTGCAGACGCGCTCAGCCTGCGCGGTACATGCTCTTGGCGATCGCGTCGTATTCGCGCAGTGTGCCGCCGACGGCCGCTATACAAACGATGCGCTGCTCTACACCTTCGCGGGTGGCCGATTCAGGCCGACGCCCCAGCGCTTCGAGGGGGAGGACATGCGCCGTGCCCAGCTGTTCCGTGATTCCAGCGGCGAGGTGAGGCTGTTCCTCTCCAACCACTATTCGCGCAGCAGCGACGGATACGACAAGACGTACGTCTACTGGGGCCGCGCGAGCGGATACGACAGGAACGACCGTACCGACGTCCCCAGCTGGTGCGCGGTGGATGCGGTGGCCGCCGACCTCGACGACGACGGATGGGTGGAGCTCGTCTGCTGCAACAACTCTGAGAACTCCATCGACAAGGACCCCGGGCACAATGTGCACCATTTCGGTCCGAAGGGCTTCGATCCGTCCAGATCCTATACCATCCAGACCGATGTGGGCTGGGGCGCGATGGTCAGCGACTTCGACCATGACGGCTATCTGGACGTGATGACGGTGACCGACCACTGGAATGCGCTCTCGCTCTTCAAGGGCGGCCCTGACGGCCTCAAGCGCGCGCAGGACATAGTCGTGTCCCCGGAGACCGATGAGGAACGCAAGGAAGCAGCCGAGTCGAAGAAGCGCAAGAAGACAAAGCGTTTCAAGGGCGGTTCGCTCCGCTGGCCGGTGGCGGCGGACTTCAACATGGACGGCTGGCTCGACATCGCGGTACAGGCGAGCCGCGACCGTTCGTACCTGCTGTGGGGCGGGCCTCAGGGGTATTCGGTCGACCGCAGGCAGGAGTTCGCGGTCGTTTTCTGCACAGGAGTACGCGTGGCGGATCTTGACGGCAACGGTTACCCCGATCTAATCTGGGGCGGACATTCCGAATGGCTGAACGGGAAGAATATCCACCGCCAGCCGCACCATTCCTACGTGTATGTGTACTGGAACGGTCCTGACGGCATGTGCGAGAGCCGCAAGGCCCTGCTGCGTGCGGACGCCGCAAGCAATCTCTGCGTGGGCGATCTCGACGGCAACGGCTGGCTCGACATATTCGCCGGCAGTTACCAGGGCGAGATGGACCGCGACATCAACTCCTTCATCTACTGGAACCGCGGCGGGAAGTTCAGGAACTTCGACCGGCAGGACCTCATAACGCATTCGGTCTCGGGCTGCATCGCGGCCGACTTCAACCAGGATGGCCGCATCGACCTGGCTGTCGCCAACCACAAGGTGTATGGCGACCACGTGGGCGATTCGGAGGTGTGGTGGAATGGACCTGAAGGCTTCCTGCCCAGCCGTACCACCAAGCTGCCCACCTGCGGACCGCACGGTATGACGGCGATGGAGCCGGGCAACGCGCTGACGCGCGGTCCGGAGGAATACTACTATTCCGAGCCGTACCATGCCAAGGAGGACCTGACGATCAAGTCGGCCACGGTGTCCGCGGACTGCCCGCAGAAGACATGGGTGAAGCTGCTCGTCCGGACCGCGCCCTCGAAGGCGGCCCTTGCCAAGGCCGAATGGCGCGAGGCGCAGGGCGTGAAGGTGGCGAAGGGGGCCTATCTCCAGTACCGGCTAGAACTAGGCGCCACGCTCTCGCTTTCGACGCCGCGCGTCACGAAGGTCGAGATCGGTTTCTAGCTCCTGGTTGAGTGTTGGGGGACCATTGCGATAGAATCTGAGAGATGAAAGGGTAAAAAGATGAATGCAAAACGAATGATGGTGTGCACTTTCACGGTGCTTGCCGGAGTTGGAGTCGTAGTGGCGGACTGCTGCTCGGACAAGTCGGCGGCGAAACTGCGTCCGGAGCCTGGCAAGCGGCTGTTGGACGAACGCTGGAGCGGCGGGACCGGGGCATGGACTCTCGTCAACTACATGAATCTCCTGACGATGGGTGTAGTGGAAGGGGCGGGTGGTCCTGTCTACCGCGTCGAAAATCGGCAGGATGCGTCCAAGGGAAGGAAGGTCTCGGACACGCTCTTTTTTATCACGTCGGATTTCATCCCGGTAGAGTCAGGTTCCGATTTCGCGGTGGTCATGGAGGCGAAGGGCAATGTGTCGCTCATCTCCAGCATACACTACCGGAAGGAGAAGTCGGGCTACAGGGTCAAGCTGCCGGCCACCGCCGTGATGTGGTACGATGCAGACAGGAAACCCATCCTGGTACAGGATCCGATGGGGTACATGATACATGCGTGCGCCGATCTCTCGTTCCGAACGGTGAACGAGGATTTCGCGCGCCTGGTATGCCGTGACAAGGTCCCGTCAGGAGCATGCTTCGCGAAGGTCCAGCTGGGCGGCGACGCGCCGGACATCCCTCCAGGTTCATGGATGGAGATCCGCCGCATATCCTTCCTCCAACGCGAGGGCGCGAACGGCGACTGGGATTTCGGCGATCTCGAGGCGCCCAAGTACAGGCGCATTTCGCGGTCGCCGGATCCGGATGTCAACGCCGTCTTCCGCTTCAAGGTGTGCGATGCGAGCCCCATCGACATGAAGACGTTCTCGTGCGCCCTTGACGGACGCGATGTCACCTCGAAGGTGAAGGATGAAGGAGATGGCGTATTCTCCTACAGACCCGAGACGCCCTGGAAGGAGAATACGCTCTATCGTATGAAGGTCGATGCGACCGACATCGTCGGAAACGTGTCTTCGGAGACGCTTGCATTCTACTGCGGCAGGCCCTCGAAGGCCAAGAAGGTCTCCGTGCGCGACGACGGCATGCTGCTCGTCGACGGCAAGCCTTTCTTCCCGATCGGTGCGTCGGCCGTGCGTCCTTCGCCCGCTGTTCATGGCGGAGAGTACGATTTCGAGAAGGTCATCAAGCAGGTTACGGAGAACGGCTTCAATAGCGGTGGCATGCCGTACCGGTTCAACTTCACGAAGCCCAACGACGTGAAGAGATGCGACCGCTACCTCGATCTCTGCGAGAAATACGGCTTTCGCGTATGGCTGGAGGCCGCCTCGCGCAAATACGCATCCGAGGAGCGTGTGGCCGAGGCCGTCAAGACCCTCGAATATGCCCGCGACCGCGATGGAATCCTCATGTGGTGCCTTGCGGACGACACCGCCAGCCATACCGGCCCGCTCGCGGTGAAGAATGACCACAACATTTTCACCGCCATCGACGACAGCCATGTGACGATGCAGCCGGACTGCTGCACGTATGCCGGACGCTACGCGCCCTTTGCTGAGTCCACGGACGCCTTCCGCGTCGAGCTCTATCCGTTCCGTTCTGAGACTCCCGAGCCGCAGGGGCTTGCCCAGATCGTGCGCGACATGAACTACGCCTACGGCGACCTGAGGCGCTCCGGTGCGAAGAACCGTTCTATAATCGCGATTCCCCAGGCGTTTTCCGGATGGGGGCTGTGGAAGCGATTCCCGACGCACCGCGAGATCCGTACACAGGCGTACCTGTCGGTGATACACGGCGCGCGCGGTGTAACGTACTACTCGTTCTTCTCGTACACCAAGGGCTCGAACGGATTCGCCAGCAACGCGCAGCAGTTAGAGACGGTGTACAGTATAACGCGCGAGCTTGCCTCTCTGCACGACGATCTGGCCGCGCGCGATGCGAAGGTGCAGCCGAATGTCGAGGTTGTGGAAGGGGCGAAGAAGGATCTGATGGGCTTCAACTCGGTGACGGCGCTTCTCAAGGCCGACGAGACCGGCAAGGGAGCGCTTCTCATCGCGGCGAGCTCGCGCAGCGACCAGAAGCTGAAGGCGTCTATCTCCGGGCTTGATGCCGAGAAGGCCGTTGTGATCTCCGAGAACCGTGAGGTGCCGGTCGTCGGTGGAGTGCTTCGCGACACCTTCGAGCCTGGCGAGAGCCACCTGTACCGCCTGCTGAAGTAGAGATGAAGGGTCTGGTACTTCTCGCCGCGTGGACGTGCGCGGTCTGGGCGGCGGCCGCGCAGCCGTCTGGATCGATCCGCGTCCGTCCCGGCGATTCCATCGAGGATGCGATCAAGTCGGCACGTGCATCCGGCGGGTCTGCGAACGAGATCGTCTTCGCGCCGGGGTGCCATTACCTGTCCGCCACGCTGGTGCTGGATGCTCGCGACTCCGGTCTCGCGCTGCGCGCGGAGAAGCCAGGCAAGACCATCCTCTACGGCGGCCGGAAGCTCTCCGGGTGGCGGCCGGATGGGGACGGGCTCTGGGCGGTGGATCTTCCGGAGGCAAGGGACGGACGGCTAGACTTCCGCGTCCTGGTGGTGGAAGGTCGCTTTGCCGAGCGCGCCGTATGGCCGGGCGGGACGAACCGGCTTGAGAATCTGGGCAAGTGGAACGTACGCCTCCTGCCGGCCGTCGCAGGCTACTGGGAACGTCCACCGACCGACGCCGAACTTCGCACCATGCCATACAGGCCGGGCGACCTGCCGCCGGGCTTTGATGTCAAGAACGCCGAAGTGCGCTGCTACCACATGTGGTCGGAATCGCTCCTGAGGGTTGCTTCAAATGACGTGGAACGCTCCATCCTGTATTTCGCGGAGCCTGCGAAATGGCCGGCCGGAGCCTGCGGGCGGCGGCAGTACGTGGTATACAACATCCGCGAAGGCCTTACCGAACCAGGGCAGTGGTATCTCGATCGTACGGCGGGGAAGGTGGTCTACCGCCCGCGCAAAGGCGAGGACATGGCCCGCATCGAGGCGGTGGCGCCCTTGCTCGACACGGTCATCAAGGTGGATGGAAAGCGCAAGGCCGTGACCAACCTGACGGTCAGCGGGCTTTCGATCCAGGCCACGACGCCTTCGGGCCGGCCCCAGTTCGGCGCCGCCGGAATGAGCGCCGCCATCTTCGGGACCGGGCTTTCAGGCTGCACGCTGGAGAGTCTCGATGTCCGCAATGTCGGCGGCATAGGCATCGTTATCAGGGACTCCGTCTCCACGAAGATCGTCGATACGGTCTGTGCGGACACGGGCGCGTGCGGCGCGACGTTTGGCGGAAGGGACTGCGAGATGTCCGGCTGCCGTATCGTCGGCACGGGTCGCCTGTACCCTTCAGCCTGCGGGGTGGCCTTCGGAGGCAGGAATCTCCGCTTCATCCGGAATGAGATATCCGACATACCGTATTCCGGCGTGATCATGGGTGGCAGCGGGCATTTGGTGGAGGACAACCTCGTATGCCACGTGATGCGCGTGATGCACGATGGGGCCGCGTTCTACGGGAACATCTCTCGCTGCACGCTCCGCGGGAACGTCGTGCGCGACGTGGTGGAGCAGGGCCGTGGGTTCGGGGCATCGGCGTACTATGTGGACGAGGGTGGCGAGGACAACATCGTAGAGCGCAATCTGGCCGTGGACGTGCCGATGCCGGTGCACAACCACGTCACGCGCAACGTCCGCGTGGTGGACAACACCTTCATCGCCCGCGGGGACATCATGATATCCTTCGCGCGCTCGACGGGCGGCGTATTCTCGCGCAACAAGCTTGTCGTCGGCGGAAGGGTACGTACCAACTTCCCGAACGGCCTTGTGGAGTTCGAGGACAACAAGGTGTTCCGTCCACGCAACCCTCGAAACCCAGCCGACGGAACCGTCATCGAGACATGGCGGCTGGAGAATCCGCAGATGCGTCCCCGCGAGCCGTTGGACGCGATCGCCATCACCAACGGGCCGGCACCCGTCCTGGACGGTGAGTTCAAGCCCGGCGAATGGCCGGGGATATGGTCGCCGGTTGAAAGGGATGCGACGCGGCGGATCCTCGGCGGAGCCCCTGCATACGTACGTGCCGCCTGCGACGGGACGAACCTGTACGTGGTTGTGCAGGTCGCGTCGTTCCATTCGGCAAGATTCTCCAAAGGGCATGCATGGGGCAGGGACGATGGTGTCAGGGTGGAGCTTGGCGCGTATTCGTTCGATGGGTTCATTGATGGTGCCGTGACATGCTCCGATGCCGCGCTTGGCGCGAGGATCTCGTCGTATGCGGGTTTTGCGCGCAGGAGTCGCGGTATGGGCAGGCAGCAGCTGTACGCGTTCGCCGTCCCTCTCGATGCGCTTTCCACGGCGTCGGGGCAAGGGGATCTTCCGTTCAATGTGCGCGTATTCGTCTCTGAACACGGCGAGACGCGGTTCTTCGAGGCGCCTGCGGATGGCGGGGCACCCGCGGGGAGGCTGCGCCTGCCGAAAGATTTTTCACCCAAACCCCGTCCGTGATGGTATAATTACCGCATGGTTTCGACCTACATATCGCACGGACTGAAGTTCTTCTTCCTGTTCACTCCGTTCTTTGCGTTGTCCATGTTCCTGGCGATGACCGCCGACCGCACGCCGAAGGAACGCCGCGCCCTCGCACACCGTGTAGCGCTTGCGACCGTGGTGATCTCCGCAGTATTGCTGTTCTTCGGGCCGTTCATCTTCAGCGTGTTCGGCATCACCGTGGACGCCTTCCGCATCGGCGCGGGGCTGCTGCTGATGCTTACGGCCATCTCGCTGATGAACCCCAAGGTGGCAGTCGGCAAGGATTGCGAGGACATTTCCGTGGTACCGCTCGCGATGCCAGTGATCGTAGGGCCGGCGTCCTGCGGCGCGCTGATGGTGCTCAGCGCGGACCTCGAGACGTTCTCCGAGAAGCTCGTGGCGATGGCGGCGCTCGTGACGGCGCTGGGATGCATCTGGGTGATACTGCTGCTTGGCACGTGGATCGAGCGGCAGCTTGGTACGCGGGGCATCTCGATACTCATGCGCCTTACGGCGCTTGTGCTCGCGGCGCTTTCCGCCCAGATGATCATGATGGGCGTGACGGGATTTCTTAAGACCTAGAAAACAAAAGGAAAGGATCGGTTCAAATGGGAAATGAAACAAGCGATTTCCGCTACAACACGGGTGACACGAAGGTGCCGTGGGCGGCGGTAGGCGAGAACTACAACGCGGACGACGTGATGGAACTGGTGAAGTTCCTTATGGGCGGATCCGGCGCCGGGTACGATGCCGCCCTTGCGGACGTGGCCGCCGCCGTAGGCAGGCTCGCAAAGGTGTCCACGCCGCCGGGCAAGCTCTCGATGGGCGACAAGGTTGCCGAGGTGGAGCGCGCCATCGACCGCTATCTCGGCGTGGAGGAGGGCAGCTCGCTCTTCGTGACCAACTGCACGGCGGCGCTGGAGATGGGCTACCGCTACGCGGGCATCGGTCCGGGCGACGAGGTGATAGTGCCCACCAATACCTTCATCGCGACCGTCGCCTATCCGCTGTCGGTAGGGGCGAAGCTAGTCTTTGCGGACGTCGACCCACGCACCGTCAACATGGACCCCGCGGATGTCGCGCGCAAGGTGACCGACAAGACCAAGATCATCGTGCCGGTGCATATCGGCGGATATCCCGTTGATATGGATCCGATCATGGAGATCGCCAAGGCGCGCGACATCGTGGTGATGGAGGATGCCGCGCACGGCTTCGGAGGTGAATACAAGGGACGCAAGCTCGGTACGATCGGCCATTTCGGATGCTTCAGCTTCCACGAGGTGAAGAACTGCACGAGCTTCGGCGAGGGCGGCGTACTGGTGTCCAACGTGCCGGAATACCGCGCAGAGGCCCGCAGGGCGCGATTCCTCGGTGTGGACTTCACGTCCAAGATCAAGAACTGGCTCTACAACATCTCGCTCATCAAGGGCAAGGGGGATGTCGCGTACCAGGCCTGCAACAACGCCTCCGTCACGGAGATACAGGCCCTCGGCCTCATCCAGCAGCTCAAGCGCTACGATGCCATCATAGCGGAGCGCAGGCGCGAGGCGACGTACATGACGGAGCGCCTGAAGGACGTGCCTGGCATCATGCCGCAGCTGCTGGGCGATGCCGACCACAAGCCCACGTTCCACCTCTACCAGCTGCAGGTCGACCCCGCCGTGGCCGGCGGCGACGTGCAGACGCTCAAGGCGAAGCTGGAGGGGAAGGGCGTCACCAACATCCCGCACTTCGGGCCGATATACCGCTTCGCGGCCGCAATCGGCAAGGGCGTGGACGAGGCCGCGATCGCGGCGTCGTGTCCGGTGACCGAGGACGTGTTCGACAGGCGCTACACGCATCTGCCGATCTACGGGCTCACGGATGAGCAGCTCAAGTACATGGCCGACGCCATCGTGGAGTCTGTCGACGAGATGCGCGCGGGCCGCTAGGTCCGCGCGGCGCGCGTACATGGCGATTCCGCGTGCCTTTCACCCCGGAAAATGGTAGAATACCCGCCTGGCCGTCCTGCCGGGACGGAGACGAGAAAGGATGAGATAGAAATGGCAAAGGAAGCAAAAGTCGGAAAGCGGATCAAGACGTTCCGCGAGAAGCTGAAGATGACCGAGGCCGAGCTCGCCGAGAAAAGCGGCGTGTCGGAGGCCGTGGTCAGGTCGATAGAGGCCGGCGAGGTCCTCCCGGCCCTGGGAGTGCTTACAAAGCTTTCCCGCGCGCTCGGGCAGCGGCTGGGCACGTTCATGGACGACCAGTTCAAGCCGGATCCCATCGTCACCCGCGCCGACCAGCTTTCATCGGTCAAGGTGGCCCACGAAGGGGAGAACCAGGCGGGCTACGCATACTACTCGCTCGCCATCGGCAAGCCCGACCGCCACATGGACCCGTTCCGCATCGAGTTCGCCGAGAACGCGCCGAAGATGGTGTCGAGCCACGAGGGCGAGGAGCTCATAATCTGTCTCGAGGGCGAGGTCGAGCTGACGTACGGCGGCGAGAAGACGATCCTGCGTCCGGGCGACACCGCCTACTACAACTCGGTCGTCAAGCACGCCCTGCGCGGCGTGGACGGCAGGCCGGCCTCTATCTACGGCATAGTGTTCATGCCGTTCTGAGCCCTGGACGGTGAAAACGGAAAGGATTGAGACAATGAAGATCTTCCTGCAGGAACGTTTCTTCTCGGACAAGGAGACCGAGGTTTTCTCGGACGGCGAGCTGCGCGCTTCGCTGTTCACATATTCGACAGGCGTCAAGGCCGTGCGCCTCGCCAACTCGAAAGGTGCCATCGTCGTGCTGCCGTGGATGGGGCAGATGATCTGGCGGGCGGAGTTCCTTGGACGCGAGCTGACGATGAAGTCCATCTACGACGAGCCTCAGATGTGCACGATCTACGGCGAGAGCTACGGGTGCTTCCTCATGCACTGCGGCCTCACCGCGATGGGCAACCCCACTGCGGAGGATACGCATCCCGGCCATGGCGAGCTGCCCACGGCCAGATACCGCAGCGTCTGGCTGGAGGCCGGCACGGACGCCAAGGGCGCGTATCTCGCGATCGGCGGCGTGTATTCCCACCTGCGCTGCTTCGCGACGAACTACGATTTCACCCCGTGCGTGAAGCTACGCCCTGGCGCTACGAAGATCGAGGTCGACGTGACATTCACCAACCACAAGGACCTGCCGCTTGAATACTTCTACCTCTGCCATGTGAATTGCCGCCCCGTGGATGGCTCGAAGCTCGAGTACTCCGCCCCGCGCGACACGATCATCGTGAACCACGAGGTACCCGAGGACTACTACAGGAAGTGGGCCGCGGCCTCGAATGCGTATCTCGCCAAGCTCGACAAGAATCCCGCCATCATGGATAGGATCGGCAATCCCGACGAATCGTACCGGCCCGAGATAGTCTTCTGCGTCTTCCACAAGGCCGATAGCGATGGTAACGCATACACCATGCAGGTCCACCCCGATGGCACGTCCGTGTTCGTGACGCACCGGCCCGAGGAGCTTCCCTACGGCGTACGCTGGATCGCGCGCACGAAGGACGAGGATGCGCTCGGTATGTGCCTGCCTGCCACGGCGGAGCACAAGGGGCGGCTCTACTGCCGCGCCCACGGCCAGCAGCGCATGCTCGCGCCCGGCAGGACGGTTTCGTACCACATCGAGACAGGTCTGCAGGACCGTGCCGCCACGCGTGCCATGAAGAAGCGCATAGACGCCATCCTCAGCGGTCGAACTTCCGTCTGAGCTCGTTGAGCGAGGTGAATATCATCACCGGCCTGCCGCGCGGGCATACGTATGGCGTGCGGCAGGCGCCAAGCTCGGTGACCAGCCTGACGGCTCCCTCCTCGGTCAGTCGGGCCTCTGCGCCGGCAAACGCCCTCGCCACCGATCTCGCCACCAGTTCCTCGCGCCAGCGTTCGCCGCCGCGCCTGCCACCGGCTTCGGCGAGATCGTGCGCTATCGTTGAAAGAAGGTCCGCAGCGGAATGCCCGCCGGTCACCTGCGGCACGGCGTCGATCTTCCATACATCTCGCCCAAACTCCTCTATCGAGAACCCCTGCGCCTCAAGGACGTCCTTGAAGCCTTTAAGCCTGGCCGATTCCATCGGGCCCAGCTGCACTGTCTCAGGTATGAGCAACGGCTGTGATGCGACGCGCCGGGTATCGAGCAGCCTTTCATACACGATGCGTTCGCGAGCGGCGATCGGATTGAGCGTGACGATCCCGGCATCCGTCTCCACCAGCAGATAGCCTGACTCTGTGATCGCGAGGAAACGGAACCAGCGCCAGGGGCCGGCTGCCGTTACGGGCTGCGGCGTCTCGCCGGGCGGCGTTTCCGCCTGCGGTGTCTTTCCATCTGCGCAATGTACGGCGGAAGGAAAGTCTGGGACGGGGGAAGGCGGAGGGGGGGCGCGGAGTGGCGTGGCATTGGGGTCAGGTCCGGAGATAGGGAGCGTCGGCTGGAACGGTACCTGCAAGGACAGTGGCTCGCCCGTTCGCTCTGGCGCCGTCGGCGCCGGCACGGCGGGTTCCTGCGGCGCGAAGGCGCCTGCTATGGCGGCCATTATCGCCTCGCGCACGTCGCCTGGCCTACGGAAGCGGACCTCCCTTTTAGCCGGATGCACGTTCACGTCAACCTGCTCCGGCGGCAGCTCGATGAAAAGCACTGTCGCCGGACGGCAGTTCGCGTCACGCCGAGGGTATGCCTCTCGCAGGGCGTAGCTTATGGACGATGATGTCGCGGGCCGGCCGTTCGTGAATACGAACTGCTCGTGGCGCGTGTCGAGCCGCATGTCTGGACGCTCCACGAATCCATGGACGCGGACACCGGAGCGGGTGGCGTCCACCGGCACGAGGGACTCGGCGAAGGACGCCCCGAAGAGCCCGCGTATACGCTCCTCCACGGTGGCGCCTGCGGCCAGGCGGTAGATTTCGCGCCCATCGAGCGCAAGGGCGAGGCCGATGTCGGGATGGGCGAGGGCGTGGATGGTGAACACCGACTTTATGTGCATCTCCTCCGTGGTGTAGGCGCGGAGGAACTTGCGGCGCGCCGGCACGTTGCAGAAGAGATCGCGCACCTCTACCATCGTGCCGGGCGGCGTGCCGCAGGCGCTTACCTCTGCGAGCGTGCCCGCGTTGACCACGAGGCGCGTGCCTTCCTCCTCCTCGGCACGGCGGGTCACGAGGGTGAATCGCGAGACACTGGCGATGGAAGGCACAGCCTCACCGCGGAAACCCAGGGTGGTGATGCGTTCGATGTCGTCGACATCGCGTATCTTGGACGTAGCCTGTCGCTCAAGCGACAGAAGCGCGTCTTCGCGCGTCATGCCGCAGCCGTTGTCACGCACCGACACGAGCTTGCGTCCGCCTGCCGATACGGCCACTTCGATGCGTGTTGCGCCGGCGTCGATGGAATTCTCGAGCAGTTCCTTCAGCACGGAGGCCGGGCGTTCCACCACTTCGCCTGCGGCGATCTTGTTCGCCACATGCAGCGGCAGAAGCCTGATATGGCCGTCCGTCGTCATCTTTCAAGTGTCAGGTTGCGGCGCAGGTATGTGGGGATGTCCAGATCCTCGTCGTTCCAGTACGTCTTCTCGGAACTGCCGAAACGGTCGGCGCCTGCGAGCGCGCGTTCCGACGCGGAGAGCACGCGCCTGCGCGTGGATGCGCCGGTTGCGGTGCGGTCGGTGGCTATTGCGCTTTCCTCGAAGAGCAGCACCACCACGGAAAGCCGGCCCGAGAACGTGGCCTCATCGTTCACGGTGCCAAGCTCGAAGGTGGCGTCAGGCCCGAACGACCTCTGCATGCCCCTGGCGAGCGCGCCTATCTCCGACAGACGCAGGTCGTCGCCCGCGAGAATGCCCACGAGCATCTTCCTTATGGGCCGTGATGCACCGTCCGCCGCTAGAAGCGGGCTGCGGCGCAGCTGGTCCAGGACGGATTCCGCCCTGGCCTCTCCGCTGGCGGACACTGCCGCGAAGCGCACCGCGCCCGAGGCGTTGATGATGTTGCGGAGGCGCTCGGAGTCGAGATGTATGTAGCCCGGCTTCTCAAGGATGCGCCAGAGGAGCGTGACGCCCGAGGCGAGCGTGTCGGAGGCACGCGCCAGCGACGCCTGGAAGTTGTCCGTGTCGGCATCGGCCACGAGCCTGTCCAGCGGCAGCACAGCGAGCGCGTCGGCATGGGCCGACATCGGGCCGAGCGCCGCCTTTGCCTCGCGCATGCGCGATTCACCCTCGAACGCGAAAGGCAGGGTCGCGAAGACGAGCGTGGCGATCCCTAGCGAGTGCAGCCTTTTCAGAAGCTCGGCCGTGGCGCCATCGGCCGTACCGCCGCCGAGGCAGGTGAGCACGACTGCGGTGCGGATGCCGGCCAGCTTGGCGTCGAGGAAGTCCGGGTCGTCAAGGAAGGCGGCGCGCACGGCGCCGGCCTGGCCGCCGGATCCACGCCCCGAGAGGCGGTTGCCGCCGAGCAGCGTGAAATCGATGTCGCCCGCGAGGCCTGACGACGCGTCGGTGTCCACGGCGAGGGCGCGCAGTGTGCCTCCGTATGCGCGGCGTATGCCGCGGGCGGCCAGCGATGCGGCGCCACCAACGCCGATGAGCGCGAGCGAGGAGACGGGTGTGGCGTTCATTCAAAGAGCCCTCCAAGAAGTGTCTTGATGGGATGGAATCCGGTCTGCGGATCCTGGTCGTGTAGCGCCATGAGAAGCAACCCCGCGACGGTGGCGTATGTGGCCGGCGGCGGTCCGTCCTCCACCGGCTCGATGTCTGGAATGAAGGTGCCTATCCGTGCGGGCCGGCCGAATACGCGTTCGGCGAGCGCCGTGGCGGCGGGCGTGGAGGATACTCCGCCCGTCAACACGATGCCGGCGTTGAAACGGTGCGCGAGGTTGGCACGGTCGAGATCATCGAGGATTACCGCGAAAAGCTCCTGCAGACGGGCGTTGACGATCGTCTCCAGCGCCTTGCGCGAGACCGTCACGGGATCGAACCCCGGCGTGCTGGATACGACCTCAAGCCTCGCAGAACCGGTCCCGGCGCCTACAAGAGCCGATGCGCTCTTCTTCAGCTCCTCTGCCTGGGCCTTGGTCAGCGAGAACGCCGTACGCACGTCGTTCGTCACATGGTCCCCGCCGACGCCTATCACACCGGCATGGACGAGATGTCCGTTCTCGTACAGGGTGTACGACGTAGAACCGCCGCCCATGTCGATCGCCAGCGTGCCCGCATTGCGGTCCGCCTGCGAAAGCACCGCCGTCGCGGCGCAGGTGCCGGCGAAGTATGCGTCGGCGATCTCCAGCTTCGCGTGCTGGGCCGCGGTCTTCGCGTCCATCACGCGCCGGGTGTCGCCGTGTATGCAGAGCGACTTTCTCTTGAGCACGTGGCCCGTCATGCCCTTGGGGGAGGGGATGTCATCTAGATCGTCCAGCCCGTAGCCGATCTCCGATTCGTCGAGAAGCGTGCGCTCGTCCGCGTCGAGGCCGGTCTCCAGCGAGCGGTTGTAGATCTCGCGCATGTCCTCGTCGCCGACCGTCTTTCCGATGAGCTGCCATTGCGTGACCATGCGCTTCACGCGTATCTGCGGACCGGAGATCGCGAGGCAGGCGTGGCCGATGGAATATCCGAAATCGCGTCCTACGCGCTTCAGCACGGAGTCCACGGAATGTGCCGCCTGTCCGATGTCGATTATGTGGCTCTTGCGGACGCCGATGGACGGTATCGAACCGAGCGCCGCTATGCGTATGCGCGTCGCGCCTTCAGGCTCGCCTATCGCGAGCACCGTGTTTGACGTGCCGATCTCAAGCGCGGCTATGGGGTCTCTTGAACTCATTGTGCAATGTCTCCTCTCGGGTTTAGCGGTCGTTTTCCGCGGCGTAGACGCGTCCTGGCGTTCCATGGTCGGTGACGATCCATGTCGCGGTGGGCGAGGCGAGGTTTGTTGCGAGCGCCTTGGCCAGACGCGACAGCTGCCGCTTCAGCGATTCGCGCGACTGGTGGGAGTTCTCGTCCATGCGGTCCCAGGCGATCTTCGCCCGGGAATAGTTGCCCAGCGTCACCAGCACGTAGTCCTTGTGCGTGGCGTTCACCTCCTGCACGTTCAGCGGCAGGAACTCCGGCAGGGCCGCCATCTCCACCAGCTGCAGCGCGGCGGCGGCCCGTCCCGTTAGACGCTCGCCCGGCTTGAGCCTGGTCTCGGGGCCGGTGCGCACCACGGGGAACGTGGCGGCGCTGCGCGGAAAGAAGAATATCACACCTTCGGAGTCTGCCATGAGGCCGGACGGCGAGTTCTTCGCGGTTCCCGCCACGCGCGCCATGGGTTCGCGCTCCATCACCTCGAGCGTGATGCGGTTGGGCTGCCGTCGCTCGATTCGCAGGTCGCGGACGTTCGGGATACGCTTGAGCATGTTCTCGCGCAGGGTGACGAAGTCGATCTCGGCCAGGTTCGCACCGTTTGTAAGCCCGAAGTGGTGCGTCACCGCCTCCGGCGTGACCATGCGCCCCGGCGTCACCACCACCACGTCGAGATCGGCGTCGTTCACGCGGCATTGCTCGTTCGTCATGTGCCGCAGCGAGTCGAAGGTCTTTACCAGGCCCCACACCATCAGCGCGGCAGCGAGGATCGTCCCCAGTATCGAAAGCGCCAGGATCGTCTTTCTGTGCCGCGGCTCGCCCACGGGCTTCAGACGTGAATTGCGCCGGGTGTCAGTCATGTGCGGCAAGCTCCAGTATGCGGTCGCAGAGCTCTGGGAATCCAAGACCTGTCTTCGCGGCGGCCTTGGGTACGAGCGAATGCCCCGTCATGCCCGGTGAAGTGTTCAGTTCAAGGACGTACGCCTCGCCCTGCGGAGTCACGCGGAAATCCACCCTTGCCACGCCGCGGCATCCGCACGCATCGAACGCGCGCCGGGCGACACGCTGCATCTCGGGCACGAACCCGTCGTCTGGGAAGAGATAGCGCGTGGCGTCGGAATTGTATTTTGCCTCGTAGTCGTACCAGCCGTTGGGCGCGCAGATCTCGATTGCGGGAAGCACGGTGCCGCCAAGCACGCCCACCGTCGTCTCGCGACCGGGGATGTAGGCCTCGACCAGGGCACAGGGTTCTTCGGCGAGCCCTTCGCGCCGCCGGTAGCCGAGGTCGGTGTCCAGCGCGAGCTGCAGCGCGGCGGGCCATTGCGCCGCGGAGTCGACGCGCGAAATGCCGACGGACGAGCCGTCCATCGGCGGCTTCACCACGCACGGGAAGGGAAGTGGACACGAAGCAGAGTGGTCGTGCACGACCGCCCAGGGCGCGGTCGGCACGCCAGCGCCGTCGAGCACGCGCTTGGTCTCGATCTTGTCCATCGCAAGCCTGCTTGCGGCGGCGCCCGGACCCGTGTACGGGATGCCAAGCGCGTCGAGCGCCTGCTGCACTCCGCCGTTCTCGCCCCAGCCACCGTGCAGCGCCACGAAACAGGCGGATACATCGCCCGGCAGGACGGAGAGGTTGTCGGCATCGATGACGATCCGCAGGACCTCGTATTTTCCGAGCGATTCAAGGGCATCGGCCACGTTGCGCCCGCTCACCAGCGACACCTCGCGCTCGTTCGAGGTGCCGCCCATGAGTACGGCTATTCTTCTGGTTTTGGACATGGCGCTAATTTTAGCACATTCCGTGCGTTTCGTGGCAGGAAAAATTTCCTATTTTACCCTCTTGCGATGGCGGGGGCGTTTTGGTAGAATATTCCCCGTTTTCACGCCTGCTCGGGTGGTGAAATTGGCAGACACGCATGCTTGAGGTGCATGTGGAGAGATCCTTGCGGGTTCGAGTCCCGCCCCGAGCACCATTGGAGCGTTTCCAATGGCGGCAAGGCGGGAAAAGGTGGGATACTCAAGCGGTCAACGAGGGCAGACTGTAAATCTGCTGGCTTACGCCTTCCAAGGTTCGAATCCTTGCCCCACCACCAATTTTGGAGAAGGCATTGGATGTTTCCATACCAGATTTCCTCAACTTCGCGGCGGGTGTGCTTGGCGCATCTACCGATCTGTCGCTGGAAACGGCATTTGGAAGCATCCCAGAATGGGATTCCGTGATGCATCTAAGGCTCGTGATGGAATTTGAAGCCGCATACGGGCTGTCGGTTCCAATCGAGACCGTGCCGAAGATAAGGACGCTGGGGGACCTTTATGCAAGAATTCCTCGCTAAGGTTGCAGGGATTCTGGAAGTCCCCTCCGTTGACGCCGCCACCGATTTCCGCGCCACCGATGGCTGGTGTTCGCTGAAGGCCTTCGGTTTGCTGGTCATGCTGGACCAGGATTACGGCAAGACGCTTTCGATAGAAGGCTTTCTTGGCTTGCGGACTGTCGCCGACCTAGCCGCCGTCGCCGGCGTAGCTTGAACCCATGGATCCATGCGGTCCGCCTTCTGGCGCCTGTCTATCACGCTTGTGGATCTACGCGGCCTGTACCGCGACTCATCGTCGTCAGCTGACGTTCAAGCCGCAGACTTCCGGCTCCAGCGAGATTCCAAAGCGTTCTCGCACCGCAGCCGCCATCAGGCGCGCAAGTGCAAGGATGTCCGATGAAGTCGCTTCTTTTCCGGCTACGATCACATTTGCATGTTCCTGCCAGACATACGCCCCGCCTACGCGAAGTTCCTTGGCTCCCGCCATCTCAAGCAGTTTCCCCGCCGAATCGCCTGATGGTGGATTCTTGAATACACTGCCGCATGTACGCGGCGGAAACTTCTTCCTTCTCGCCAGATAGTCGGTCGCACCAGGCAAGCTGGGGACAGTCCCCATTGATTTTGCGGGGACTGTCCCCGGACATATATTCTTGAGAGTTACAGAAACGATAAGACCTGGTATTTCGGAGTGTCTATAGGAGAATTTGCAATCCCTTGCTGATATTGTCCGGAAAGATCCGTCTTTGTCTTGAATCGTGACCGACTCCAGATGGTTTCCGAACGAATCTCCAAAAGCTCCGGCGTTCATCTTCGCCCAGCCACCAACTGTACCTGGTATGCCTGCCATGAATGCAAGTTCAGGATGCTCCGTCAACAACTGTGCCCCTGGCAGTCCAGCGGGGACAGTCCCCATGGGTTCAGCGGGGACAGTCCCCGTTGGATTGGATAGGGTATGGGGGGCATGGATGATCTCAATGTCAGAGGCACAGTCTGAAAACCACGTATTTGAACCCATGCCTAGATATAAAGCGTCCCCTCCGCCGTATGACACCCCTCCTGTCCTGTAAAACGACATGTCTGCCAGGCTTATGGGCGAGATGGCCTTTCTTTCGGGGACTGTCCCCGTTGGGAGGGGCGTCATGTCGGCAAGGATGTGAGGAATGAGATCTATTATATCTCCGGCTCCTGCGAGGAGTATGAGGTCACCAGGTTCGCGGGTGAGAAATACATGCTGCCATGCTTCCTCAGGACTGCGGGCCAGGCGCAGGCCTTGCTTCCAAAGCGAATACGCCTGTTGGCGCTTGCGGAATGAAAGATATAGATCGGCAATGTCGCCACCTGCAATTGGGGGTTCGAAAGCTGGATATACTGGAATCAGCACTACTTCGTCCGCCGCTACGAATGCCTTGGGGAATTCATCCTTTAGTACCTTGGTGCGTGAATATCTATGGGGCTGGAAAAGGACGCGCAGTCGTTTCGGCTTGAGAGCGCCCGCCATGTCCATCGCGCAGGCCAGTTCCGCCGGATGGTGGGCGTAGTCGGTTACGATGGTGAAGTTGGAAGGGGGCATGGAGGCACAAGGGTGCGAAGGCGGCCAGATCGTCTGGAATCGGCGATCTGGGAGGCAGGAAAGCGCCTGGGGCAGCACCGCCGAGATTTCCTCGCGAGCATGTCCTCGCTGCAAGGCGACCTCGATGGCCGCGCGTGCATTCATCACGTTGTGGCGTCCAGGCTCGAGGCTTTCCAGCTCCGGCCAGTCGGACGGGGCCAGTTCCCAGGCGTGGATCACGGCACCTGCCTGCGATTCGGCCTTTGCAAAGCATGCACGGTAGTCGGCAATCGACTTGAAGTGTTCGGGATGGTCGTAGTCCATCGTAGTCACAACAAGTATGGACGTCCGGTATAGCGCAAGGGTGCCATCGGATTCGTCGGCCTCGACAACAAGCGGTCCATTGCCTTCGGCGGCAACCGGCATGTCACCGCATTCGCCGCCGATGCACCAGCCTGGATCGTCGCCCAGAAGTCTAAGCAGTCGCGCTGTGAATGTCGCAGTGGTGGTTTTGCCATGCGTGCCGCATATAGCGATGCCGTCGGTGGCGTTTACGAGCTCCGCCAGCGCTTCACCACGCCGACGGATCGTCAGGCCGGCGGCTTGCGCCGCAGCCAGTTCCGGCTCGGATGGTGGAACAGCCGGCGTGACGATGAGTTCGTCCATGCCCGCAAGATGCGCCGGAGAGTGTCCTGCCTCCACCTTGATGCCGGAATTCTCCAGCCATTCAGTGCGCGGGGAGGGATGCCTGTCGCAGCCGGATACGGTATGGCCCATGCGCCTGAGCAGGAAGGCCAGGCCAGCCATGCCTACGCCTCCGATACCGAGGAAGTGGATATGCTTGCGGGAATCCTCCGACATTGCCATGTCCTCTACCAGAATACCCGCACGCGCACGCCAGGGCGCATGTAGAAGCGTTTCGTGTTCTTAAGATACGGGAAAAGCGGCTGCACGAGGTGTCCCTCTTCCATCGGCACGATCACGACGGTCGGCTTCGCGCCGGATTTCGCCAGAGTGCGCAGCGAGTCGAAATCGGTCCAATAGCCGGTCTGCGGTTCGTAGGGACGATTGTACCACGGGAAGGGCCATGTGTCGGCAGGAGGAAGGGCGACGGCAATGAAAGGGGCGGTGGCGGACTGAAGTCCGCCGCTCCGAGAATTTGCCTCGTCGCCTCGATTGGCGGTTTTCATGGCGGCGGCGACAATGGCGGCGAGTTGTTTCACCTCGGGCGAGGCGGCGGCGTAGTTGTACGGAATGTCCTTGGAATCGGGGTCGCGGAAGATGTGGGACGACAAGATGATGTTGCTGCCGGCCAGCATCAGGACAAGCATGAGATAGGCTATGACGGAAATCGCATGAGCAAGCCATCGCGGAATCGCATGATAGTGCCGGCGCAAGACAAACAAGGAAGGATATGACAACAGTCCTATTTCGCTGGCGGCTTCGTAATAGTTCAAGATGCCCAAGGTCGCGGCCAGCAGGAGCGGAATGTGCATTTGCAAGGCGCACCAGGGCGTCTTGTAGGGAATGACGGCGTAGAGCGCCAGCAGGATGAGCGCATAGACTGTCGTGAAGGCAAAGGCGGTCTTGCGGCACGCGGGCAGAAACACGCGCAGTTCCAGCTTGCGGAGAAAAACGAGTGCGCCGAGCAGGAGACCGGCGGCCACATAGAGGGATAATGTCAGATTGTCGATGCCGGCAAAAAGCCACTTGAAATACTGCCACCACGGGTGGACGTGCCAGCTGGCGCCGGTGGAGGCGGCAGAGCCGGCTGCACGGTGGAAATAGGAAAGCGGTGCGGCGATAAAGGCGTTGTAGACGCCGGACCAGTTGGAGCAGAAAGAGGAATAGAAAAGGATCGTGGTGAGCAGGAAACCGAGAATGGCTAGGATCGCGGCCTGAAGGGCCGCGCTACCAGGACGATTGCTAACTGGTTGATCTTGACAATCGCCTTGAGAGTGCGGCCCTTTAGGTCGCACACACCATCCGGTGAGGAAGGCGGCGGCGAAGGAGAGAATCGCCGTTTCCTTGGTGGCGAAGGCAAGCCCGGCCCCGATGCCGAAGAGGAGCGCCCACGTGCCGGGCTTCCATTTGCCGCCGGGGCACACGTAGCCGACGCCGGCCCAGAACATCATCATGGTGAAGCAGGCGAGCAGCATCTCCTGGATGAAGTCGGTGGCAAAGAATACGAAGATCGGCGAGGTGCCCAACAAGAGCACAAAGCAAAGGGCTTTAAGGGCATTAAAGCTATTAGGGACTTTAAGGACATTAGGGGCTTTAAGGGCGTTGCGCCCCGCCGAGCCGTTAAATGACAATAGCTTGCGGAGCGCCAGGAATCCGAACACGAGCGTCAAGACGGCGAAGAGAAGGGGCGTGCAGCGGAGCAGCGTGCCGTTGAGCGTGGCGGTGGAGTCGTGCCCATACGCCTTTTGCAACGCCGCCGCCGCGTAGTACAAGGTTGGGCCGTGGTGGTCTTCGGGCCTATAGACGTACTGCCCTGTCTCCAGCAGCCTCCCGACGGTGAAAGCCTGGTTTGCCTCGTCCGGATGGAATGTACGGTCGAAGATCATCGGGGGGCTTTCTGCCTACGGCGATCTATGCTAGCGCCTGTTGAACAGCGGGGCTGCGATGCGCTGCAGCAACTCGCTGGCGCGGAGCTTCTCGGCGGCGGCATTGGCGTTGATCTGGTAGGCCTGGCGGATCGCGTTATGGGCTTCAGGCGTTCTGCCGAGGGCGTCCTTCACGATTGCGAGCTGCAGCCAGGCTTCCACGTCGGTGTTGGCCATGCGCAGGTATTCGTTCAGGCAGGTCTCGGCTTCTGCGAACATTCCTCCGTCGATAAGTACGGATGCCATCTCGCGCTTGATGCCAGGGTCCATGCCGCCTGGCGCCTTGCCAAGCGCCTGGCGCATGAGGCGGGCCGCGTCGCCGCGCTGACCGCACTGGCGATAGAGATGACCCGCTGTGTAGAGCATCTCGAATCCGGCGGTGTCGCCGGCCTTGGCGAGCGCGTTGTGCAGGGAACGGAGCGCGCTGCCCGTCTGCCCGACGGATGCCTGCAGCTGCGCGAGCTGCAATAGCTCGTTGGCGTTGGCGTCCTTCTTCTCCTGCAGGCGCGATATCTCGGACAGGACGTTCTTGAGCCGCATCATGTAGCTGCGCATGTCCTTCGTCCGCATGTTGTTCGGGTCGACGCGATCCGTGTAGTCCAGGAGGTCGAAGATGGGGTCCCAGCGTCCACGCTTGATGAGGGACTCCTGGATATAGCGGAACGTTGCCTCCGGCGAGGCGGGATAGAGCAGGCATGCCTCGCGGAAGGCCACGTCGGCCTGCTGCACGAGGCCGCGGTCGGCATAGAGTCCTGCGATGGCGGCGCGGAGCTTAGAGAAGGACTTCTGCGCGGGGAAGTCGCGCCGGAACGCCGGATCGCGCAGCAGGCGGCGATGGTACCAGTCCCAGAACTCCATGTCGTTGCGGATGATCTCGCCGTTTATCGGGTTGGGATCCTTGTTGATCTTCATGATGAGCCCGTGCGGCGAGAGGTACGGGTACATCCAGCGGATGACGTACGATTCCTCCACATAGAACGCGTGCCTCAGGCGCTCATGGTCGAACATCATCTTCGTGAGGACACCGTTGATCTCCATCACGCCCAGTGCGCCGGTCACCTGCACGCGGCCGTTCTCGATCTTGAGCGCGGCGTTGGCGGGACGCTTGCCGCTCTGCACCTCGCTCACGTAGATGTTGAACGATTCGGCGCTGTCCTCCTTCGACGGAATCCAGATCTCGTCGCCGTACAGGTCGCGTTCGACGGACATGTAGGTGTCGTCGGCGAGGGCGTTCTGCGTGATCAGATAGACATCTGGACGCACCATCGCGGAATAGATCATGTACGTAGGCACGAAACGCCCCGGATCGGTGCCGCCGAAGAAGATCGCATGCGGCTCCATCTCCTCGGGCCACTGCGGGTTCGGGAGGGGTTCCTCGTCCACATCCAGCTCTTCGCGGATGGCGTTAGCGCCGCGGAGCTGGTAGTTGCCGAACTGCCAACCGAAGGTGTGTCCATTCTGCTCGGCCGACCCCATGGCGAACACGAGCTGGTCGTTGGTGTAGTTCTCGTACACCGGGATGGCCGCGACGAGCGTGGCCAGGACGCAGAAGGCCGTGAGCAGCCGCCTGCGCATGGTGGCGCACTGGACGTAACGTTCCAGCAGGCGGTGGATCACGAGCAGCCCCACCAGCAGCCCGTAGCCTATCCAGATGGCGAACACGCCATGCGACGAGATGAACTTCACCTTCTGGATGAAGCCGTCCTGGATGTCGCCTTTCACACCCGCGAGGGCGACCAGGAAGAGCGACATGATCCCGAAGCAGCTGCCGAGGGCGATGAGCCACTGCTGCGACACGTCGTCGGCGGCGAAGGAGAAAAAGGCGTCGCCCATTGCGGATGGCGGCCGGCGGCGGATCATGCCTTCGACGACCCTTGCCTGGCGCCAGATGATCGCGCCGAGGCCTGCGAAGGCCATGATGGCGAGGATGAGCAGCAGGAACTTGTCGAGACGCAGGGGCACCTCGCCGCCGGTGATGTCAGAGAGCTCGGAGAACACCACGACGAGCGCCGCCACGACGGCGTAGATGCCGGAGGCCACGTAGGCGCCATGAACGCGCAGCTTGCCCACGGTCGCCTTCCAGAAGGCGAACGGCACGAGCGCGAGCGCCGCGGCGACGAGCGTGAACTGCATGCGGAGGTCCTGGAAGTAGAAGCCCATCTGCTTGAGGAAGAGCTTGAACCCTTCTGACGAGAAGAAGTCCGGCATCTTTATGGCCTCGTACTGTCCACGCATGATGGCGTGCTTGAAGCCCTCCCACGTGCGCGGGTAGCCCCAGTTCATCGGCGGGTTGCGCAGGTCGGAGACGATCGGCATGTAGACGTAGAAGCTCACGCCGAGTTCGGCGAAGAACGTGGCGGGCGCGATGGAGCGTCCATTCGGCAGCGTCACGAGCGCGAGGCCCAGCACGACGAAGTTCCACACGCACGGCCAGATGAACCACCAGCTGTGCGGGTTGGTGAGGCCGTTCATCGCGCCTTTCTTCAGAAGGATGAACGCGGTGATCTGCACGGCTGCGACCGGGATCGCGTATGCGAGGCCGCGCGGCGTGGAAAGGACGAGCGCGAAGAGCAGCGCGACGCCGCCTAGAAGCATGAGAATCGGCTTGCCCCAGGCGAAGGGCTGCCCGGCGTAGCCTGCCGCGTCGGCGGACGGTCCGCTGGCGGCCACCACGATCGCGAGGAACGCGCATCCGCCGGCGGCCGCGAGCCAGCGCCACACCTTGGGCGATGAAAGGGGTTCGTCGTCCGGCGCGAAGGCCGCGCCGAGGGCGGATATGGCGGATGCCGCCAGCAGCGCGCCGATGTATGCGTATTTCGAAGGCTCCATCAGCGGGGCGACCGCCTGTTCGAACACGGTGGTCCATTCCGCCTTGGCGGCGAAGACGGTTGCGGAGAGGAAGATGAACCCGACGCCCAGGAACCCAACGCCGAAGGCTGTCCTGGTGGCGCTATCGGAACCGTTGCGGCGCCTTACGAAGAACGCGGCCACGGGCGCCACCACTACGAGCAGGCAGCCCAGCCAGAGGAATATCTCGTTCGGACAGCTTTCTGTCTTGGCGAGGGGCGCGAACTTGTTGATCACGTCTGCCGACATCACGTGCGAGGCGCGCAGCATGCTGCCGATCTGGAGCAGCTTGGCCGTGAGGCCGATCGGGATGAGGATCAGCACGAAGTCGCGGAAGAGGCGGATGTCCCTGAGCGCGATCATGATCGCGAGCGGCAGGGCGGCCATCAGCAGCACCTGGTAGTTCGTGAGGCCGAGGCCGAAGACGAACGCGGCCAGCCACAGGATCTTGTCCGAGGGCTTGCGCATCCAGCGATAGCACAGAAGTAGCACGGCCATGAGGAACAGCGCGTTGAGCGAGTAGATCTCCACGATCGTGGACTGCGACCATTCCACCGGCGAGAACGCGAAGACGAGCGATCCACCAAGGCCGCCGGCGAAGGACATGAACGCATGGAGCTGGGAAGGTTGAGAAGGTTGTGAAGGTTGGGAGGGGAGGGAGGGTTGGGTGGGGGAGACGGAATCGAGCATGTCCGAACCACTGCGGCAGATTAGCAGGGCGGTACATCCGGCGGCGAACGCGCCCGCTACGGCCGAGAAGAAGCTTACCGCCCACGCGGGCGTGGGCTGGCCCATGTAGGTGACCCACGAGAAGATGCGGCAGAAGAACCACGAGCAGAGCGACCAGAACGGGTAGCCCGGGGGATGCGGCACTCCGAGGTGGTCGGCGGCAGTGGCGAGTTCGCCGGAGTCCTCGAGGCCTACGGACGGCCCCAACGTAAGCGTATAGACGATGCCTGCGATCAATGTGGCGGACCAGAAGCAGGTCCAGTCTATGCGCCGGAAGAAGGCGCCGGGTTTCGTCTCTATGGAGAACATCTTCGTGATGGACTGTCTATTCAGCATATTCAACCTTCAACTTTCACTGTTTCAGCCTCTTTTCGGGACTATCCTCAAAAGCTCCGTGCCGATCAGCAGGTCGTCGGCGGACGACGACACCAGGCTCTCGCGCACCTTCATCATGCGGTGTCGGGCGATGCGCAGTTCGCGCGCCGTGTAGTTGCCCGCCGCCGTGGCACGGCCACGCACGATCCAGCCGCGTTTCTCAGCGTTGGGCCCGATGCCGGCGGCGTCCAGCGCCGCTGCCGCCTCCGCCGGCAGCTGGCGCGCCCAGCCGTGCGGGGTGAACCAGCCGCGGTCGATCGCGTCGCGATAGACGTACAGCTCGCGGAAGAACTTCTCCAGCACGGTTGCGAGCAGTATGCCGGCGCCCTTCATGCCGAGCATGTCCTTGAGCAGCCTGACGGACTGCCGCACGTCACGTCGGCCGACGGCATCCGTGAGCATCCACAGCTCTGGTTCGTCCCCGCCGGCGGAGGAGATGGCGGCGATCGCCTCGCGGGTGACGGTGTCCACCCCGTCGTCGAGAAATGCGCGCATCTTGGCGAGTTCCGATATGATTGTGCGCGTGTCTGGGCCGACCTTTGCGATAAACGCCTCGGCGGCGCCGGGCGCGAACTTGAGACCTTCCTCCTCGGCAAGCTCGGGCAGCAAGGCGAGCGCGGCATCGGCGCGCTTGCCGGATTTCTTCTCGCCCGCGAACACGACCACTTCGCCCACCACCTTCATGGCCTTGGCGAATATGGAGGCCTGCAGCAGCTTCGGCGCGGTGACGATGAGATGCTGGTTCGGCGGAAGTGGGTTGGCGGAAAGGTCGCGGGCGAAGCGTTCGAGGGCGTCCTTGACGCGGTCGGCGATGCGGCCGTTCCTTCCGCCGCCTGGCAGGAAGGTGACGTTGCGCCACCAGGTGAGCTTCACCGGATCGAGGAAGGGGGGCGTATGCACCGACGCCTCGCAGTCGCGCAGCGACGCCATCTGAGCATCCTGAGCGTCGGCCTCGCCGGCGACGATCTCCACTGCGCTCGAACGCAATTCAGCCGGAACGGCCGCATCGCGGATCTTGCGAGCGGTCGCCTCGACGAGATAGTCGTCCTCGCCTGCTATCAGGTGTATGTTGCCTGCATTTTTTGCCACGGGCCAATATTCTACCATAAAAATGATTGAAGGGTTTAACCTTTTTTGCTTTCCTTTCTGCCGCGGATTTCCTATAATTTACGGAATCCATAAGGAAAAAAAGAAGCAAAAGAAGGAAAAAGAGGAAAAGACAATGGCAAAACAGACCAAGTACGTGTATTTCTTCGGCGCAGGAAAGACCGAAGGCAACGCCGGCATGCGCAACCTGCTGGGCGGCAAAGGGGCGAACCTCGCCGAGATGGCGTCGCTCGGGCTGCCCGTGCCGCAGGGCTTCACCATCACGACCGAGGCGTGCACGCGCTACTACGACGACGGCAAGGTGATCGGCGACGACATCAAGGCGCAGGTGCTGGAGTACATCGACAAGCTCGAAAAGTCCGCCGGGAAGAAGTTCGGCGACGCGAAGAACCCGCTGCTCGTATCCGTGCGCTCCGGCGCCAGGGCGTCCATGCCGGGCATGATGGATACGATCCTCAACCTCGGCCTCAACGAGACGGTGGTGAACTCCCTCGCGGAGCAGACGAAGAACCCGCGCTGGGCGTGGGACTGCTACCGCCGCTTCATCCAGATGTTCTCGGACGTGGTGATGGAGGTCGGCAAGAAGTACTTCGAGAAGCTGATCGACGACATGAAGGCCAAGAAGGGCGTGAAGCTCGACGTGGAGCTGACGGCCGAAGACCTCAAGGAGCTCGCCGGGCAGTTCAAGAAGGAGTACAAGAGCAAGATCGGCAAGAACTTCCCCGATGACGCGAAGGAGCAGCTCTTCGCCGCCATCCAGGCCGTGTTCCGCAGCTGGGACAACCCGCGCGCGAACGTCTATCGCCGCGACAACGACATCCCGTGCTCCTGGGGCACGGCGGTCAACGTCCAGATGATGGCGTTCGGCAACCTCAACGACCAGTCGGGCACGGGCGTGGCGTTCACGCGCGACCCGGCGACGGGCGAGAAGAAGCTGATGGGCGAATTCCTGACCAACGCCCAGGGCGAAGACGTCGTCGCCGGCGTCCGCACGCCGATGCCGATCGCCCAGATGGCCGACAAATTCCCCGAGGCATATGCTGAGTTCGTCAAGGTCTGCGATACGCTGGAGA